>DATCRM010000103.1:0-13246 GCA_036568985.1 Lacunisphaera sp. | reverse complement strand
CTATTCGCCCTTTCCTCGCCTAAGATTGGTCAAGCCTCTCCAAGCACGGGGCGATCGAGGCCTTCAACCCTATCTATGCAAATAGAAGCGCATTTCACTCCGGACTTCGTGCCATATCAGGTGGTCGCCGATTTCCATATCGGCGACAGAGGCGTCGGTGTGGAAACCGACGCCCACCTGTTGCATGGCTTAGCCTGAAAATTTCACACTCTTCAATGCCCCACCTACACACCCCGTCGCTTCGCGCCACCCCTCTTCATAGAGGGGACCCGAACCACGGCTGCAGAGATCCCCTCTTGAGAGGGGTGCCCGCAGGGCGGGGTGTGGTATGAACGCCCATCAGCCTGTGAAATATTCAGGCTAGCGCGGATCAACCGGAAATGTAGCCGCGAAAGAACGCATAGATCTCAAAAAAGCGCAGTCTGAAGTCAGACCGGATGGAATGATCCCTGCGCTCCTTGCGTTCTTTTGCGGCAATAAAAACCGACGTGACTCGGCCATGAGTTTATTCCCCGGGGGTCCAATGGCTCCGTGATCTTACTCCGTGGATCAGCGAGCTTGCTCGCTCCCTGAGGACTCCAACAAATGGATTCTTGGTCACTCCGCCGTTGCCACGTCCGGTACGTTCACCCTTTGTCGGACCACACCGCCCCGATCAACGCATGCCGTCCTCCTCCGCCCGGATCATCCTCCGCCTTCTCGCGCTGCTCTGGCTTGCGGTCCTGTCCCTCCCTTTCGCCTTTGCGGCGCCGTGGCCGCACGAACTTGGGGATGTCCCGCCCGATCCGGCCATCCGCTGGGGCCGCTTGGAAAACGGTCTGCGCTATGCCGTGCGCAAAAACACCGAACCAGCCGGCCGCGTTTACCTCATCCTGCAAGTCGCCGCCGGTTCTGTGCACGAGCGCAACGACCAGCGCGGGTATGCGCATTTCATCGAGCACATGATGTTCCGCGGGACCAAAAAATACCCCGCCACCTCCATCGTGAACTTCCTCCAGCATGAGGGCCTCGAGATGGGCGCCGACACCAGCGCGTTCACCAACTACACCACCACCTTCTACAACCTCGACCTGCCGCACAACTCGCCCGAAAAGATCGCGCTCGGCCTCTCGATCCTGCGCGACTTCACCGACAGCGCCGTGATCAACAAGGCCGAGGTGAAGCGCGAGGCCAAGGTCATCGAGAGCGAGCGCCGCACCCGGGACTCGTCCGCGTCACGGGTGGGCGAGGAACTCACGGCGTTCCTCCACCCCGGCACGCTGATCACCCGCCGCGCTCCGATCGGCACGCCCGAGTCCGTGGAATCGGCCACGCCCGAGCGTCTGCGGGAATTCTACCGGACCTGGTATCGTCCCTCCCGCCTCACCGTCATCGCGGTGGGCGACGCCGAACCGGACCTGCTGGAGCGCCTGATCCGCGAGCAATTCGCCTCCCTCCGCCCCGCCACCCCCGAGGAACCACGGGACCCCGATCTGGGTTTCACGGCTCCAGTGCCCGAAGATCTGCAGGTGCGCTTTCTGGCCAGTCCCCTGCCCGGCGGGACCAGTTCCCAACTCTATAGCATCACCAACGTGCCCTCCTCGGCTGACACTATCGCGCGACGACGCCAGCAGCTGGCCGAAAACACCGGCTTTGCAATCCTCTCGACCCGGCTGGCCGAAATCGCCCGGCAGCAGCCTGCCGATATCGGCGACTGCCAGGCCACCTGGACCAACGAATTCGGGTTGCGCCGGCAGCTGCTTGTCCGGGTGGACACCCGCGCGGACCTTTGGCGTTCGGGCGTGCGCCTCGCCGAGCAGGAGCTGCGCCGCGCCTTGCTCCACGGCTTCACCGCGGACGAAGTGAAACTCGTCGCCCAGTCCTACCGAAACTCCCTCGATGAGGCGATCCGCACCGAGGCCAACCGTCCGTCCCAGCAGATCGCCCAGGCGATCCGCACTGCGTTGGAATTCAACTTCATCAACTCCTCCGCGGCCACCGACGCTGAACTGGCCGGCCCGGCTGTCGACAGCCTCACGCCCGAAACCTGCGCCGAGGCTTTCCGCTCCCTCTGGACGTCGCCCAACCGCCGGCTCGCCGTCATCGGGCACTATGAGACACCGCTGACCGACAAGGAACTGTCGGGCGCCTATGAAGAAAGCGCCTACGCCAGCTTCTTCACCGGCAAAGATACCCGCACGATCGATGCGTTCGACTACACGGATTTCGGTCCGCCCGGCGCGGTCGCCGCGCGCACGCACGACGACCGCGCCGACATTCACTCGCTCGCCTTCGCCAATGGCGTGCGCCTCAACCTCAAGCAGACGGACTACGAGAAGAATCACGTTTATCTCCGGCTGCGACTGGGTCGGGGAGAAGCCGCCGAACCGCCCGATCAGCCCGGCCTCGCCGTTATTGCCAGCGGCTCCTACGTCGCGGGCGGCCTCGGGCGCTATGACAATCTCGAGCTCGGCCGGCGCCTGGCCGCGGACACGTTGAGCTTCAACTTCAACGTCGAGGAAGACGGCTTTTATTTCACCGGCTATGCCAGCCCCGATAAACTGGAGAAACTCCTTCAGCTGGTCGCGGCCTTCATCACCGATCCCGCCTTCCGGGCCGAGGGCTGGCAAAGCACGATTTCCCGCCTGCAATCGTACTATCCCACCGTCAACCGCGAACCCGTGCAATTCCTGCGCGCCGTCTGTCCCACGATCATGGCTGGCGGCGACACCCGGTATGGCCTGCCGCTCCCGACCATGATTCAGAAACGCCAGCCCAAGGAGGTCGAAGCCTGGCTGCGTCCGGTGCTTGCGTCCGGCAGCATCGAGTTGGGTCTCGCGGGCGATCTCGACGTGGAAAAATCCATCGCCGCCGTCGCCCGCACGCTCGGTGCGCTGCCGGCCCGAAAGCCGGATCCCAAGCCCGATCTCGCGCGCAAACCCTCGCTCCCCGCCAAGCCGATCCAGCAGGTCTGGCAACTTGAGGGCAGCGAACCCGGCAAGGCCGCCGTGCGCGTCTACTGGCCGGGCGTTGACGGCGACGACTACCACACCAGCCGGAAGCTCCAGGTGCTGGCCGAAATTCTCAACGACCGTTTGCGCGTGAAGATTCGTGAAGAACTCGGCGCCACCTACGGTCCCCTGCAGGAGGTCTGGGGCAGCGACATCTGGCCTGGCTTCGGCTATCTCTACGTCGAGATCGAAACGGCGCCGAAAATGGCCGAGCGCGTTGCCAGCCTCACGCGCCGCATCGCTGCAGACATCGTGGCCAAGGGTATCACCGCCGACGAATTCCAGCGCGTCCTCGAGCCGCGCCTCGCCAACCTCAAGCAGGAGCTTCGCAACAATGGTTACTGGAACTATCACGTTCTCTCCCGCATGCAGGAAGTGCCCTCCCGCGTCGAGTGGCCGCTCACCCGCAGCAGCGATTACCAGTCCATGAAGCGCGAAGAGATTGAGGAAGTCGCCCGCCGCTACCTCGGCGGCAGCCGCGTCTACACCTTCATCGCCAGACCGAAGTAAGAGTCGGCTGCGGCTGTAGCGACGGTCTATGACCGCCGACGAAGCTCAAACGATGTTCGGTCAGCGGTCATCGACCGCCGCTACAGATCGCCTCACCCGTTCCGCCCGGCCGCTTTCTCCATCGATCGATCATGCGCGCGGCTCATGAGCGTCAGCGCCACAATCGCCCCGCCCAACGCCCAGGCCATGTCGGACTGCGTGTCCCACGCGTAACCCTGCGTCCCCAGGAAGTCATCGGCCGCTGCGCCGCTCGCCACCGCCACCCACCACTCGATCAGCTCATAGAGCGCGCTGAACGCCAGGCACACGCTGACCACGAGAAACGGCAGCCACTTGCTCGGCTTTGCCGGGCAAGTGCCCTGAGCAAGTCCGCCCCGGGCGGACGCGTCGAATGGGCTGCGTCCTCCCAATGGCGACGTCCGAACCAATATCTCCCGCGTTAGGATCGCCGGCACGAAGCCCTGCGCAAAATGCCCGAGCTTGTCGTAATTGTTCCGCGTCCAGCCGAACCATTCCATCGCCCAATTCCCCAACGGCACCCGGGCATACGTGTAATGACCTCCGAAGATCAGAACAACGCTGTGCCCCCACAGGAGCACGAGCAGCAGCGACGAAAGCGGAAAACGCCGCTGCACCGCCAGCGCGATCGGCACGCCCACAAAAATCGGCGCCACTTCCAGAAACCAGGTAAACCGATCATGCGGCGCCACCGCCGACCATACCAGCACGGGTACCAGCAAACCGCAGAACCAGAGGAGACGCCGATCCATCAGCTCCCGCCCTCCGCCAACCGGGAAGTGACAAAATCGCGCAACGCCGGCTCCAACATCCCGCTATCCGCGGCAAATTCACTGCGCAACTTTTCCCAGGGCACCTCTCCGTCGGCCACGAGAATGGGAGTCAGGTTCTTGTCCGGCCGGGTGTCCCCGGTATCTACCCTGGCGTGGCTGAAACCACCGCTTTGGCGCCAGGTGAGCGCGTGTTCCTGAAAACCCGCACCGTGATAACAAATCTGGAATCCCTCGATCTCCGCGGCAGCGTCCAGCCATACGATCAGTTCGAGGCCCGACCCTTGAAACCAGCGGCGACGCCCCGCCCCCGGCTCCTGCCTGACGCAATTGAATTCTACCAACATGCGATCAGCTTGCCGTTCGCCGGTGGTACCGCAAGCCGGCGATGGCGACGCTGCGAAGCATGACGCTTTGACATCGCCGCTTTGCGGGGCAAATCTGCCCGAAACATGGACCACCTGCACGCCTACTGGCGCATGGAATACATCGAGGCCCCCCGCCTGCCCGAGGGCGCGAATCCCTTCGCCGAACTCCCCAAACTGGGGAACGACGCCGAGGCGCTGATTGTCCATCGCAGTCCGTTGTCCTATCTCATCCTCAATCGCTACCCGTACAATCCGGGCCACCTCCTCGCCATCCCTTTCCGCGCCGCGACCGATCTTTCCGAGCTCACCTCAGCCGAACGCGCCGATCTGATGGACGAGATCATCCTCGGCAAGGAAATGCTCAAGGCGGCCGTAAATCCAAACGGCTTCAACGTCGGCTTCAATCTCGGCTCCGCCGCTGGCGGCAGCATTCCCCATCTCCACGCGCACATCGTCCCGCGCTGGAACGGCGACACCAACTTCATGCCTGTGATCGGGCAGACCCGCGTGCTCCCGCAGTCCCTCGAAGCCATGTACCAGCGCCTGCGCGACACCGCCGCCCAACTGACGAAGGCCAAATGATAATCACCTGATCAGCCTTCCCGCGTTCCGCGCTCCGCCCATTCGTCATTCGGTATTCGGCATTCGTCATCATCCCCGTGTCTGTCACCAAAACCCTCGCCTACCCCAACGCCCGCCACCTCAGTCAGCTTTACTGCGGCAGCGAGGACAACCTCGCCCGCGTCGAAAAGGCGCTCGGAGTCCGCCTCGTCACGCGGGATGACTGGCTGAAGATCGACGGCTCTGCGGAGGCCGTCGCGCGCGCCGAGGAGTTCTTCACGCTGCTCAACACCGGCCGCACCCAAGGGCTGGCGTATCGTTCGCCCGACTTTCTCCGGCTCCTCGATCTGCACGTCCGGGACGACGGCAGCGGCCTCCGCTCGCTCATCAACGATCCGGTCGTCATCGCCACGCGCCGCAAGAGCATCGTCCCGAAAACCCTCGGCCAGAAACTCTATCTGCAAGCCATCCAGAAAAACCCCGTGGTGTTCGGCATCGGCCCCGCTGGCACGGGCAAAACGTATCTGGCGATGGCCGCCGCGATCTCTGCCCTGCTGAAAAACCAGGTTCAGCGAATCGTCCTGACGCGCCCCGCCGTCGAGGCCGGCGAAACCCTCGGCTTCCTGCCCGGCGATCTCCGCGAGAAAATCCTGCCTTATCTCCGTCCGCTCTACGATGCGCTCCACGACATGCTAGACGCCGAGGACGTTGCCACCCTTTCGGAAAAAGGCGTTATCGAGATCGCTCCCCTCGCCTACATGCGCGGCCGCACGCTGGCCAATGCCTACGTCATCCTGGACGAGGCCCAGAACACGACGCCCGAGCAGATGATGATGTTCCTCACCCGCCTCGGCGATGAATCGCGCATGATCGTCACGGGCGACATTACCCAGATCGACCTGCCCCGCGCCAAGGTCTCCGGCCTCGTGCAAGCCCCCCGCATTCTGCGCAACATCCCCGGCATCGACTTTCATCACTTCACCGCCAGCGACGTCGTCCGCCACCCCCTCGTGCAAAAAATCCTCGAGGCCTACGAGCAGGCCAAAAACGCCGAACCCATCGGTCCCGGCACCCCCTGAACGTTTGTCATATAATGTATGACAAACGTTCCGCCCATCCCACGCGAAATTTCCATTCGGAACGCCCACCCGCGGTTGCATGTGCCTCGCGCCGCCGTCGCCAAGGCCATCACCCTGCTTGATGAGCGATTCGAGATGCTCTCCGGCGACCTGCCTTATCTGAGCCTCCCGCGTCCGCGGTTGGAGGCGTTCCAACCGAGAATCAAGAATCCAAAATCGAAAATCCGGGGCTCCTGCCCCGCAGGCGAGCTCTCCCTCGTTTTCCTGACCGACCCCGCCCTCGCCAAGATCCACGGCGACTTTATGAGCGACCCGACGGCCACCGACGTCATCACCTTCGAAGGCGATGTCATGGCCGGACTCGCCGGTGAAATCTGCGTCTCCGCCGATACCGCGGCAAAATACGTTGGTTTAGTGGAGGGCCCGCGTCCCCGCGAGTCGGGCTCGGTGGAGGGCTCCGCACCCGCTGGGCCGCGGCCGAGCAGGAGCTCGGCCCTCCATAAAACCCGGCTCGCGGGGACGCGGGCCCTCCAAAATGCCTTCGCCATCGAACTGACTCTTTACGTCGTCCATGGCTGGCTGCATCTCGCCGGCTACGACGACCTTCAACCGGCAAAAAAACGCCGCATGCGCGCCGCTGAGGCCCGGGCGATGAAACTGTTACAGGAAGCCGCCGCGATTCCGGCATTCCAATTAAAGTAACCCCACCGTCGTCCCGAGCCGGGCGAAAGATCCAAGCTGGCGGCGCGTGTCGTGACTTCCCCGTGGATTCTTCGCTCGGCTCAGGATGATAGTGGCGATGGTTTGGACTGTATCGGGTGCCTCCAAAAAATCTGTGTGCAACCGCGTCCTTCTGTGGTTCACTCCGCCGTCCATGTCCGAGACCCGCTTCACTTCCCTCCGCAATGCCTTCCTCACCGGCCTCCTGCTGGTCGCGCCGCTCGTCGTGACGGTCTGGGCCTTGCGCCTGATCATCGGGTTCGTTGGCGGATCGATCACGCCACTCTTTTCCCCCTACCTGCCCGGGACGCTCCAGCACCTGCCTGCGATTTTCTGGGATGTTGTCACCACGGTCATTGCCTTGGGCCTTGTCACGCTCCTCGGCTTTGTTTCACGACTGTTTCTCGGCCGCCTCATCGGAGCCACCGCCGAGCGCTTCATCCAGAATATTCCCGGCATCGGCAGCTTCTACAACAGTGTGAAGCAATTCATCGAGACCTTCGGCGCCAAGGACCGGACCCAGTTCAGCAAGGTTGTACTCGTGCAGTTTCCCCGGGCCGGCGCCTACACGATCGGCTTCGTCACCAATACCGGTTTCGGCGAACCGCATTCCCATCTCAAGGCCCGGCACTGGGCCATCTTCGTTCCCACCTGCCCCAGCCCGGTCAACGGTTTCTTCGTTTATCTCCCCGAAGATGAGATCATCGAACTCGAAATGTCCGTTGGCGACGGCATGAAAACCGTGATCTCCTGCGGCGCCGTCCTCCCGTCCTGGGCCAACCCCGCCGCCGCCAAGGCCGCGCTGGGCACGCGCTGATTGTGGCGGATTTCGGTGGAGGGCCGAGCATCAGCTCGGCCGCACCGGCCCCCTGACAGGCCCATGCTTATTGCTTCGACGATGGCTGAACACGGGCCGGTTCCCACGAACCTGATTTGAGTGGAGGGTCCAGCTCCTGCTGGACCGCGAACGCGTCATACCAGAGCCGCCGCGAAACCGGCCTCGCGGGAGCTCGCCCCTCCGCTCTGCCGCGCTTTGCGCTTGGCTCTTTGCCCTTCGCCCCTTGCGCTCCGTTGATGCCCGGCCAGCAGCTCCAGACCAGCGCATTCATTCTCGCCCGCCAGCCGTCCGGGTCGGATGCCTTCGAGCAGTTGACCGCCTTCTCCGGTGAGCAGGGCGTGCTCCTCTGCCTCACCCGATTACCGAAAACCGCCAAGGCCTCTCCCTCGCGCCGCACCTCCGCGCCGCAGAGCGAAGGCCGGCTGGATCTGTTCGACGAAGCCGAACTCTGGATTGAATCCTCCAATCAAGGCCGCTCCTGGTTCATCAAGGAACACCGCATCATCCATCGCCACGACGGCATCGGTCGCTCGTACGAAGCCCTCAAGGTCGCCGCCGCCCTCGGCCAGCTGCTCAGCCGCAATCCCGTGCCCGACGAATCCCGCGAATCCGTCACCGTCTTGCTCCGCTCCAGCCTCGGCGCACTCGCCGCCGGCGGCCGGCCGGACATCGTCTGGATCAAGACACTCTACTGTCTTCTTCGCGACGAAGGCTACCCGGTGAAGCAGCAATGGTGGCCCCAACTCGCCGCCGCCGATCGCGACATGGCCGCCCAACTTCTCAATCAGCCTCTCGCGACGCAGACCGCCGAGCCCGCTACCGTCGTCCGCATCACCCGCCGACTGGAGGACTGGGTCGCCGCCGAGACCGAAATCCGGGTCTAAATCGCCTTCGTCATCCTGAGCGGAGCGAAGGATCCAAGGAAAAGGCGCAAGTAACGTTCCGTACTTGAATCCTTCGCACGGCTCAGGATGACGGCCGACAGGAGGCGGAATGGTTTCCGATCGCTTCGCCCCAACTCCGCTTTCCGCCGTTTGACTTTTTCCAATCCGCAGTCCGCATTCAGCACTCCCCATATCCATGCATTTCTCCCTCGAAGACCGCAGTATCAGCCTCAGCGTGGGCGAATTCGCGGACTTCAGCCTGGGGCCGCGTGACAGCGGCGGCGGTCCTCAGGGACTTTGGCGCGCCCAACTTGGCCAGCATTGGCACAACGAGCTCCGCGCCCGCACGGAAAAGGAATTCGCTGTAGGAGGGGCCATACGCCCCGACGTTCAATTCGAGGTCCCCATTAACGGACGCCTCATTCATCGCGGCTGGACCTTCGTTCTTCAGGGCCGCATCGACCAGCAGATCGGTCCCTTGCTCCGCGAAATCAAAAGTGTGACCCGTCCGCTTCCAGCCGACGAGACCGCGCTGCGAACCGACTACCCCGGGTATTTTCTCCAGCTCGCCGCCTATGTCCTGCTGGTCAAAAACGCCCCCCCTAACGCTCAACTCATAACCAATAACCGTTCGGCGCTTCGCGCCGAACTCATCTTCGTCGAGGCGGGTTCGGGTCTGGCTCAGACGATTGCGCTCACCCCTTTCGACGAGGCCCTGGTCTTTCACCAGCTCGACGCCCTCGTCGAATTCCTGAATCAGCAACTCCGCGCCACCGCCCGGCGCCGATCACTGCAGTTCCACTCCCCGTTTGCTGAACTGCGGCCGGGACAGGAATCCATCCAGGCGGATCTGGCCACCGCCTTCGACCGTTCTGAAAATTCAAATCTCAAATCTCAAATCGTCCTCTTCGAGGCTCCCACCGGCTACGGCAAGACCGGCTGCGTCCTGGAATTCGCCCTCGGCCAGCTCAAGGCCGGCCGCTTCGATCGCCTCATCTGGCTCACCGGCAAATCCACCGGCCAGATCCAAGTCATGCGCACCCTGCGGCAGATGAGCGAACGCTCCGTCTCCCTCCCCGGAGGGCCGAGCTCACGCGAGGCCGCTGCGGACGCACCACCCCCGGCCTCGCGGGAGCTCGGCCCTCCGCCGCAAATCGGTCATCCCGCGGCGCCTGCCGGCACTTCCCTCGCGGTTTGGCAAATCCGCAACAAGGCGGAACATTGCGTGAACCACACCTTCCATTGCGTGCGGGACGGCTGCGACTATCTGCGCGATTGCGCCGAACGCTGGCCGGGCAGCGGTCTGTCCCGTTTCTATCTCAACGAAAATGAGCCGCGCGATCTCGATACGGTCCGTGCCGCCGGTCGCGCCGCCCTGATCTGCCCGTACGAGATCACCCGCGCGGCCCTGGCGTTCAACGATGTCTGGATCGGCGATTTCAACTACGTCTTCGCTCCCGACAACCGCGGCCTGTTTTTCGACCAACCCGGTTTCGATCCCGCAAAAACCCTCCTCGTCGTCGATGAAGCGCACAACCTCCCGTCGCGCGTGGCCGGTGCATATTCGCACAGTGCCAGCGAAAGCGACGCCCGTCTCCTGCTCGCCGAACTAGATCACCTCCAGGCACCGGCAGTTCTGGTCCTGGCCGTCGAGGAATGGATCCGTCTGCTCGCTTCGCTCGAGCCCACCGAATCGCTGGACCCCGTCACGGAGGCCGAGCTGCGTGACCTGCTGGACCGCCTGGTCAAGCTGGCCACCACCATGCAGCTCGACTACGTCGCGCTCGGCCCGAAGCACAGCGAAACCCTCTGGCAATTCGTAGCGCTGGCCGACTTCCTCGCTGATCAGAATCTGACCAAGCTCATCTGGGTCGCGCGCCCAGGTCAGTTGGAGTTCACCTGTGTGGACGCCGCCACTGCAATCGGCGAAGCCCTGCGTGCCTTCGGCGGGTCCATCCTGATGTCGGCCACGCTGCAACCGTACGCCGAGTTCGCGGCTAGCTGCGGTCTGGTAGGGCGCGGACTCGGCTCCGCGCCGGGTGACGGCGGGCAAGGGACCGCCCACCCTACCTATCAAACCCTCACCGCCCCCACCCCTTGGCGCGCCGGCGCCTACGATGTGGCCGTCGACCTGCGCGTGGACACGACCTTTCGGAACCGTTCCACCCACTACGGCACCACTGCGGCCACCATTGTCGCCCTGAGCGAGGCCGCTTCCCGGCCTAACCCGGGTGTTAGGAATTCGGAGTTAGGCGTTAGGGGGTCCGATCCGTTGCCGCCCAACCAAGAACCCCTAACTCCTAACCCCGCGACGTCCTGCGTCGCGGTCTTCTTCCCCTCCTACGCTTACGCCGAGGCGATCGAGAAGACCCTGTCCGACTACGGTTCCGTCCTCCGCGTCGCTCTGCAGCCCAAGCTCCCCGACCTCGCCGCGCAGACCGCCTGGGTCGAGGAAAACCTCGTTTTCAGCGACGCGCTCTTTCTCGTCCTCGGCAGCAGTTTCGCCGAGGGCATCGATCTGCTCGGCGGACGCGTCACTCACGCGATGGTCGTCGGCCCCGCCCTGCCCGAAGTGAACGCCGTGCAGAAGGCTCGCCTCGCCGCGTTCAGCGACTTGGGCCGCGATGCCGCTTTCCGCCGCGTGTACCAGATCCCCGGCCTGCAAAAAGTGAACCAGGGCCTCGGCCGTCTCGTGCGAGCCCCCGGTCAGAAAGCCAAGGTTCTCCTCCATTGCCGTCGTTTCGCCGAACCTTCCTACGCCTCGCTGCTCGCCACCGATTACCAGATGTTTTCCGAGGTCACGACCGATTCCGACCTGCAAGCCTGGCTCACCGGTCACTGCGACGAGTAGAAGTAGTAGTAGCCCCACATCGTCCCAACCAACGCCGAGCCGACCGACCCGGCAATCAGGAGCGCAACGGAGGCACCCAACCGGCGCCGGAGATACTGATTCAGGATGATCCCAAGGGCAGTCACCGCGCTGAAGCCAAGGACAGTCAGCGCCACATTGATATTTATCTGCCTGGTGATCTGCCGGCTCAAAACCGGCGTGAACCGGTTCAACAGCTCGGCCAGCGACCCGGCCCCAAAAATAAGTGCGAGCCAGAGAACCAGACAGTGCACCACATTTTTCGTGCATGCCGCCGTCGCGGCCAGAGAAAGCACGATCGCCGCCAAGGTAAGGCCTTGCAGACCGTATTCGCTGGCGTCGTGCAGTGATTGCCCGCGGTCGAACACATGGTAGATGCATGTCGCGGCCACGGGAACCACGACGAAGATCGTCCCGATCAGCAGCAGCTTCGCCATCATCATGCGGCCGGCCGAAACCGGCAGCGCGCGCCAATGCTGGTCCTCCTGCGTGGGATGGTCGACCTGAACGAAATCAGCGATGAGGCCGATGCTGAGTATTAGCATGGCAAGCATAGCGGCAATCTGCAGATAATCCCTCAGGTTGCCGCTCTGCATTGGGACCTGAGTTTGCAGGAAAGGCGAGATGAGGCTGAGGACCCAGCAGGACAACGCCCACCGGTTGCGGTAGATATCTTTTTTGATGAGATGGAGGGTGAGATTCACGTGAGGGCTCCTTGCGTCTGGTTGCGGCCGTTGCGAGCCAGGGTGATGAAAATCTCGCGCAGGGTCATGGGATGGGCTTGTACTGCGGCCGAAGGAAATCGCTCCCGACAGGCCTGCTCGGTCGCTTCGCGTCGGTAGCCCGACTCGACGAACGACGCGCGCCCGGCCTCGCAGCGCCAGCCCAGCCATGTCCCGGGCATCCCGACGGTCGCGCCGGCAACCGGTCCGTTCAGTTCCACCTCGATGCGGCGGAATCGCCCGAGCAATGCCTCCGTGGTTTCGGTGAAGCGCAGCCGCCCTGCCTCAAGCAACGCGATGTGATCGGCCAGCCGCTCGACTTCTTCGATATCGTGCGAGGAAACTACTACCGTGGTTTCACCCTGTTGGACCACTTCGAGCAAACCGGCGGTCAGATCATCCCGCACTACCGGATCGAGCCCGCTGAACGGCTCGTCGAGCACGAGCAGGCGCGGCCGGTAGGCCAGCGACGACAGGAGCCTCGCCTTCATCAGCATGCCGCGGGAGAGCTGCTTCAACTGTCGGTCGGAGGGTAGATCGAACTGCGCGAGCAGCCTCTCTTCCAGGGCCCGATCCCATGTGGGATAGAAAGGCCGGCAATAGTCGAGGAGCTGCCGCACTGTCATCCAGTCGGGTTGCTTTTGCCCCTCGGAAACATAGCCGAGCTGGGCCAGTTCGCCCTCGCCCAGTCGCCGCGAATCCACGCCTAGCACACAGGCGGTGCCGCTGGTGGGAAGCAGCAGGTTCACGAGCATCTTCAAGGTGGTAGTCTTGCCTGCACCGTTGGGCCCGAGCAATGCGAAGACGGTCCCCGTCGGCACAGCGAGGGTGAGTTCGTGGACCGCCTCGTTGGCGCGAAAATGGCGAGTGAGCTTTTCGGTTTCGATGATGTTCATAGACGCGAAACGCCTGATTAG
>DATCRM010000102.1:0-11763 GCA_036568985.1 Lacunisphaera sp. | reverse complement strand
GACCAATCCATCCCCGTGCATAAGGTTGAGACTGCAACGGTAGGTGATGAAAAAATCCTCCCAAATGTTACCCGTCACCGCGGCGAAAACCGCCGGTGCCGCCCCGCAGAGCGCAACGAGCATCCATCCACGCGACCGCATGTCCGTGAAACCACCCGGGAGCATTGGTGCATGATCGGTCACTGTTTATATCCCACAAGAGATGGTCCGGGCGGGCGCGATCCCGATAAGCTCATTTTTCTGAATGCATCGAGGGACCGGCATCACCACTGGTCATCGGCGGCGGCGTAGAGGATTTAAAGTCGGGGGGAAGATCAATGGAGATCAAACGGCTGATCCTGGCCAGCTTGGTGCCGAATCTACGCTCCGCCAGCAACTCCAGATGAAACCACTCAGGGAGCACCTCCTCCGGGGGCAGTTGAAAATCGCCGTCCTTCGTCGTCGGCCGCGCGCCTTGGGTTACCAGAATCTCGGCGAAGTCCGGCATCGCCAACTGTTGGGCCAGCCGATCGGCGACCGCGCGGGACCGCTCGAGCAAAATGGCCGGCGTCTGGTCGATCAGCCAAGGCAGGGTTGATTTGTTCGTGATGACCAGGCGATTCCCGGGTGGACGGCTCTCCACCACATGCCGCTCCCATTCCAATTCGTCATTTCCCATGTGCGAATAGAAATGGTAGGCCTGCTTGGGTACCGAGGAACCGAGTGTGAAGATCGCCACGACGGCCAACCCGATCCAGCTCACCGGCCACCGGCGGTCGCACCAGGCGGCCACCGCCACCACGGCCAGGACCAGCAGCAGGTGCAACGGCAGGGCAAAGCGGGCCGCCATGGAATCGCTGAATGACGCCCAATAGTAGAACATGATCAACGCCGTGGCCCCCAGTATACCGAAGCCGAAAAACAGGAGACTTTGCCGGACCGGAGCGAGCGCGACCACCGGCTGTTTTGTCCGGCCAAGTCTCCAGCCGATCCACAGCAGGGCCGGCAAACCCAGCGACCCGAGAAGCAGCGAGTTGGCCTGTGCACTGCCGGTCGATGAGAAGAACGACCAGGCGCCGCGGAGATTGACCTCCAGATAATCCGCGCTGAACCGCGCCGTTTGGTTTTCCCGCAGTTCCCACATGATGGGACTGCCCGAAATCATTTTCTGCAGGAGGGCTATGGGAACGAAAAGCAAAGGCGCCACCACGGCTACCCAGGACACCACCACCTTTTTTTCCTTCCACCACCCCAGCAGGATCACACCGACGGCGGGCAGCACATACACGGCGGATTCATAGCGGGATTGCACGAGCAGCACGACCGCCATGATGAAGGCGGAGAGCCGGGCCTCGTCCGGACGGGCCAGCCAGCTGGCGGCGGAGAGCATCACCACCAGCAGCATGCAGATGTTCAACAGTTCCATGCCGGCCCCCGAGGCGTTCTGGGCCAAAAGCGGCAGCGTGCCGAGCAGGGCCGCCGCCAGCAACCCGCCGCGCCTGCCGTTCAGCTGCCAGCCGAGCCGCCAGCCCAGCCCCAACGCGGCGATGAACAATCCGCCATTCAGTACGAATACATTTTCCCGCCGATACCCGAGCAGATCATGGACAAGCGAGAGCAGAAAAGGAAAGAAGGCCGGCCGCTTGTCCACATAACTGTCCATCGACAAAAAAATCCCCTGGACTTCATACCCGCGCACCATGGCCGAATTGTCCCGGAAAAAATGCATGTTATATGCCGTGGATTGCAGCACATACTCATCGAAGAGAATCTTGCTGCGGAACGTCTCCTGGCTCAGGGCCACCAGGAGCAGAAGCGCGACCAATGAGACCGCCGCGAGCAGATCCGTTTTTCTCATCGGCTTGCCGGCCGGGTTCGCCGACCGCAGCCGCCAAAGGGTCGCCAACCACAATCCAAAGGTAAGCAGAATGAAATAGTATCCGCCCTGTCGCAGAATCTGACGCGCTTGATTCACGTCAAAATGAACAAAGCCGATGTACACCGCGGCCAAGGCGGCGCAGCCGAGCAAGGCCAGCCGCCCTTGCGGCATCCGGAACCATCGGGCTAAATTGGTGGCGGCGAAACTCACGGCGGATCGTCAGGGCAGCCGCTTGATCAATTGCTCAAAATAGTTCTGCCGGGCTTTCTCCAGCTCCGCCGGCGACAGCTTCGCCAAAGGGGAGGGCTTTTTTTCCGGAGGAGTTGTATTCCCGTCCTTGATGCCGGTGACCCGGCTGATGCGACTCACGGTCAGCGGCGTGAAACGCCTTTCCCAGCAGGACTCCAGCTGGTAATCGGGGCCCAGGTCGTATTCCGACTGCACCTGCAAGCGCCCGGTGCCTGGATCCACATCGTACCGTTGAAAAACATAGATGGCGGTAAAGGTGTGATTGCGAAAATTAAATAGAATGATGCCTTTTCGGTCCAAGGCTTGGCGCACCGGTGTCGCCGAAACCTTGTGCGTGATCCAGATCAACGCATCGGGGTCGATGAACAGGTAGTCTTTTTCCGGGTGGGCCCGCATAAACTCCCGCCGCCACTCCGTCTCCCGGCCGACATAGTAGTCCAATGAGTAGTCGTGCCGCGCCATCGCCGGAAGCGAGTACGAAACAATGCCCACCCCGGTGACCGCAATCAGCAGCTGCCAGGCCCATTTCGGCCGGAGCATCTCCTGAGCCACCGTCAGCACGGCAAAGACCATCCAAAGGTTCAATGGAAGGCTGAGCCGGCGGATGACCGGATCGTCGAACCGACCCCAAAAATAGCAAAGCATCAGCAAGGTGTGCGCCGCAAATCCGACCGCGAAAAAGGCGTGCGCCTGTTTTATCGGCGGGGCTGACCGCAGATTAAGCAGCGTCTTGACCGTCCAGAGGAGCAAAAAGGGCAGAGCGATGAACCCGAGAACCGAGAGCACCATCGAGTTGGAATGCTCGCCGGTTGAATCGAAAAAGAAATTCAGCCAATGGGAAAAATTATCCGGAATATAGGAGAAGGCGAAAGGCCGATCGAACCCCGGCTGACTAGCCAGCTCCCAAGAAGATTCCCGCGCCGTAAAAATCTTCTGGTGCAGGGCCACCGGCAGCAAAAGGAAAGGCACAAACACGGTTCCCCAATCGAGGATCGGCCGGCTATTATCCCACCAAACCCACAGGACTATGAGTCCGACCGGCAGCAAAAAAAGCACCGATTCGTAGCGAGTCTGCGCGAGCAGCACGGCTGAGAGCAAAAGCGCCTGCTGGCTGATCGGGTCGCGTTTTTCGAGATGGCGCACTCCCAAGGCCAGCGTGCCCGCGATCATCACCAGATTGAGCAATTCAAAACCGCCGCCAGTCGCGTTTTGCGCCAGCAAAGGCAGGCTCGTCAGCAGCAGCACTGCGAGCACCGCTGCGATCCGCCCCGCCAGTTTGCAGGCCACTTGGTGGACCAGCCCCAGCAGCACGAAGGTCAGTCCTGTGTTCAAGACAAACGTGTTCTCCGGCCGGTAACCGGTCAGGTCGTGCAGAAGCGAAACCAGAAATGGATGAAACAGGGGTCGCTTGTCGAGCCGCCCGTCGAGCAATTGAAAGGCCCCTTGAAGATCGTGTCCCCGCACCGGCACCAAGGGGTGCTTGTCGAAATGCATGCCCATGGAGGTCCCGAGCAGCATGATTTCGTCCATGAGAATTTTGAACCCATATTGCTCATGCACCAGCAGGATCATGCCGCAACCGAAGATCAGGAGGAGGACACCCGGCGGATACTTCTTCCTCCAATCCACCAAAGGACGATCTTCCCGCACCAGCCGATAAAGGGACCACCCGAACCATATGGCTGTGCCCAAGATGGCCCAATAGCCGCAATAGGTGACCACGGCCAAGGCCGTGGTCGCCGGTAGCGCGAAAAAACCGAGCGCGATGGCCAGGAGGCCAACCAAGCCGAGGAGCAGCAGACGCCGGTCGTCGCGGATCAATTCGAATAATTTCATGGTTTATCTCGGGATTCGCACATGGTGCTGCTGCGGTGAAGTTCAAATCATATTCCGATCCCAGAACAACTCCCCTCTTTGCCGCCGCGCGCCGGCGGCGGAAAGGAGCAAAAAAAAGCCGCCCAGTGAAGGGCGGCGAAGATCGGGCACTGCTCGATTACGGCGAGTAGGTGATCGTACGGAGACCGGCGACACCTGTGATGGTGATCGTCTCGCCTTGGGTGAAACCAGCGGGATAGGTCTCACCGGCCACCGTGTTAAGCGCCTTCACGTAGTTGGTCGCGCCAATCAGTTTGTCTTGGGAGACCGACGAACCACCGTATTCCAGATAGTACTGGTCGGCGGCAGCGGACAGCTGGCGGGCGTTGTTCAACACGGCCTTGTCTTGGGAGGCCTGACGAACCTTCTGGAAGGCAGGAATGGCCATGGCGGCGAGGAGGCCGATGATGACCACGACGATCATGATTTCAACGAGGGTGAAGCCCTTTGAGGAACGGAGTTTCATAGGATTAACGATTATGCGGTTATTTATGTGACGCCTGCACTTTTACATGCGGGCGATTTGCATCTGATATAGCCGCAAGCAGAATGACAAGGGGCAACTGCTTAAAGGGAAGGTAAAGAATGTAATCTCGCTAATTACCATTTCCTTGCCGTAGTGCTACTGAACCGATGAAATACTCCTAATGCCGCTGCTCACGTTACTTAAGAAGGCGCGCAATGGGCATTTCCGTTGCGTCCTTCCATAGCGTTTCCATGCGGTACTTATTGCGGTTCTCCGTGGTGAACAGGTGCACCATGACCTCAAATGCATCCACGACAATCCACCCACTGCCCTTGCCGGTATCCATACCGAGAATCTTGGCTTTCTCCGCATCGAGGGCCTTTTCCAATTCGACGCGCAATGCCCGCAGATGCGGCTCGGAGTTGCCGTTCGCCAATACCAGGTAATCGGTGATGCTGGATTGCTTGCTGACATCCAGCACGCGGAGATCCTCGGCCTTCTTGGCGTCCAAAGCCTGCACGACCATCTTCAGCAGCTTGAGCGATGGGTCGGCCTTGCGGGAAGTTTTGGCGGGTTTCCGCGCAGTTTTGGTTTTCATGGTTTCAGCGATACAGCTGCCTGCTTTCGATATAGGCGATTACTTTTTGCGGGCAAAAATAATTCAGGGAGTGTCCTTCCCTCACCCGGCGGCGCAGTTCGCTCGAACTGATTTCGATCAGGTGGCCGTCGCAGCGATGGAGGCGCAAGCCGGGAATGTCGATATGCGGTTTATCCGGATGCCGGGGTCGCTCGAGAAAGATGAACTCCACGAGCCGGGCCAGTTCCTCGATCTCCTTCCATTTGTGCAGGAGCGGCAGTTGATCGCCACCGATGATCCAATGGAGCTCGTCGTCGGGATACTGCGCCCGGAAATGCCGCACCGAATCGATCGTGTAGCTCACCCCGCCCTTGCGCAATTCGTAGTCCGCGATCTCGAAACGCCGGTCCCACTCGCAGGCGGCCCGCAGCATGGCCAGGCGATCTTCCACGGACGACTGGACGTCGTTGGGCTTGAGGGGCGCCTGTGCCGCCGGCACCAGAAACAGGCGATCGAATTTATACTGCTCGTAGACATCCTGCGCCGCGATCAAGTGGCCGAAATGCACCGGGTCGAAACTGCCGCCCAAAAACCCGATCTTCATGCGCGCGGGTGAACCGGCCTGTTCGGGCGGGCTGGCGTTGGCTGCGGTGGAAGAGGGTCGGCCACGCGCCTCACTTCATTCCGCAATTCTGAATCGGCAATCCCAAACCTCGCCGAGCCGAGGATCCGGCTCCGCACCAATCTTGGGCTGGCCAACGTGCCGACAGGCGTGAAAGCTCGCTCCCGCAGTTGCCCGGGTGGCGGAATGGTATACGCAACGGACTTAAAATCCGTGTTCCGTAAGGAAGTGTGGGTTCGAGTCCCACCCCGGGCACTGGCGTTCCGGCGGCCTCCAGTCACCACACACTTCGCCTACCGGACACAGCTGTAATCCGCTCGATCGCACGCTATCGCATCCCCTATTCCTGTGACACGGAAAACAAATATAGGATTTCCCTCCCGCCCATTCCCTGTGAATCCTTGTTCCTGCTCCATGACCGTTCCCCTTCCCAATCCTTCGTTTTTAACTACCCTCCGCCGCGTGTCCCATAACCGCACCTGATTCCACCGTGGCCACGCAACTTGTCTTCGATTCCATCGCCAAGGAGTTTCCGGGCGTCCGCGCGCTCGATGGCGTCTCATTCACGGCCGGCGGCGGTCACGTCCACGCCCTCATGGGCGAAAACGGCGCGGGCAAGTCCACCCTCCTCAAGATCCTGAGCGGTGCCTACACTCCCACCACCGGGGCACTGGTGATCGACGGCCAACGGCACGTCTTCACTCATACCGCCGACGCCATCGCCGCCGGCGTTGCGGTCATCTATCAGGAACTGCATCTGGTGGCCGAGATGACCGTAGCCGAAAATCTCTTCCTCGGACACCTGCCCGCCCGCGCCGGCATCGTCGATCGGAAGCAGCTTCGCGCCGACGCCCTGCGCGCGCTTGTCTGGGTGGGCGAAGAGATCGACCCCGACACGAAGGTCGGTCACCTGCCCATCGCACAGCGCCAGCTGGTCGAGATTGCCAAGGCCCTCACGCATGGCGCCCGCGTGATCGCTTTCGACGAGCCGACGAGTAGTCTTTCCTCCCGCGAGGTCGAACGCCTCTTTGCGGTCATCCGCGATCTCAAGGCCCGTGGGCACGTCGTCCTCTACGTCACGCATCGCATGGACGAGGTGTTCGCCATCTGCGACGCCGTCACCGTGCTGCGGGACGGCCGCCACATCCGCACTTTCGATTCGATGGCCGGACTCACCGTGGACGACATCATCCGCTCCATGGTCGGCCGCGACCTGAGCAATGTCTTCAACTATGCGCCGCGCCCACATGGCGCCCCGGCGATGGAAATCAGCGCCTTTACCGGCCCCGGCCTGACCGCTCCGGTCAGTCTCACGGTAAAGCAGGGCGAAATCGTGGGCATGTTCGGTCTTGTCGGTGCCGGTCGCAGCGAATTGCTCCGGCTCATCTACGGCGCCGAGCGCCGCACGGGCGGCAACCTCAAGCTCGTGGAACAACCACTCGACCTGACCACGCCCCGCGAGGCGATCGAGGCCGGTCTGGTGTTTTGCCCGGAAGACCGCAAACGCGACGGGATCGTGCCGGTGCGCCCCATCCACGAGAACATAAACATCAGCGCGCGCCGTCACCACGCTTACGGTGGCGTCGTGCTGAACACGAACTGGGAACAAACCAACGCCGCCCAGCATATCGCGGCGCTCAGCGTGAAAACGCCCTCGGCCGAGACCCAGATCGTCTACCTTTCCGGCGGCAACCAGCAGAAGGTCATCCTCGCCCGCTGGCTGTCCGAAAAAGTGAAGGTCATCCTCCTGGACGAACCCACCCGTGGCATCGATGTCGGCGCCAAGAGCGAAATCTACGCCATCATCCAGCAGCTCGCCGCCCGCGGCGTCGGCGTACTCTTCGTTTCGAGCGAACTTCCTGAGGTCCTCGGCCTGGCCGACCGCGTCCTCGTGATGCGCGGCGGCGCCCTTTCGGGCGAGTTCGCCCGCGCCGACGCCACCGAGGAACAGGTACTGAAGGCCGCCCTCCCCGCCACCAATTGATTTTCCCCATGAGTCACCAAGTCTCCGGTTTCAAAATTTTCTGGGAACGCGCCGGCATGCTCGTCGTGTTTGCGCTGCTCTTCGCCGTTTGCGCGGTGGCAGTGCCCGGTTTCCGCACCGCGGTCAACATGGAGGGCCTGCTCCTCTCTGTTTCCACGATCGGGATCATTGCCTGCACGATGCTCTTCTGCCTCGCTTCGGGCGCCTTCGATCTGTCCGTCGGCTCCGTCGTGGCCTGCGTCGGCGTCGTCACTGCCGTCATTACCAACCGCACCGGCAGCGTGGCCCTCGGGATCACCGCCGGTCTCGGCACCGGCGCGCTGGTTGGCCTGGTCAACGGACTCCTGATCGCCAAGGCCGGGATCAACGCCCTCATCGCGACGCTCGCGACCATGCAGATCGTCCGCGGCCTCGGCTACCTGGTCTCCGACGGCCGCGCCGTGGGCGTGGTCCGCGAAGAGTTCTTCGTTCTCGGCAACTCCGCCTTCGCAGGCCTGCCGACACCCGTGTGGATTTGTCTCGGTTGTTTCGGGGCGTTCGGCTTTTTGATCGAACGCACCACCTTCGGCCGCAACACCCTGGCCCTTGGCGGCAATGCCGAGGCCGCGCGGCTCGCCGGCATCGGCATCGACCGCCTCAAGATCACGATCTTCACGCTCCAAGGCCTGCTCTCCGCTGTCGCCGGCATCGTGCTCGCTTCGCGCATGACCAGCGGCCAGCCGATGGTGGCGCAGGGCCTGGAGCTCGACGTCATTTCGGCGTGCGTGCTGGGCGGCGTGTCCCTCAACGGCGGCATCGGCAAGATGAGCTACGTTATCGCCGGCGTGCTGATCATGGGCACGGTGCGCAACGCCATGAACCTGCTCAACGTTCCGACCTTCTACCAATATATTGCCTCGGGCCTTATCCTGCTCGCCGCGGTGGGTTTCGACCGCCTCAAGCAGCGTGGCGCCCGGCACTAAACCCCGGCGGCGCGGGAATGGACCGCGGGCGTAAGCCGGAAGCAACCCGAGCGCACGGTGGCCATACCTCCCTCCGATATGGGAACCACCGCACGACACGCCTCAAAAAACGGCGCATGATCGCGCCGTTGAAACACTCGGGCCGCGGATCTTAATTCCAATAACCTTCGTAGAAGCGATAGGTGCCATCACTGAGGCGCTCCCAGCGCGGTGCAATCCACGTAGCGGAACTGTGAGGCGGCACCTCCCAGCGGCCGGCGATCCATTCATAGCGGTTGTCGCGCCACGTCCAGTAGCCGGCGATCCACACATGGTCGGACGACGGGCGCGCCGTCACGGCCTCCTGCTGCACGGCGGGCGGCGCCTGCACCACCACCACCTGCGAAGGCTGTGTCGGTTGCGGCTGGGCGACAACGACTGTACCGGGCGCAGACGGTGGCGGGGCAGATACGACATGAGATTCGGGCGTGGACTCACAACCGGCCAGCAAAGCAGCACCGGCGATGATCGTGGCCTGCATGACCGGTCGGATGGCGAAGCCGGCATGCCCAACAGTGCGAGGTATGTTGATTGTGTTCATATCGTGCCCGACAGAGCCGGCGCGCCACCGGTTTCCGAAAATTCGCGCGAGCATCCGTCCCCTTTTTGAATTTCCGACGTGCTTCACCCGAAACAGATGTCAGTCCGCCATTTCCCGGTTTGCCAATCTCGCGCGACCGCGCTTGGGTAATCACCTACCCATGCGCCGCATTCTGGTCAAAGACGCCCTCAACGCCACCGCGCCGAGCGAGGCCATCCTGCTGCAAGGCTGGGTGCGTACCCGCCGCGACGCCAAGGCACTTTCCTTCATCGAGCTCAACGACGGTTCCTGCCTCAAGGGTCTGCAGATCATCGTCGATGCCACCCTGCCTGATTATCCGAACGTCGCCCATGCCCACACCGGCGCATCCATCGAGGTACAAGGCAAGCTCGTGGCTTCGCAGGGGCAGGGCCAGAAGTGGGAGGTTGTCGCCACCGCATTCAAGGTGGTGGGCGAAGCCGACGCTACCTACCCGCTCCAGAAAAAAGGCCACACCCTGGAGTTCCTCCGCGAGATCGCGCATCTGCGTCCTCGCTCGAATCTCTTCGGCGCCGTCTTCCGCGTGCGCAGCCGGCTGGCCTACGCCGTCCATCAGTTTTTTCAGGAACGCAACTTCCACTACATCCATGCGCCGATCATCACGGCCAGCGATGCCGAAGGCGCGGGCGAGATGTTCCGGGTGACCACCCTCGATGTCGGCCACCCGCCCAAGACCACGGACGGCGGCGTGGATAACACGAGGGACTTCTTCGGCAAAAAAACCTTTCTCACCGTCAGCGGCCAGCTCGAAGCCGAGATCTTCGCCTGCGCGCTGAGCAACGTCTACACTTTCGGTCCGACATTCCGCGCCGAGAATTCCAACACCTCGCGCCACGCCGCCGAATTCTGGATGATCGAGCCCGAGATCGCCTTCTGCGATCTGTTTGGCGACATGGATCTCGCCGAGGAATTCGTGAAATATCTCATCCGTGATGTACGCGAGCATTGCGCGGGCGACCTGGAGTTCTTCTCGAAGTTCGTGGACAAAGATCTGCTCACCCGGCTCGACTTCGTGCTGGAGAAACCGTTCGTCCGCTGCAGTTACACCGAGGCGGTCGAGATCCTCGAAAAGAGCGGCAAGACTTGGGAGCACCCGGTTTCCTGGGGCGCCAACCTCCAGGCCGAACACGAACGCTACCTCACTGAGGAGCATTTCAAATGCCCGGTCACGGTCTACAACTATCCGCGCGCGATCAAGGCGTTCTACATGCGCAAGACCGACGGCTGCGCACCCGACCGCCAGACCGTGGCGGCAATGGATTTGCTGGTGCCGGGCATCGGTGAGATCATCGGCGGCAGCCAGCGCGAAGAACGCCTCGATCTGCTTCGCGAGGGCATGGCGCTGCACCACCTCGACGAGAAAGCCTACTGGTGGTACCTCGACCTGCGCCGCTACGGCAGTGTGCCGCATGCGGGCTTCGGCCTCGGCTTCGAGCGCATGCTCATGTTCGTAACCGGCGTCGGCAACATCCGCGACGTGATCCCCTTCGCCCGCACCCCGGGCACGGCGGATTTCTGAGATCCACGGCGAGGTCGCCGTGGCTCCAATCGGATCTTTGGGAGCACGGGCGACCCCGACCGTGTCAGATCTTCACTTCAATCCGCTTCCCGCCGGCCGCAGCCGAGGCGTAGATCGCCTCGACCATGACCATGTCGCGCCGGCCCATTTCGCCAGGCACCCGAGTTGGCAGGTTGTCCCGGACGCATTTGGCGAAATCGTCGATCTGGAGGGCCTGCTGACTGGCCGGCGGCGTGACCGCCACCTTTCCGCGGCTCGTGGCCGCCGCCAAGCCCCGGTAGCTGTAGGCTGGACCAACTTCAAACCAGCCACCGGCCGCCTCCGCCCGGAAATTGTTCCGGTTGTCGTTGTAACTGGTGTAACCCTGACACCGCGCCCCATTGGCGAATTCCATCGTCCACTCGAGGCTTTCCTCCACGTCCACGAAAAACTCCGGGCGCTTTTTCGGCAGTTCCCGGGCTGTGATCGCCACCGGCGGAACTTCACCCGTCGCCATCAGGGTTTCTTGAATCACATAAACCCCGAGATCCATCAGCGGTCCGCCGCCGGCCAGCTTCTTGGTCGCACGCCATTGCGGTGATCCCATGACGAAGGCAAAGCCACCGTCCATTTTCATGAACGGCCCGAATTCCTGCGTTCGCACCAGCCGTCGCAGCTCCTCATGGAACGGATCGAAATGCAGCCGATAGCCAATTGAGAGCCGTACCCCTGCTGCCTTGCAGGCCGCGAGGATCGCGTCGCATTCCGCCACGGTGTTGGCCATCGGCTTTTCGCAAATCACATGTTTGCCCGCCTTCGCCGCCGCGATCGCATGCTCCGCATGGAGGCCGTTGGGCGTGACGACATAGACAATGTCGATGTTTGGGTTGTCAGCCAGGCGACCCATGGTGTCGTAACCGTAGATGCTGGACTCCGGGAAGCCATACTCGGCCGCCCACTGCCGACCTTTCTCCTTCGAACCGGTGACCACGCCGGCGAGGCGGGCATGCTCGGTCAGTTTCAATGCCGGCCCCAGTTGTCCCCGGCTATAAC
>DATCRM010000101.1:0-4132 GCA_036568985.1 Lacunisphaera sp. | reverse complement strand
CTATAACCACGACCAAATCGTCGCTCCGGCCACACCCACCCAGGGCAAACAGATCATGTCGCTCGATCAAGTCGCCGCCGCCGGACGCGAGCCCGATTTCTTCGAGCTTCTTCAGGCAGTCGTCCTGCAAGGTGACATGGGAACCATCTCGGGCGATCCCACGCACGCAAATGACAACACGTCGGCCGGCACGGGAGGGGAATACTACCGCTTCTATGAGGCCTTCATCGGCACGGCCATCGGCTCTATCTTCGCCTATGAGGCCCCTTTTTGCCGGGCGGACACGGATGCCACCGGCAGCCATCTTTCGCTCTATTACGCGCAGCCGAAGTATCAAGTCGTCCAGATCGGTGCGAACATGATCGACCAGGCCGACAGCGACAATTTTCCCACCGACATCATGCTCAATAGCGAGCACATCTATGGCATCGAAAATATGCCGTACATCTGTTCGATGGCGGAGACGGTCCTGCGTCCCGCTCCCGCAACCATCTCCTCGCTTAACAGTGGCGCATCCAGCACACCGCCTGCCGCGGACAACTTCAACGACCCGAACCAGCAGTACGTTCACCAATGGGTCACGTTTGGCCTGTGGAATCCGCATCAGAATGCCGCTTCCGCTCCGACAAATGGGACGGGCGGCCCGGCGAAGATTCGGATCGCCGTCACCTCGGGTGAGGAATATCCCATCGTTCACAATCTGGCCGGTTATCCAACCGCCGGGGCGTACGCCGGCCGCGTCTTTGAGGCGGCGGGAACCACGATTACGACACATGCGACGCCGAACAACGTGGACGGTCCGGCTTGGATCGGGTTGAACCTTGCTGATTATCCGGGGCATTTTGCCGAACCGACGATGATCGATCCGAACACCGCCTTCACATGGGACTCGGACAATCCCAAGACCTCCAACGCGAATGATGTTGTCGGCATCATCTCGTCCTCCAAGGGCTGGCAACGCGCGGGCATCTACATGGGTTGGACGAAGAGCCCGGACAATCCTTACAAGGTTCCCTTGTGTGCGGGCTTGCCCGGGTACTCCGGCTACGCAACAAGCCATACGGGAATGGTGGCCATTCTCTACGATGCAGCCGGGCTCTCGATGACATCGCCCTGCACAATCGAGCTGCAATATGAGGACCCGGGCACGCCGGGGCCGACGCACTGGCATACGTACCAGGTTTTCCGCGGCGTCGTTCCCGCGAGTACTTCATCGACCGGCGACGCCTACATGGAACCGAATGATCCGGCTTGGGCTAGTTGGTCCGCGGTGCCGCCGAACAATTCGGGTTCGGTTCCAAACGGTTATTCGAACCCTTCCTCTCAAACCATTACGCAGATGATCGGCGTCAACGCCGGGCCCCTGCTGGCCAATCAGGACTACGCCGTCAGCACGATGATCGACCCCCGCACGGGCCGGTTCAACATCCAGTGCATTCACGCCCCGAGCACGGCGCTGGGCTGTTTGACGAATAACATCGGCATGAGCACGCAGGTGCTTCCCGGTGCCGATGCGGGCTGGCCGCCCTATGGTCATTTCCCGAAATCCTCGGGTGGCAAGAACAACAGGGATTTTCCCAACACGTGGATCAATAACCTGGGCACAGATCCCTCCTTCTACCTCGATCGTGACTTCATTCGCCGTGTTGGTGATGCAGGCGGCTGGCCCGGCGCGTCTCCATTGACCAGCGGTGCGCTACTGCAGCGGCCCCTCCACCTCGACCGGCCCTTCCGCAGTGTAGGGGAACTCGGTTACGTCTTTCGCGACGATCCGTGGAAGACCCTGAACCTATTCTCCGCCAACAGCGGCGACTCCGGCGTGCTGGATGCGTTCTATATCGGCGCCCCGACCAATGCCGCAAGCAACCTGCCGCCGCCGGACACGGTTGCGGCCCGGTTGAATATCAATTCGGCCGCCTTGAACGGCGTCTCTGCCAATAATCCTGCATCTCCGCCCCTCCAAGCGTTGCTTTCCGCCGGACTTCGGGACTACTCGCTCAGCAATCCCAACGTCATCAACAATAGCATCGGGGCATCCGATGCGCAGACGCTGGCGAACAGCGTCGTTACCTACGTCAAGGCCAATGGCCCTTTGATGAACCTGGCCGACTTGCCCTGCATTCTTCCACAGGATACCGGAACGACCACGGCAAATCCTGGATTGAAGGGCCAGCGCGAGGCGTTCATCCGGGCGCTGGCCGACAGCTCCGGCACCCGTACATGGAGCTTGATGATCGATGTGGTGGCTCAGTCGGGAAAATTCATTCCAAACGCGGCCACCATCAACAATTTTACCGTTGATGGGGAAAAGCACTATTGGCTCCACGTGGCGATTGACCGCTTCACGGGACAGATCGTCGACGAGCAACTT
The DNA here is from genome assembly GCA_036568985.1 of Lacunisphaera sp. Classification (GTDB taxonomy): domain Bacteria; phylum Verrucomicrobiota; class Verrucomicrobiia; order Opitutales; family Opitutaceae; genus Lacunisphaera. The sequence goes on along the minus strand of DATCRM010000101.1, from coordinate 1,761 downwards.
GAGCCAGTATGGGAATGAGGGATGAGTTCTGACTGATTTCGATTATGAGAACAACTTCGCTTTGTCTGTTGCCGGCCGCCGCGCTAATGTTGGTCGTTGGTTTAGGTGCGCCGCTAACGGTGCGGGCGCAGGACTCTGGAGATTCAGCCACGCCTCCGCCGCGCCCCTATGTTGCTCCGCTGAAGGGTGATTTCACGATGCTGGAGCGCATTTCTTACGACCCAAAAACGGAGTCGACCGGGACGGCGAACTCCGGGCAGGCGCCCGCTGCCGGTTCGCAACTACAAGAGGTGCAGGCCGTGGAGACCGGCATCGTTCGCAAGGACAAAAAACTTTTCGGCGACGGAACGTCAACCGAGATCTGGCGGTCGGGCGCGCTGCGTTTTCTCCTCGATTCAAAAAGCCCGGACGGTGTTGTCGTCGCTTCTCATGAGATGTCGTACTACAATGATCCCCCGGATTTTCAAGAGGTGGAATGGATTGGCCCCAAATCCTACCAAGGTGTCCAACTGCTCGGTGACAAGAATTGCTATTACTATGTGCAGGGCGAACAAAAGGCCTGGATCGATGAGACTACGAAATGGCCGCTTCGGTACGATTCTCCCACCATGCACATCAGCTACAGTTACGGCGCTCCCAGCGGACCGCTTCAGTTGCCGCCAATCTGCGCCAAAAAGTTCGAGCAAATGCGGCGCGCTTGGGCAGGTCTGCCGAAGTAAGACGGAATCAATTTTGACTCTCTGCGCTGCTCGGCTTCCAATAGCCAGCCGATTCTATTTCTCTTAAAAATACAGGCTTCCCAGGCGAAATAAGCTGCCCAATGAACCCCGCCGCCCTGACCCTCCGCGAAGCCTGCGGCCTCGGCCACGAGCGCCAAGTCATCGCCGTGAAGTCCGCCGCGCCGGGTTTCCGGGACGAGAAGTCGGGGCGGGAATTTCAGGCGCAGGCGTCGAGGGAAAATCCGGCGCTGGCTTTTGTCCAACTGGAGCTGCACGCGGAGGAGGAGCTTCGTCTCGTGCCGCACGAGAGCACATGCGGCGTCGCCGAGCCGGTCGCCATTTCCGGCGCCGTCATTTCCAACGGGCGCTGGGCCGCGGAGGTTTTCCTCGGGGAGTGGAAGGCCGACGGAAGCGCGGATGCGCCGACGCCGATTCGGCGCGTGCGGGTAAAGGAGGGCGCATGGCGCGGGAACTTTTTCCTCGATACACGCCATGCCTTTCAGCGTGTTCGCGGGACGGTCGTGGAATCGGGGCCGCTGCGGATCGTGGTTCTCTACGAGGCGAGGGGAGGGGCGGACCATTTCTATATGGCGCGACTCACGTTCGATGCCGCGACGGACTTCATCGCCATCGAGGAAAATTTCGACGGCGAATCCGGCGACCAGATCGTCTGGGATTTCGCCGGCGCGGATTTGCCGGAGCGGATTCATCTGCTCGATTCGACCGCCGGTTTTACCTCGCAGGAACTGCACTACTTTTTCGATCGGCGCCTGGCGCGGCTCGCCTGCTGGAACCAGTATTCGCAGCTCCACGATTTTTCCGACGGCTATGCGCTGAGATTTTCCGGAAGCGAGGATGTCCTCGGGCTCGTCACGCTGCGCGGCGGCGACTGGGACGGCAACTCGCACAACTTTCTCGAGGCGTGGACGCGGCGCTGGTTCCCCAACGATCCCGGCAGCCGCCGGCTTGTCCCGCCCGAGGCGAAGGCCGATGCCGCGCCGTCGCCGGAGCGAATCGCGGCGCGGCCGGCGAACAAATGCGA
>DATCRM010000100.1:0-15822 GCA_036568985.1 Lacunisphaera sp. | reverse complement strand
CCGCAAAAAACTTCCGAGACCCCGGAGGTCCACGCCTAAGCCATGACCAAGACCCTGCCAGTCTCCGTCGAGACCTTCGATACCACGCTGCGTGATGGCTCCCAGCGCGAGGGGATTTCGTACTCCGTGGACGACAAGCTGCGCATCGCGCGCAAGCTCGACGAACTTGGAGTGACCTTCATCGAGGGCGGCTGGCCGGGTTCCAATCCCAAGGATGCGGCGTTCTTCGAGCAGGCCCGCAAGGAGCAGTGGCAAAACGCCAAGATCGTGGCCTTCGGGGCGACCCGTCGCGCCAAGCTCACGCCGCAGGACGACCCGAGCGTCCGCGCCCTCGTCGAGGCCGGCACCGAAGTCTGCTGCATCTTCGGCAAATCGTCCGTCCTGCAGGTCGAGGAGGTCCTCCGCACCACGCTGGAGGACAACCTCGCGCTCATCGAGGATACCGTCGCCTACCTGCGTTCGCAGGGAAAGCGGGTGATCTACGACGCGGAGCATTTCTTTGACGGCTACGACAACAACCCGTCCTACGCGCTCAAGACCCTCGCCGCTGCCCAGAAGGGTGGGGCGGAGACGTTGACGCTCTGCGACACCAATGGCGGACACCTGCCATGGCAGGTGGAGGAAATTGTGCGTGCGGTGAAGGCCCACTTCGGCCCCAACCAGCGCATCGGCATTCACGCGCACGACGACACCGGTTGCGGCGTCGCCAACAGCATCGCCGCGATCCGTGCGGGCGCGGCGCACGTGCAGGGTACGATCAACGGTTACGGCGAGCGCTGCGGCAACGCCAACATGTGCGTGATCATTCCGAATCTTGAGCTGAAGCTCGGCGTGCAAGCGCTTCCATCGGGCGCGCTGCCGCACTTGCACGAGGTGGCCCGCTTCGTCGCGGAGGTCGCGAATCTCGCACCCGACGAGCACATGGCCTACGTGGGTAACAGCGCGTTCGCCCACAAGGCCGGCGTGCATGTCTCCGCGATGCAGCGTCACCCCGACGCGTACCAGCACATCGATCCCAAGAAGGTCGGCAATGCCATGCGCGTCGTCGTGAGCGAACTTTCCGGCCGGTCCAACATCGTCGAGAAGGCGGCCCAGCTCGGGCTCACCGGTCTCGACGACAAGCTCGGCGCGAAGGTCGTCGAGGTCATCAAGGCGAAGGAGAACGAGGGTTTTTCCTATGAGGCCGCCGAAGCCAGCGTCACCCTGCTGGTGCGCCGGCTCTCGCCGGATTATCATCCGTTGTTCACGCTGCGTGATTATCGCGGCATGGTCAGCCGGCATGGCGACCGTCAGATGGCCGAGGCAACCATCAAGCTGGATGTCCGCGGACACGAGGTGCACACCGCAGCCGAGGGTAATGGTCCGGTCAACGCCTTCGACACCGCGTTACGGAAGGCGCTGCAACCGCTCTTTCCCCAAGTCGCCCAGATTCAACTGACCGATTACAAGGTCCGCATCCTTAACAGCAACTCCGGCACCCGTGCGATCACTCGCGTGCTGATCGACTGGCACGACGGGGCCACCCGACTGTGGAGCACTGTGGGCGCCGGCACCAACATCCTCGACGCCACCTGGCTGGCGCTGGCGGATGGCTATGAGTTTGCGCTGACGGCGCAGGCGCAGCCGGCGGAAAAGAAGGAAGCTTTAGCATGAACGCAAAAATCGTCCTGTTGCCCGGTGATGGCATTGGTCCTGAAGTTGTCGGGGAAGCCCGCCGCGTGCTCGATGCCGTGGCTGCGCTCTTCGGCCATAAATTTGAATATGCCGAGCACCTGCTCGGCGGTTGCGCCATCGACGCGACCGGCACCGCCATGCCCGAGGCCACGCTCAAGGCCTGTCAATCCGCTCAAGCCGTGCTGCTCGGCGCGGTCGGTGGTCCGAAGTGGGACGATCCGCAGGCCAAGGTGCGCCCGGAGCAGGGCTTGCTCGCCATCCGCAAAGGGCTCGGCCTCTATGCCAACTTGCGCCCGGTGAAGGCGATTCCCTCGCTGGCGAAGCTCTCGCCGCTCAAACCCGAGCGTGTGGCTGGCGTCGATTTCATCGTCATTCGTGAACTGACCGGCGGCCTTTACTTCGGCCAGCCGAAAGGTCGCAGCGCGACGCCCGAGGGCGGGGAGCAGGCGGTCGATACACTTATCTACACCGATGTTGAGATCCGCCGGATCGTGCGCCTGGCGTTCCAGCTGGCGCGCGGCCGTCGCAAGCTCGTCACCTCGATCGACAAGGCCAACGTGCTCGAGTCGTCGCGTCTCTGGCGCAAGATCGCGATCGAAATTGGCAAGGAGTTTCCCGACGTGAAGCTGGAGCACCAACTCGTCGACTCTGCCGCAATGCGCCTCGTGACGCACGCTGCGCAGTTCGACGTGATCGTCACCGAAAACATGTTTGGTGACATCCTGACGGACGAGGCGGCCGTGCTGGCCGGATCGCTCGGTTTGTTGCCCAGCGCTTCGCTCGGCGAAGGGAAGCTCGGTCTTTACGAGCCCATCCATGGCTCGGCGCCCGACATCGCGGGCAAAGGCATCGCCAATCCCACCGGTACCATCCTTTCCGCCGCCATGTTGCTGCGCCACTCCCTCGGTCTGGAGGCCGAGGCCCGAGCTATTGAGGCGGCCGTCAGCGCCGCCATCGACGAAGGCTGCCACACCGGCGACCTCGGTGCGGCAAAACCGATCAATACCACCCAGATGGGCGATGCAGTCCGCGCACGCCTCAAGCGTTAAGGCCAAAACGGCCGCCATTTAATCCTCCAATGAGTTTATCCACTTCCAAGCCGACCCTCGACACGACCCGCTTCATCGCGCGTCACGTGGCCGGCCTGCGCCGCTCGGGCATCCGCGACTTCTTTGAACTGGTCGCGAAGACGGACGGCGTCATTTCGCTCGGCATCGGCGAACCCGATTTCGACACCCCGCAACCCATTCGCGACGCCGTGAAGACGGCGATGGACACGGGCAAAACCCACTACACTTCCAATCTCGGTCTGCCCGACCTTCGCAAGGAGATCTGCCGCTACGCCGAGAGCCATTTCAAAACCAGCTACCGGCCCGATGATGAAGTCCTGGTGACCGTCGGCGTATCCGAGGGCCTGGACCTCGCGCTGCGCTCCCTGCTGAATCCTGGCGACAAGGTGCTTTATCACCAGCCTTGCTACGTTTCCTACGCGCCGTCGGTGGAACTGGTGCACGCTGTGGGCGTGCCGGTGGCCACCAGCGCCGTCGAGCAGTTCTCGCTCGACGAGCCGGCCCTGAGGGCTGCCTGGCAGCCCGGCTGCAAGCTGCTGCTCCTTAACCTGCCTTGCAATCCGACCGGCGGCGTCTGCTCCAAGGAGCAGCTCGAACGCATTGCGAAGTTCGCCATTGAAAAGGACCTGATCGTCATCAGCGACGAGATCTACTCGGAGCTGATTTTCGAGGGCACGCACACCAGCATCGCCAGTCTGCCCGGCATGCGCGAGCGCACGCTGCTGCTGCACGGTTTCTCCAAGGCTTTTGCGATGACCGGGTTCCGCCTCGGTTACGCCTGCGGACCGGCGCCGCTCATCGAAGCCATGATGAAGGTGCACCAATATTCGATGTTGTGCGCGCCGAGCATCAGCCAGGAAGGTGCGCTCGCCGCGCTGCGTCTGGGCGATGACGCCACGAAGTTCATGCGCGACCGTTACCGCGAGCGCCGCGACTTGTTCGTGCGACGCATCAACGCGGCCGGCATCACGTGCCATTCGCCGCGCGGTTCGTTCTACGCCTTTCCATCGATTACGTCGACGGGTTTGGACGAAGGCGAGTTTGCCCGCCGTCTCCTCACGGAGTTCAAGGTGGCGGTGGTGCCCGGCACGGCCTTTGGCGACGCCGGCAAGGGCCACGTGCGCGCCTGTTTCACGGCCAACGAACAGAAGCTCAACGCGGCATGCGATCGCATCGAGCAGATGCTGGCCACGCTCAGCGTCAAAGTTTCCTGACGCTCGTTATTGCTTAAAGAAAAAGCCCGTCCCTGCTTTTTGCTGGGACGGGCTTTGTTATAAGCGAATCAGGTTACCTTAGAACGTGTAGGTGAAGCCGAGGGTGCCCCAGAAGTGGCTGCCTTCGATGCCACTGAGGTTATGATCGGCATACTGCGCGCCGATCGTGATCGTGGCTTGATCGTTGAGCTTGTAGGGAACCGTGACGCCGGCACCGTAGTAGGTGTAGCCGCTGCCGGAGTCGGGTTCGGCCCGGCCCACGTTGGCGGACAGGTTCAGCGAGGTCTTGCTGTCGAGCGGGATGCTGTAACCCAGGGTTTCCTGGACGGTGAAGACATCCAAGGTGAAGTCATAGTAGGCGTATGTGGCGGTGGTCACGGGACCGAAGCTGCCATTGAGGCCCACGTAGGGCTCAAAGGTGGTCTTGTCGCCGCCGCCGTTCAGACCGGGATAGCTGTAGAGGGTGGCGCCCACGTCGAGGCTCCAGGCATTGGGCAGCTTGAAGCCGTAGCCGGCGTAATAGTCGATTTCGAGCTCATAGCCCTTGTTGACCGGAGCGCTGCCCCAGATGCCGGCGTAGAAATCACCGGAAGTGAGTTTGACCGAGGGCTGGAAGGCGCCCTTGGCATACTGGATGCCGCGGAAAACATACTTGGTGGTGTACGGAACGTCCACCGTGATGTTATAGGACGACTTCGGAGCGTCGTCGGCGTGGAGCGAGGCGCCGGTGAGGAGCGCCGCGATGAGGATTGCTGTCTTCTTCATGATGTAGGTTTGGTTTGGTTTATCGGGCTTAGGTCAGCCCGGCTTGCTGACACCAGCTTGTCACACAGGTGCCATACAGGTTCCGAGTTATGAATCAAAAAGCCGGACAACAAGACAAATAGATGAAGGCTTTTCACGTCAGACGTACCCCTTCCAGGCGCTTATCTTCAATGGCATGCAAAAACAAAACCCCGCCACCGTGAAGCCGGTGACGGGGTTTGTCAGTGTGCGGGGTGTGTGTCTGGATCAGACGGCGGCGTCGCCGTGCTCGTCGGTGCGGATGCGCAAGACATCCTCCAGCGGGAGCACGAAGATCTTGCCGTCGCCAATCTTGCCGGTCTTGGCCCCGGCGGAAATGGCGGCGATGGCGGGCTTGAGGAGTTCGTCGGTGACTGCAATCTCCAGCTTCACCTTGGGCAGAAAGTCCACGGTGTATTCACTGCCGCGATAGATTTCGGTGTGGCCTTTCTGGCGGCCAAAGCCCTTGACCTCGGTGACGGTCATCCCGTCGACCCCGACTTTGCTTAGGGCCTCCTTAACCTCGTCCAGCTTGAACGGCTTGATGATGGCAATGATGAGTTTCATGGAAGTAAGAATTGGAGCTTAGAGGAGGTGCCTTCCTCGCGTTGAGTAGTAATGTCCAGATCCTGCTGCCCGGCTTCCGCCGTGGGCTGCACGCTGACGACCGCCTTCGCGATGAAGGCGATGACGATCGTGCCGATAATGGACATCGCCAAGGTGATGGACTGGTTGAGCACAGCCTGTGCCAAGCATTGCTCCGCGCCGGGCGTCGCCGCTCGATCCGGCAGTAAAGATCCTCGGGGCCAGCCCCGAGGCATTTCAGAAATGGAGGCAGGACTATCAGTCCTGCGAGGCGCAGGCCGCGCTCTTTCCCAAACGCGGGGTTGATAGCCCCGCCTCCAACCAAGTCGGAGCAAGCTCCGGGGTATTCGACCCACAGGGAATAAAAAAGCCGCACCCGACGGTGCGGCTGGTAAGTGCGACGGGCCTCCTTATTTGGCGGCCTGCAACGGTTGAGGTGGGGGCGGGATCGCTACGGAGGTGTCGGACATCTTCTTGGCGGCCATCTCGACCATGCGCTGGATCTCGATTTCCGCGTTGCGCCGGTTGATCTTGGCGAGCTCGACTTCCTTCGCGAGGTCGAAGGTCTCGCGATTGAGCTTCTCCTTGGTGGAGCGGGTCTGCGAGATGGCGATCTCGAGTTCACCCACTTCCTTGGCGAGTTTGTCAGCCTGGGCGCCGTAGTCGGCCGCTTCATTGCGCAGCTGGGTCATCACAGCCTGATAATCAGCCTCTTTCTTGGCGGCCTTGGCGGCCTCCTCGGCTTCGCGTTGCTGCTGGCGTTTGACGGCGTCCTCGGTGGCCTTTTTTTCGATTTCCGCCTTGCGGGCGGCTTCATCGGCATCCGCCTTGGCCTTGGCCTCGGCTTTTTGCTTGGCCTTAAGATCCATCTCCTTCACGGCCCCGAGATAGAAGCCAAGGAAGACGGCAAACATAATGCCAGGAATGACCAGATAGGTGATGAGAAGCTTCTTCATTTTGAAAAGAGAGGGAGGTGATTAGCTGTTTTTCTTGGCGGCGGCAGCAGCGGCGGCGGCATCAGCCCGGGCTTTCTCGGCGAGGGCGATCTTGTCGAGGAGATCGTAGTAATACTTCACGTTGGCTTCCGCCTGCTTGATGTAGTTTTTGAGGAAGGCGTTTTCGTCCGTGAGGGTCTTTTTCTGCTCCTCGATCTTCTTGAGCTCGGCCTGAACGTCCTCGAGATCCTTCTTCAGACGACGGGCCTGGTCGGCGAGCTTGTTGCGGTCGCTGAAGGCGCGTTCGCGCTTGTCTTCGGCGGTCTGACGTGCGGTCCGCCTTTCTTCGTCCGCTTTCTCCTTGGCTTCGCGTTCGAGCTTGCGCTTGGCCTGCGTCTCAATGGCCGCTTGGATGGCCTTTTCGCGGTTCTCGACCTCCTGCTTGGCCTTGATCTTCTTTTCCTCGGCCTCCTTGGCCTTGGCCGCCTCGATCTTGGCGGCGTAGCCCTTGGAGAAATTCATGTAGAAGCCGCCGAAAATCGACAGGGCGATCAGGGGGACGATGATGTAGAATTTGTTCATGGTCGGGTGCTGCGAATATTAAAAGGGATGGTTACGATTTGTTCTTCTTGGTCTCGCGGTCGGCGATGAGGCCCTCGAGAGCCTTGACCATGTTCTGGCCGTCTTTGGCGCCTTCAGGATATTCACTGGCCTTGCGTGCGGCCTGGAGGGCGATGTCGTATTTCTTGAGCGAATAGGCGGTGTAGGCCAGTGCAAGTTGGGCTTGGTGCGGCTTGGCCAGGTTGCCTTTTTTGATGGCGTCCTGAATGTGCGGCAGGGCCAGTTCGGGTTTGTCCAAGGAAGTGTAGGCTTGGGCGATCAGGAACTCCAACTGACCGGAATCGGGGAAGGCCTTCGCACCCTCCTTGAGGGCCTCAATGCCTTTCAGCGGGCGCTGGAGTTGCTGATAGGAGAGGGCAAGGAGTTCCCAGTGCTTCGAATCGTTTTCGATTTGTCCGCTTTTCAGGCCGTTCTCCAGCAACTCGGCTGCTTTTTCATACTGGGCGATGTTGAAGTAAATGCCGACCAAGTTGAATTGGTCCTTGGGCGTATTCATGAACCCGTTGGCTTGGGCTCGTTCGATGGTGACAATGGCCCGCGTTTCCTGGCTGAGGTTGAGATACATTGCCGCGAGTTGCTGCCAGTAGGTGGCGCTGTTGGGTTTTTGGTGAACGAGGAGCTCCAGCAGTTCAGCGGATTCCGCGTTGCGGTCGAGCTGTTGGAGACAGACCAGCTTCAGGATGTAGAAAGTGTCCTTGGGCCGGGTGGCGAGATGCAGGCCGATCTCGACCTGTTCCAACGCGCGCTTGATCAGCGCTTGGTCGGGCTTCTCGGGATTGAGCAGCGCCTTGCTGTAGAGCAACTGGGAGTAGATCAGCTGGGCGTCGGCGTTGGTCTGGGGAGTGAGTTTCAACCAGTGCTCCATGGACTTTTCGGCCTTGTCGAAAAGCGAAGCGGCGAGACTGGCATTCTTGGTCTGGGCGGCTTCCTGGAAGTAAAGTTGCACCAGATAATAATACAGCTCGCGCGTGATCCGCTCATCGAAATAAGTCGGTGTCTTGGCTTCCGAGAGCGCCAGGCTTCGCTCCATGGGCTCAATCGACTTGGCGAAATCGCCCTGCTGCAGGAAAACCTGCATCTTGAGCTGCAGCAGATAGGCCATGTCATAGCCGTCGGCGGGGACTTTCGCGATCAGGGAATTGATTACGTTCAAGGCCTCGGGATAATTCTTCGCATCGAGGGCGGTCTTGAATTTCGGCAGATTCTCCGAGGTGTCGTCCAGCAGGGAGTATTCGCGCTGTGGCTGCTGGGCGGTCATGGCGACGGCCAAGATCGCGGCGGCGGTTGAAGCGCAGATCCAGCGAAGGGGAGAGGTGAGGGAAATCGACATGGCGGCTGGTTACTCGGTCGCGTTGAATTCGAGCAGTTGCGATGCGCGGACGTTCACGACGCGTCCGCCCTTGCGGCCCGGCTTGAACTTCCACTTCTGCACGGCCTGGAGGGCGGGCATTTCAAATTCGCGGTGGCTGGATTTAACCACTTGGGTTTGGATGACGTCGCCCTCAGTGTTGATGATGAACTCGACGACCACCGAGCCGTTGATACCGGCGCGGCGCATGTCGTATGGATAGGCCGGGGCCGGGCGGACGCGAGCGACCGGCTGCTGATCGAGGTCGCCAACGTTGAAGAGATTGCTGATGCCCTTGCCGAAGTTGGCGCCCGGCTTGTTCACCGGAATCGTGATGGCGCCCTTGTTGGCGGTGATGCCGGGGGGCGGGGGCGGCTGGATGGGCTGGGTGAAAGCGTTGACCGGCACGACGGACGGCAGATCGACCAGGCTCGGCGGGGCCATGATATTTTCCACGACCTCTTCGTTGAGCTCCTCCACCTTGTCCTCAGGTTCGTCCTCGACGGGGGGCATTTCAAACTGAACGACTGCGGCCTCGTCCTTGACGACGGCGGCCTTGACGATGGTCTTGCGATTGAAGGCACCGAGAATGGTGGCGTGGAGGGCGAGCGAAACCACGATGCCGATGATAAGATCTCTGTTCATGGCGGTTATTTGCCGGTCGGGCGGGTGCGGGTTTCGACGGAGAATTTCTCGATCCCGGCCTTGCGCACCTCATCGAGGATCGCGACGGTGAAACCGAATCGGGCTTTTTCATCCCCGGAGATCGAGACCCGGGGGTCGTCGGTCTGCGTCTTGTAGAAGGCTAGGCGAGACGGTATCTCGCTCATATCAACCAGTTCCTTGTTCCAGAAAATTGCACCGTCGCCGGAAACCTGGATGCTGGCGATCTCGGGCGGCACCGTGCCCGGAGGCGGCGGCGGCGCGGCGACCGGCAGATCGACCGGGACGGACTGGATGCGATTAAGCGAGAGGGTGAAGAGAACAAAGGTGGCGAGCAGGAAAAAGATGACGTCAATGAGGGGGATGATCTCAATGCGCGCCTTTTTGCGGACCGGAACTTTGATTTTAGTGCCTTCCATGATATGGGCTGCTGTCGGTAATACGCGCGGACGGCGTGTTTATTAGAGATGGCTCACTTCGCACGGGTCTCGATGTAGACCCGGGTGAAGCCGGCCTTGCGGGCTTCGTCGAAGACATAGACCGCTTGGGCAAAGAAGGCGCGTTCGTCGCCGTTGATCAGGATGCGACCATCCGGTTCTTCGCGTTTGAATTGCTGCAGGCGCTGGAGGAACTCCTCAAGAGTGACGAGATCCTTGTTCCAGGCGATCGCTCCTTCGTCGGTGACACTGATCGTCGCCGTGCCGGCGGGATCACGGGGTATGCTGGTGTCAGCCTTGGGCAGCTGGACCGTGACGCCGTTTGACTTGTTGAGCGAGAGAGTAAAGAGAACGAAGGTGGCGAGCAGAAAGAAAATGACGTCAATGAGAGGGATGATCTCAATGCGCGCTCTTTTGACGCCACCCGGGCCTGTTCCGCCGCCACCACCGTGCATGACAGTAAGTGTTGAGGTTAAAAAATCTGAGAAGCGCGGCCCTTAGCGGGCGTTGGCGCTCTCGGATTTGTTGATGATGATCTCGAGGGAGTTGGAAGCATCCTCGACCTCGTGGCGGGCTTCTTCCAAGCGGGCGTTCAGGTAATTGAAGGGGAGCAGGCCGGTGACCGCGATGGCGATACCGCACATGGTGGCGATAAGAGCTTCGGCCACACCACCCGTGATCTGGCTGGTGGCGGCACCGATGTCGCCGCCGCCGAGGGCGCCGAAGGTGTTCATCATGCCGGTGACCGTGCCGAGGAGGCCGAGGAGGGGAGCGGCGGTGATGCAGGTATCGAGCGTGGGGAGACCCTGGCTGAAGCGCTGCATCTCTTGATTGGCGGCGCGGGTGAAGGCGTTGCCGAGCGAGTGTTCCTTGTGGGTGATGGCGTAGACCAGGATGCGGGCGACGAAATCCTGACTCTTCTTGCCCATCTCGACGGCGCCGCTGATATCGTTGGCCTCAACGCGCTCCAGCATCTTGTCGACCAAATCGGGTTGGCGGCGACTGTTCTCGCGAATGATGAACATAACGCGTTCGATGGCGACGGTGATCATCAGGAAGGAGACCACCAGGATGGGCCACATGATGGGGCCGCCATGCTTGAACAACTCCATCGGAGTCTGGTTCATCAGGAACGCGAGAGGCATTTGTGCAGAGATCATAGTGCGAGTGTGAGTTAGTGACTGATACTACTAGGGGGAGGGGATTGATTTTTCCGAAGGGAAATTGGAGTGTTTCAGGCGGCCCTGCGTGGGAAGAACACCTTGCTGCAGCATACTACTTCAGGTGCAAAAAACGTTAGGACACAGATGTTGCTTGTAATCACTTTGCACTGTCAATGCGGTTTCTGTGCCAGCAATGGGAAAACTTGTCTCCCATTAATAGAAGTCATGACACGCGCAAATCGGGAAGGTGCGAAAAACAATTTCAGGGGAAGGAAAGCAACGGGGTAAAATGAAGTGGCTGCCCGACTAGGACTCGAACCTAGACAGAACGAGTCAGAGTCGTTCGTGCTACCATTACACCATCGGGCAGTGAAAAAACTTATCGGAGCGCGGCTGCGCGCTTCTTGATTGAAGAGGGAGCGTGGCGTGGGCTTTCGTAACTCGCCAGAGAATCAGAATGGAGCCGGCGATGGGATTCGAACCCGCAACCGCCTGTTTACAAAACAGGTGCTCTACCATTGAGCTACGCCGGCGTCACGTGCCGGGCACGATAAGTGGTGGGGTGACTGGCAAACAACCCGAAATTTGGTGGCTCCCCGGGGACTCGAACCCCGAACCAATTGATTAAGAGTCAACTGCTCTACCATTGAGCTAGGAAGCCGACAAAAATGGAGAGCCCAAAGTTATGGACCGCGAGTGCAAGTCAACCCCTTTTCCGAATTTCCGCGCAGAGTTTTTCGTTCAGAAAAATTTGGCGATGCGCGTCTGCTTCGCGCTTCTCTTCGGCGAAGTTTCCCCTTGCCAAGCGGGTGAGCGCCCTCTGTTTTGTCCAACTCCATCCATGCAAAAGACCAAAAAGTCCGTTGCCAAGCGCTTCAAGATATCCGGTACGGGTAAGCTGATTCGCCGCACGCCCGGATTCCGTCACCTGCTGGCCGCCAAGAGCACGAAGTCCAAACGCCGTGCTTCCCGCGACAAGCTTGTGGCCCCCGGCCATGCCGAACCCCTGTTCCGCTGTCTGCCCACCGGTCTCCGGTAAGCCGTCGCGCCAAAACATAACTTGCCTGGCGGGTGAATCCTAACGAGACGACCCGCCGGCACTAAAACCACTACCAAACATGGCTCGTGCTACAAACTCCCCCGCGTCGCGCAAGCGCCGCAAGAAAGTGCTGAATTACGCCAAGGGCTACTTCGGCAGCAAATCCAAGCTGTTCCGCTACGCCAAGGAAGCGGTCCAGCACGCCTGGCAATACGCCTACATCGACCGCAAGAAGAAGAAGGCCAATATGCGCGGCCTTTGGATCGTGCGTCTGAACGCCGCCTGCCGCGAGGCCGGCATCAGCTACAGCCGCTTCATCGAGGGCCTCAAGGCCGCGAAGATCGAGCTCGACCGCCGTCAGCTCTCCGAGATCGCGATCGCCGACAGCGTCGCCTTCGCCGGCCTGGTCAAGAAAGCCCAGGACGCGTTGAAGACGAAGGCCGCCGCCAAGGCCTAAGCACCCAACGCGAGCTCCTGAGGGCTCGCCTTCCGGTCGAAAAGACCAATTCTCCGAAGGACGGGCTGCCATCACGGCGCCCGTCCTTTTCCTTTCACGGCGTCATCTATTCTTGAAACATGGAAACCCCTCATCCTGAGACCCAAGACCGAGCCGTAACCAGCTTGGGTGCGACCATCAAAGAACAGCCCTACCGTCATCCTGAGCCGTGCGAAGGATCCAAGTGCGCAAGCGCCGACGGACATCATGCGGGATCTTTCATTTCGTTCAGGATGACAAACAGGGATGTTCATCAGAAGCGCAGCGAAGAATCCTGCCGCACGACCGCCAGCGCGCATCGCTCTGGATCCGTCGCTTCGCTTAGGAGGACGCTGATGATGATTTATCCGTGCTCATCCGGGCAATCCGTGGTTGGTATTTGATCCCCTATGCAAGACACCATTTCCGCGATCCTCGCCAAAGCCCAGCCCGAGCTGGCCGCGCTCAAAACGCGCGCCGAATTTGAGGCCGCCAAGGCCCGTTACGTCGGTCCCAACGGCGAGTTCACCGCCCTGATGAAACAGATGGGCACAGTGCCCAAGGAGCAGCGTCCCGTGATGGGCAAGCTCATCAACGAGGCCAAAGGCCAGTTGCAGGCGCAGCTCGACGCCACGTTGGAGCGCATCGCTGCCGCCGAAATCGCCGCCCAGCTCGGGCCCGCGGTCGATCCGACGCTGCCGTCGCCCGATGCCGGTCCCGGCACCATGCATCCGCTTACCCAAGTGCGCGAAGAGATGTGCCGCATCCTGCGCAAGGCCGGCTTCACCGTCGCCGACGGTCCGGAGGTCGAAACGGAGTACTACTGCTTCGACGCGCTCAACACGCCGCCCGATCACCCGGCCCGCGCCGAGCAGGATACCTTTTATTTTCCGGAGAGCGCCAAATTCGGCAACATCGCCCGCAAGGTTCCGGGTGAGAAATACCTCCTGCGCACGCATACTTCGTCGGTGCAAATCCGGACCATGCTCAAGGGCGAGCCGCCGATCCGCATTGTGTCTCCGGGCCGGGTCTACCGGCGCGACACCACGGATGCCACCCACAGCGCCAACTTTCACCAGCTCGAGTGCCTCTACGTCGACAAGAACGTCACCGTGCGTGACCTCAAGGCGCTGCTCGATTACATCTTCGCCTCGCTGCTCGGCAAGGACACCAAGACGCGCTTCCGCCCGCACTACTTCGGCTACACCGAGCCTTCGTTCGAGGTGGATCTCTCGGCAAAACACCTGCCCAAGGTGAACAAGGAATGGATCGAGATCGGCGGCTGCGGCATGGTCGATCCATCCGTGTTCGAGGCGGTCGGGTATGATCCCGAGATCTGGACCGGCTATGCCTTTGGCATGGGCCTCGAACGCCTGGCGATGCTGGTCTACGGCATCGATGACATTCGTTACTTCTACCAGAACGACGTCCGCTTCCTGAAACAATTCGCCTGAACACTTCCTGTAGGGGCGCGCCTCGTGCGCGCCCGAGGCGCGGACAAGCCGCGCCCCTACAAAGACCTTCCTCCAGTGAAAATCTCCCTTAGTTGGCTGAAACAGTATGTGAACCTCGACGGTGTCTCCACCGACGAGCTCAAGCGCGCCATCACGTTCCTCGGCTTCGAGGTCGAGGGCGTGCTCAGCACCGGCCTGCCGCCGCTGGCGAACGTCGTGGTGGGCGAAATCCTCACGCGCACCAAGATTCCGAATCTCAAGAAGGACATCTCGCTTTGCACCGTTGACGTCGGTCCGGCCCATGGCGGCGTTCGCTCCATCGTCTGTGGCGCACCCAACTGCGATGCGGGAAACCGGGTGCCCGTCGCGCTGCCCGGCGCCATCCTGCCGAGCGGTTTTCAGATCGCGCAACGGAAGACCTACGGCCACGAGTCCCAAGGCATGATGTGCGCGCCCGACGAGCTTGGCCTCGGCGGCGAGCATGCCGGTTTGCTCATCCTCGCTCCGGCCACGCCCATCGGTCAGTCGATCAACGATGCGATTCCCGGTGGCGACACCGTTTTCGATCTCGAGATCACGCCCAACCGGCCCGATGCCCTCAGCCATATCGGCATTGCGCGTGAGTTGGCCGCCTGGTTCCGCAAGGACGTCAGTTATCCCGCGATCAAGTTCCGCGGCGAGACGCACGGTTCAAGGCCCGACATCCTCTCCGAGATCAAGGTCGAGTCGGCGGAGGATTGTCCGCTGTATATCGGCATTGCCATCGCGGGCGTGAAGGTCGGCCCGAGCCCGGCGTGGATGCAGGAACGCCTCAAGGCCATCGGCCTGCGCCCCATCAACAATCTCGTGGACGTGGGCAACTACGTCATGCTCGAACTCGGCCAGCCGCTCCACGTATTTGACGCGAAGAAGATCGGCGGCCGGAAGATCGTGATCCGCCGCGCGGTCGAGGGAGAAAAACTCGTCACCCTCGATGCCAAGGAGCGCGTGCTCAACAACCGCATGCTCGTCATTGCCGACGAAGCACGGCCGCTCGTCGTGGCGGGCATCATGGGCGGCGCGGACGCCGGAGTGGACGATTCCACCACGGACATCGTGCTCGAGGCCGCCTATTTCCGTCCGCAATCGGTGCGTTCGACCTCCAAGCGCCTCGGCCTTGCCTCCGATTCCTCCTACCGGTTTGAGCGCGGGGTCGACCCGCACAGCACGATGGAAGCTGCGCAGCGTGCGGTGGACCTCCTGCTTGAGACCGCCGGTGGCACCGTGGTCGGTCCGTCCTTCAAAGTCGGTGGCGACGTGCCGTGGCAGCGCGAGATCGTCGTCACGCCCGCCTACATCAACGAGAAGCTCGGCTTCGAGATCCCGGTCGACGAGCAACGTGCCGCGCTCGAGGCGCTTGATCTGGTCATTCGCCACGAGGAACCGACCGAACATCGCGGTCCGGCGTGGAGCGTCACCATTCCCAGTTACCGGGCCGATCTCGACCGCCCCATCGATCTCGTCGAGGAAGTGCTGCGCGTTTACGGCACCGAAAAGGTTCCGCCTGCGGCTGCGATCGGCCCGGCGCTGGTCGATGCCGAGGACGCGCCCGCCGTCGTGTTCAATCGCCAGGTCACCAGCTACCTTGTTGGCCAGCATTTCCACGAATGCGTGAACTACACGCTGCGCTCGGCGAAGGAACTCAAGACGTGGGTATCCGACGCCTCGGTGCAGGAGCTGGCGCTGCTCAATCCGTTTGTCGAGGAGCAGTCGCACCTGCGCTCCACGCACATCCTCGGTTTGCTCGAGTCGCTCAAGCTGAACCAGTCGCGCGGCAACCACGTCTCGCGTCTTTGCGAAACGGGCCGCGTATTTCTCGAGATCAACGGCACGGTGCATGAATGCGCCGGCGTCGGATTTATCATGGCGGAAAACCCCAAGGAGCGCGCCTGGCTCTCCCGCTCGAAGCCCGATTTCTATGCGGTCAAGCGGCACCTCGAAATCATCGCGGCCGCGGCCGGCATCGACCTCGCGGCTCAGCCGCTGGTGCCGGTGGTGGGCGGATATTGGGGCTGGCAGGAAGGGCAGGCTGCCGCCGCCGGAGAGATGAAGCACGGTTGGACCGCGCGCTTTGGTTTGCTGAACCTGGCCATGGTCCGGGCCGCCGGCATTGAAGGCAAAGTCTGGGCCGGGATGTTTGCCATCCTGCCGGAGAAGTTGACAACGAACACTGCCCGCCGGCGCTACCAGAATTTCAGCCTGCAACCCGCGGCTCTGCGCGACCTCGCCTTGGTCGTTGACGTCTCGCGTCACGCCGAGGAGGTGCGGCAGCAGCTCCTCACGGCTGCGCGGAACGCCACCGGCGGTGCCTTTGCTGTGGAG
>DATCRM010000099.1:0-24282 GCA_036568985.1 Lacunisphaera sp. | reverse complement strand
ACCTTGGCCTCGCTGTTCGATCCTCCTCTTGGTGCGACGCCCGCACCGGGCGGGCCGGTCGCCCGCCGGTCCGACCAGCCCGAATGGCAGGATCCCGCCTCCGGCTACCGGCGGCGCAACGTTTCGCCGTCCGGCGTACCGCAACCAATGCGGATCGTCGACGTCCACTTTCCCGCCGGGGCGCGCGTGGCCTTCGAAACCGGAGAGCGCGACGCGTGCGTCCGGCAACAGATATGGATGCTGGCCGGCACCATGGATATTACGGTGGGCACCGAGCGTCACCGCCTGCGCGAAGGCGACTGTCTCGCCATGCAACTCGACCGTCCGACCCTGTTTCACAACCCCACCCGAAAGCCCGCGCGTTACGCCGTGGTGCTTGCAACCGAACCCCCGGCCAAACGATGAATCCCACTCCTTGGACCGTGCGGCGGTTGCCTGTCGTCAGCGAAGCCCAACTCGCCGTGCTGACCGACGTGTTGATGGACTGCGTTGAGGGTGGCGCGTCCGTGAGTTTCATGCTGCCACTCGCCCGGGAAAGGGCCGACGCCTTCTGGCGCCGCGTGGCGCAGGGCGTGGCGGCCGGCGAACGCGCACTGCTTGTCGCCGAGGATGGCCGCGGAATCTGTGGCACGGTTCAGTTGATCCTCGATCTGCCTGAAAACCAGCCGCATCGCGCCGACGTGGCCAAGATGCTGGTACACCGCCGGGCCCGTCGCCTGGGAGTAGGCGCCGCGCTGATGCGGGCCGCCGAAACCACGGCGCGCGCATGCGGGCGCACCCTGCTGGTGCTCGACACGGTCACGGGCGGTAACGCGGAACGCCTGTACGCCCGCCTTGGTTGGGTGCGGGCCGGTGCCATTCCCGACTATGCGCTGTTCCCAAAGGGCGGCTTTTGCAGCACGACGATCTTCTACCGAAAACTCGAGGCCTAACCGCCTGCAGTAATCTGCGGAGCGACCAACAACAGCCGGGTTTCGGGAGCTTCGTCAGAAAATGGAGTGAGGCAGCCTTACAAACATCTTCCACATTGTGCTGCCCACATCATCTGCAACCGGAAGTTCCATGGAAATTTAGGTAAAGCGTATTTTCAGGCGCAACCGTGCTTCGCGACGGTCGTCAAAAGTGACTATGAACCCAAAAACCATTCTGTTGCTGTCCCTCACTGCCGTCAGTCTCGCGCCGGCTGCGCGGGCCGATCTCAACGTGGACATCACGGCGGATATTCGAATTGGCCGGGCGTTGCCGCCCCCGCCACCCGAGGTGGTCGTGGTCGAGGAAGTTGGCCCGCCCGGTCCCCCGCCGTGGGCGCATACCCATTGGTACCGGCGCAGTCATGCTTATTACTATTATCCCGGATTCGACGTCTACTATCGTCCGGCCGATCGCGTCTGGTTTTATCTCGACGGTGGCACGTGGCGCATCGGCGCCCAGCTGCCAACCAGCATTCGGGTGGATTTCAATCGCGCCGTCCCGCTTACGCTGGAGAGCGACCGCCCGTACGTTTTCCATGAGAAAGTCGTCACCTATTACCCGTCCAACTATTTCGCGAAGGTGAGATTCAAGGAGGATCACGACAACCGGCCTGGCCATTTCGACGACCGCCGCGACCGTGATGATCACCACGACCACGACAAGGGTCGCGGTAAGGACAAGCGAAAGCATTAATCCGCTCAACTCCACGCGATCCCTCCATGCCACCCGAGATCTGCGGGTGGCATTTTTATGCCCCGGAATTCCTTTTCCGAATCCGGCCCTTGTGTCTGCCCGGCGGTTCGGGCATTCGATGCAAGTGACCCTGCCCGAGTCCAACGCTTCCGCCCTGCCGCCCGGCGAAAGCTCTCCGCCGCCACACAAGCGCCGGCCGCGCTACTCCGGAAAAAATCCACGGCGCTTCGAGGAGAAATACAAGGAGCTCAATCCGGCACGTTATACCGGCGATGTGGCCAAGGTTCTCGCCTCCGGCAAAACTCCCGCCGGCATGCACCGGCCGATCATGGTCGCCGAGATTCTTGCCGTCCTCGCCCTCCGACCCGGTGAGATCGCAGTGGATTGCACGCTGGGCTACGGCGGACATGCGCGCGAACTGCTCCCGTTGCTGACGCCCGGCGGACGCCTCATCGGCCTCGACGTCGATCCGATCGAGCATCCCAAGACCACGACGCGCCTGCGCGCCGCGGGATGGAACGAAGACACCTTCGTCTCTGTACGCTCCAATTTTGCGGGCCTGCCAAAGGTGCTCGCGGATCATGGGCTCGGTGGCGTCGATGCCATCCTCGCCGACCTCGGCGTTTCCTCGATGCAAATCGACGACCCGGCCCGCGGCTTCACTTTTAAGGCCGACGGCCCGCTCGACCTGCGCCTGAATCCCTCACGTCCACCCTCTGCCGCCGATTGGCTCGCCCGCGCGTCCGTCGACGAACTCGCGGAAAGCCTCGCCGTCAATGCCGACGAGCCCAACGCCGCGTTGCTCGCCCGCGAGTTGGTGGCCAGACGGCGGGAAACCCCGTTCACCCGTACGCTGCAGCTCGCTGACGCGATCCGCGACATCCTGCGCATAAACCAGCCGCGCCATGATCCGGAAAAGCTCGACGATACGGTGCGCCGCGTGTTTCAGGCGCTGCGCATCATCGTGAACGACGAATTCGGCGTGCTCGACCAGTTCCTGCGCAATCTCCCGCATTGCCTGAGATCGGGCGGACGCGTCGCGATCCTCACGTTTCACTCCGGCGAGGACCGCCGGGTGAAACAGGCCTTCCGCGAAGGTGTTCGCACGGGGATCTACTCCGCGACCAATGACGAGGTCGTGCGCGCCGGTCCGGAAGAGCGACGCGCCAATCCGCGCAGCACCTCAGCCAAGCTCCGCTGGGCGATCAGGAGCGACTGAGGTAGGGCGCGACCGCTGGGTGCGCCGTAAAAAACGATCACCGGCCCAGCAACAGTCCGGCCCGTCAGATGCCATCACGTCAGGGCCAAAACAGTTTGTTTGGTCGAGCTCGACTCAACTACACCCGCGATTGGGATCCTCGACCGGCGTCGCTTCGCCCGTCGGCGCGATTCCGTCAGCCTCGAGCTCTCGTCGAAGCTGCGGCAGATATCGGCCCGCCAATTCCTCAAGTCGGAACCTGAGACCCTCGGAAGACACATCCTCGCCGAGGAACCCGAGGATATCCGCCAACTCGACGATCTCCTCGTCGAGGAAGTGCTCCTCCAAGGCTGCCTGGCTGCCCTCCAAGGCGACAAAGTCGGGCCAAGGTTGCTCCCCATTCGGGTCGCCCGGGCGCAAACCGACCAAACCGCGCAATTTGTTTCGATCGATCCGACGACCCAAAACTCCGAGACGTTCGTAGGCATAGGCCAGGTTGGCCAGCCGGGCCTGCCGGAGCAGGGCGGTGCGTTGCTGAAGCAGTTGGTGAAAGTTCATGGCGGGTGCTCTCCTGTGTTGGCGGGTTGCTGTGCTCGCTGGACCGGATGACTGCCCTGCACGGTGGAACCTCGCTGCCGCCTATGCTACAGCCGTTCGTTTCGGAAATTCTGGCGCTGTCCTGTCGTTACCTGGCCTGCTATCTCGTAACAGTCACTAACGCGGAATCTGTCGCTCACTCGCAGTCTGACTCAAATCACGATCCTGACCGTGCATCTGACGACCTGACATCGAACAGCTTTACTGATCGTCATATTCGCTCTACCGGCAAGGAGAATGTTGGGAAGCGATCACAGCGATCGATATTCATTGTATTCAGTCTACACAGAGAGGCGCTTCGAATATCGACCCAATACAACCGTCGCGTGACGCACCGAGAAGGCTGAAACGAAGTCGCCCCTCACCCTCTCGCCGTAATGCATCGTGACAAAAACAAATATCGTTGGCTGTAAACACCTTGAAAACCATTTTCCGGGCTTCAAGCAGACGTCAGGTCCGCTTACTAATTCCATTGTTTGTATATAAGGCGTAATTTTATGATAGGTAGGCTAATCCGGATGTTTTTTCCAAAACACTAAATACAAACGGCCCTATTTCCATGTCGGATGCCCTTACGGTTAATACCCCAGCGAAACGGCAGCGGATGAAAATAAAGAAAATATATACACCATTAGTATTTAGTTATTATGTATATACATCAATAAATCCCTTCGATTTATTTTCTTGGCATGGAGCGCGCTATACTCGGGCCAATCTACTTTATCCCATGAAGACCTCTCTCGCTAAACTGCTCGCTGGCCTGATTGCTACTTGGACCCTCCTTGGCGCCACGGCTCACGCCAACATCCTCGACCTCAACACGGTCGCCTACGATTCCATCGTTGCCGGCAATGATCCCTTCCCCGGCTCCCAAGATTACTTTGCCGATAAGGATGGCAACACCAGCGGCCCGCTCAGCGCCTACATCACCACGGTCATCGCTGGCAAAACCGTCACCGCGACTTGGGACCCGGCTGGCAGCATCACCTTTGACTGGCTCCATATTAAGTCCGGTAACGGATATGTCGTCTGGAACTTCAATAGCTTCGATTGGTCGCCGTACAGCGGTTTCACCTATACCAACGATGACATTACCAATGGAAACACTCGCAATCCAGTGTTCGTCGGCATCTCTCACGTCGATGGCGGCGGCAGCCATAACGAGGTTCCGGAAGGCGGCACCACCGCAGTGCTCCTTGGTTCCGCGCTGATTGCAGCGAGCATGATCGCCCGCCGTCGTTCGGCCTGAGCGGGTTTCAATTCCCTTTCAAAGCTGCACGGATTACCCGTGCAGCTTTTTTGTGCCTGTTCGCCGGCACTCGGCGGCCGACCGCGTGCCTTCGGTTCGGGCGCAATGACAAAACAAAGCATCGCCTGTGGGGCTAAACCCCCTCCTATTTCGACATGAAGATCAAATCCGCGGTGTTTGAAACCAGCGCACCTCACCTGGCGGCGGCGCCGCGTCTTGCACTGCCCGAGTTCGCGCTCATCGGCCGGTCCAACGTGGGCAAATCTTCGCTCCTCAATCTCCTCGCGGACAAACGCGATCTCGCCCGCGTCTCCGACCTGCCGGGCAAGACCCGCCTGATGAATTTCTACACCATCAATCTCAACTGGCGCCTGGTCGATCTGCCCGGTTATGGCTATGCCCATGTCTCCAAATCGGAGCGCGCCGACTTCAATGAGGCGGCCGCCGAATACATCCAAGGGCGCGAAAATCTGCGCGGGGTTTTTGTACTGATCGATGCCCGGCTCGAGCCCCAGGCGATCGACCTAGCCTTCATCGAGTGGATCGTAGAAGCCCGGATTTCTTTCGCGGTGATCTTCACGAAGGCGGACAAACAGTCCGCGTCCCAAACCCAGGCAAGCGTTGCCCGCTTCCGAGCCATCGCACTCGATGGCCTCGATCCCGCGCCCGAAGTTTTCGTCAGTTCCGCCAAGACCAAAGCCGGTCGCACCGAGATCCTGCGCTACATCGGTGAGCGACTCTGATCACCAACGGACGAAGGAAGCGGCGCTAAAAAAACAATTCGAATAGCTCTCGATGAACCATCGCATGCGTGATTCGCGGTGACAATTCGATCAATCGAAACCGCTGGGGAAACACGTGTCACATTTCGTCGTTTATGAGGCCGAATGATCCGGGATTTTCTTGCTAAAACGATTTTCTTGACACTAAAACGTAACAGTCACCTCACCTCTCACGGCCAGTACAGTGGTGAACTCTATTTTTCATTTAACTCACCTCTCCATCACCTTCCAAGGCGACCCACGGGGTCGCCTTTTTTGTTATCTGCAAATAAGTTGCCGGAATAAAAAGCCCGTCCTTTCTTAGATTTTTCAGGCCACGCGCCTGCCCGTGTAGCCCCTATAACACGGCCGGGTGCACCCCAAAAAATGAATCCCCTTGATCCTCTGCTGACTGGTTTCATGGCACTCTCCGTCATCGGATGCTGGGTCCTCTTCATCACCGCCCGTCATGCAGTCGACGGCTTTGAAGATGATTTTGGTTTTCATCTGGGCATCGCTCCGCCCGTCACCTCGCTTTATCCTGTGGCAACCCAGCTGGCTTTTGCTCCCGCTGAGTTGGCCAGAGCGATGTTACCGGCGTCGCCCAAACGCCGCCGCAAGGCCGGCTCAAAGCCGCCGATGTTGCCAGCCAACCTGGATGTCGGCGATCTCAACCCCCGGCCGGCTTCCCAGCCGCAACCCGGCCACTCTGAAGAATCAAAAACGTCCCAGTCGGACCAGTCGCAGATTCCGCCCGTTGCCTGAGCGTTGCCGACGCTGGGTCCAACTCAGCAAAACGGGACTGGCGCCGCGGTGACATTAAAGTTGCCTATTCCCCGGTCCCGCGCTGCGTCACTTCATGGTCTTTAAGAAATTTGCCCTCTCGCTCGTTCTGGGATGCTCGGTGTTGACCGTCACGGCCCTTGCCCAAGGGCGCAGCACCAAAGGCGAAAAGCCGCTCAGTATTTCGCAGGGTCAGAAAGTGGAGCTCACCGATTTTCTGATCAAGGACCGGACAACCATATTCGATTTCACCAGCGAGTATTGCCCGCCGTGCCGCGCGTACGCCGATCCTCTTTATCAATTGCACCGGCGGCGCAACGATCTCGCGGTCGTCAAGGTCGACATCAACCGGCCCGAGGTGCATCGCATCGACTGGCAATCTCCGGTTGCTGAACAATACGAATTGCGCGCCATTCCATATTTCAAAATCTATGGCCCCGATGGCAAATTGATCGCCGAGGGCTTGGCGGCCCGCCAGATGGTCGATAGCTGGATCGACGCCTTGTAGTCGGCTCGCGTCCGTTCCCGGACAACTTTGACCTGCCCAAAGAAAAACCGCCCCGGAGGAAATCCCCCGGGGCGGCGTTGTTTTCTTATCGATAGGAGCGGGTCCGGTTACCGATACCAGCCATGAAATAAATCATGACGGTAACGAGCCAGGCCACTCCCACGGCGGCGATGGTCAGCATGACGAATCGTCTCCTTTTTATGCCGCTTCGAGCGGCTTTCAGAGCCCGTTCCCGGTGAAGGGTTCAGGCTGTTTCAATCAACGTCGGATAGAACCCAGCTCTATCCGACGCCCCCACTTTGGATACCGTGTTCGGAATGGCAAGCGGGCGAAACAAATATTTCTAAACACTACCCTTCAGCTAATTACATAACAGTTTAAAGGTTGATACATCGCCCTCCAAGGTGCGCCGTAGCGAGGCGTTTCGATTGTAAAACCGGTTGTGAGACCCGAGTTCGCCGAGCCTGTCAGCCCGTCATTCCCTTAGTGGCAAAGAACAGAAACTCCGTGCCCACCGTTTTCCGGTCCAAACCCGGTCAAACTCATGGCTTCGCGTGTGAATCCTTCTGAGTCTGGAAGCAGTCGGCACACATGCCGTGCGTAAACTGAATCTGGCTGCGGGTCGCGAAATAGTCCTCTACCTGCTGCCAGTAACCGTCGTCGTCGCGGACCTTCTTGCACCACGAGCAAATCGGCAGCAACCCCGACAGAGTCTGCACCTCGGCGTGGGCGCTCGTGAGTTCTTCATGACGCAGCTGCAGATTCGTAATGAGGATGCCGACAAACAGCGCGACCATGAAGAAGCTGACCTCAAGGTCGCCGACGATCTGAAGCGAAGCCGAGGCGTCGTCCCAACCGCGCACGGCAAACAGGATCGCCAGAATAATCCTCAATCCATGAAACAGCCCGTGCAGTAGAAACACGGTGGCCGGCGATACCAACGGACGCCAAAACATCCGCGGCGCCTGGCGCAACACCCAGAACGACCCGAACGAAAGCCCGGCCCAGATGATCCCGTTGAAAACCATGCGCCACCGGGACGGCTGGTCCATATTGAGGAAATAAAGAAGCCCGACCGCGTGGATCAACGTGAGCCCAACGGCCAACTTCCACGAGCGTTCGCGCCTGGCGGTGACCCCGGCGCCCAGAAGGAGGCCGGCATGTCCCAAGGTCACGAGAAACGTCGGAGCGAAACGGGCCAGCCAGTGCGGCAGGTCAGGTCGCGCCGCAAACAGGACATCCGCGAGCGTCATGATCCAAGCGGACAGCATCCAATACCCCATCGCTTTCGCGCGTCCCTGCGTCACCCAATAGTGTGTCATCAGTCCCGCCAATATGGCGCTGATCACGATATTGGTCAGATAGGTGATGGTTTCCTGTCCCATGGTTAGCAGAAAGATGGGCCGGCGTTCCGGAATTAAAAGCTAATAGCATGGGCGCTTCCGCGGAGTTGCATATCCGGGCCGGCATTGCATCCTCCCGCGCAATGAGACCCAAGATCCTGCTCGTGTTTCTCATGCGCTTTGAGGAGACGAGCCGCATGCTGCAAGGCATCGTGCAGCACGAGCGCTCGCACCGCCAGTGGACCACCTTTCTGGACGATGAAGCACGGGCGGCGAAGGACCCGGAGTTCCTGCGCGGGGAGAAGTGGCATGGCGTTATCAGCCGGCACACCACCCCGGCGCTGGTGAAAAACTGCGCGCAACTGGGCATTCCCCTCGTGGATCTGAACGACTCGCCGCCGTTTCCCGGCGTGCCGAAGCTCCGGCCGAACAACACGGCGATCGGCCACCTCGGCGCCGAGCACTTTCTCGAACGCGGGTTCCGGCACTTTGGTTACTGCGGCTTCGCCAACGAAGGCTGGTCGTGCGAACGCCGCGACGGCTTCGTCGAGGCGCTGCGCCTCGCCGGTCACACCTGCGAAGTATTCGATGTCGAATACCCCGGCGTGATCACGCCCGATTGGAACGCCGCCCAGACGAAATTGCTCGCCCACTGGTTGCGCCACCTGCCCCGGCCCTCCGCCATCATGGCCTGCGTCGATGTCCGCGCCTTCCAGGTCATCGCCGCCGCGCAGCAGGCCGGCCTGCATGTGCCCGAGGAGCTGGCGCTCCTCGGCGTGAACAACGATGTCATGCGGTGCGAGCTGTCCCACCCTTCCCTCTCCAGCGTCGCCCTCAACGCGCACCAATCCGGCTACCAGGCCGCCGAGGTGCTCGACCGTATGCTGCGCGGTGAAAAAATCACCGGCCTCGACATCCGCGTCGACCCGATCGGCGTGGTTACGCGGCTGTCCACCGACATCCTCGCCGTGGGCGACCGAAACGTCACCGCCGCCCTGAGCTTCATCCGCGAACATGCCTGCCGCGGCGTGAGCGTGGACGAAGTGGTGGCACACGCCTCGGCCTCCCGCAGCCAGTTGGAGAAAAAATTCCGGCGTTTCATCGGCCGCTCGCCCCAGGCTGAAATCCGTCGCGTACAACTCGCCCGGGTTAAGGAGCTGCTCAGCGAAAGTGACCTGCCCCTTAAGAGCATCGCCGGCCTGACCGGCTTCGAGCATATCGAATACCTCTCCGTCGTTTTCAAGCGCATGACCGGCGAATCTCCCGGCCAATACCGCAAACGCACCCGCACCAAGCCGCATTAAGCCGCCGGCGACCACGCCAGTCTATTGTCGCGGCTTGGGCATGCTTGCCGCGCCAAGCCCGGATTGCAGTCTGGCGCAACCCCATCGGTCCATGGTCGTCGCTACGCCAGGCAAATCCTACCTCTCCTCCATCGGCCTCCAGCTCTGGACCGTGCGCGACCAGATCGAGCATGACCTGCCCGGCACGCTGCGCGCCATCAAGGCGGCAGGCTATGCCCAGATCGAGCTGATGCGGACGCTCCAGGCGCGCGACGTCGTGCAGCCCGCGCGTGAGCTTGGCCTCGGTGTCACCTCCGCCTTCATCGAATGGAGTTTGCTGGCCCAGCCCGTCCCTGATCGCAGCGACGAACTCGCCCGGACCGTCGCCTTCGGTCGCGAAATCGGACTGAAATATCTCGTCTTCGGCTACATTGGCAAAGGCGCCCGCGAAACGATCGCACAGATGAAAACCCATGCCGCCCGCGCCAACGCCTTCGGCCGCCAGTGCCGCGATGCGGGCATCCAGCTCTGCTATCACCACCATTCCTTCGAATTCGCTCCCCTCGACGACGGCCACACCACGGGCTGGGAGATTTTCGTCAACGAGTTCGACCCCTTGCTCGTACAATTCGAGATCGATGTCTTCTGGGCCGCCATCGCCGGCCTCGACCCCATCCGGCTTTTGCGCGACCTCCGCGGACGCGTGGCGCAAGTTCATCTCAAGGATCTCAAACCCGGCAGCGCCATGAACCGGGACGAGGGCGCCGTGCCTCCCGATGCCTTTAAGGAACTCGGCCGTGGCTGCCTCGATCTGAGACAAATCCTCGTTACCTGCGCCGAGACCGGCGTGGCGCAGTGCCATGTCGAACAGGATCAGTCGCCCGATCCACTCGCCAGCATCGCCGTCAGCCTGAACTTTCTCCGTCAGCTCTCACTCAACCCCCAACCCTAGTTCGAATATGCCCTCCAAATCCCCCGCCCGCTCCTTCGTCCTCGCCCTCGCCACGCTGCTCATGTTCGGTGGCGCGACCCTCGCCAGTGCCGCCGACGCCATCCGCATCCGCGCCGGCACCACGGAAAAATATACCGACGAGAATGGCGTCGTGTGGCTCGCCGACCAGGGTTTCGCCGACGGAGATACCATTGATCGCAGCGGCATTTCCATCGCCAATACGAAGACGCCCTCGCTCTACACGGCCGAGCGTTACGGCATGTCCGGCTTCTCCCTCAAGGTGCCCAATGGCAAATACACCGTGAAGCTCCACTTCGCGGAGACCTATGAAGGCATTTCTGCCGCCGGCGAACGCGTGTTTTCCTTCAACGTCGAGGGCAGGGATTTCAAGGACTTCGACGTAACGGCCAAAGCCGGCGGCACCCAGCGCGCCTACGTCGAGACTGTCGAGGTCGAGGTCAAGGACGGCAAGCTCGACATCACTTTCACGAGCAAGATCGAGAATCCCGAGATCAACGCCGTGGAAATCATTCCGGCATCCTGACGGCCGCCGCGAGGCGTGGGCTGCCGGTCGTATTTGCGTAGGAACACGTATTCCCGGACGAGACTGGGACTGCTAGGGTGAGGCGTTTCTGCACCACCCCACCCTCGCCCATGAAATCCCGCACCCTCGTTCGCTTCGTTCTCCTGCTTTCTCTTCCGTTGTTCGCCCGCGCCGATGGCGTGGCCGACTTCGCTCGCGCCCAGCTCATGTTCGCCCAAGTCATGAATGGCATCCAGCAGTACAAACAGGTAGCCGCCACCACGGCGAGCGCCACGGCCGCCCCCGCCGAACCCGTGGCTCCGGAACCGCTCACGGACAAATCCGGCAAGTTCTTCCTCCCCTACGACGAAAACGGCAACCTGGTCGAATGGGCCAACAAAGCGATCGCCGCCAATGTCGGCGCCGCCGTTGGGGCGAAAGCCGGCGAGAAAGCGGGCACCATGGCCGCCTCGAAAATTCCCTTCGCCGGCGGACTGCTCGCCATGGGGGCCAAGAAAAAAGGCAAGGAGCTCGGTGCCTTGGCCGCCGTCGGTGGCGCCAAGTTTGTGAAGGAAAGTTCCAGTCTCTCCTTCAACAGCCTCGAGGAAATGTCGCTTTACATGCACCTGCATTTCTCGGCGAACACCGACTACGTCAAGGGTCTCGCTGCCGCCATAGCCATCTATCCCGACCTCTACAAAACCTATGAGGCCACGGTGAAGAAGGCTTACGCCGCGCGCTGATCCCCACCCAGCGTCAACCGACCATAAGAGCTACCGGTCCCTTGGTCATTTCCGTTGCGGCGCATGCGCCGCAACAAGCCACGACACGCCGCCCAGCGCCAGCGCCTCGAACACTCCCGCCAACTCGAAGGCGTTTCTGGCCGCCACCGTGCGCGGAATGTGCACGAGGAACACCCAGAGTAGAATCATGGCTCCTGCCCACAGTCCGGCGGGCCGCCGGGTGGCTGGCAGGAACACCCCCAATCCGCCCGCCAGCAGTGCCGCCGCGGTGAAGTAGGTCCAGAATCGCGGCCCGGGAGGTATCCATGCCGGAACGAGCGTGTCCACAAACCCGGCATAGACGAAGTGCTGCGCCCCGCAGATCAAAAGAAAAACCCCGAGAAGAATCGCGGCGGCGAGTTGCCCTCGCTTCGCCGCGCCGCCGATCAGCAGCGTTCCGCCCAACAAGGCGAGCACCTTGGCCGGGTTGGTCCAGACGTAGCCCGCCGAGGGATTCGCCAGAATTTCCGGCACCCTTTGCAACAGGAATGAACCCAATAACAGCGCCCCCAGCGCCATCGCCGCCGCCCGTTGCCGGTAACCCGTGAGGATGGCCGCACCAATCACGAGCAATCCCAATCCCACCAAGACCGCACCTATCCGCGGCTCCGGCCACCATGCAGGCAACGAAGGCACCAGCCGGACAAAATCGGCATTGATTGCCTGCATCAATCCCATGCCGGCCGCCGCAACTCCGCAGGCCCACCGACCGGCGATGGCGAAAATATTTTTGGGTGTCGAAGGAGAGAGCATGGCGTGGAATCGACCTGACGGTTGGCGGGAAGCGCAGGCTGCCTGCGTATCAGTCCATAACCCCGGTCGCCGGGAAAACCCGCCAATTTATTTCGCTGTGAAGATGGAGCCCGCGTTCCGGGCGGGCTGAACAGAACTTCCTCACGCACGCTTCACTCCCGCCACAAACACCGAACTTCCCGCCGGCAAAGGCCAGCCCTGCCTGGTCCAAGCGTGCTCCACTGCCGCCATCGCCGAAAATCCGGCCTCGATCGGCGCCGGATACAAGTGCACATCGCTCGTCGGCTGCGCGGGAGGAAACAGTTTTCGCCGCGCCACCACCAGCGGCAGCAGCAACATGTTGGCGTAGCTGGAAAACTTGACGTCCAGACCAGCAGCTCGGAACTGCGCAATCAACTCCCCGCGCGTGAAGCGATGCTTCGATTCCACGGCGTCATCGTGGTAAGACCAGAGCCACCGGTAGGCCGGCTCGTTCACCACCACCACTCCGCCCGGCTTCAGACACCGTGCAAGTTCCCGCAACGCCGCCGTCGTGTCCTCGATATGATAAAGCACGTCGCCCGTCGTGACCGCGTCAAAGGAACCTTCGGCAAATGGCAGGGTGGTGATCGATCCGTCCACGATCTCCGCGCCGGTCCGCTCCCGAGCGAGCGCGGAGGCCAGCGGCGAAATATCCGCCCCGATTACCGACCAGGCGGGCTGAGCCGCCCGCAACGCGCGGATAAAACCTCCCGTGCCGCAACCCGCATCAAGCACCCTGGCCGGACCCGGCGGCAGCAGCTTTGCCAGCCAGTGCGCGCGGCGACGATGCAGCGCACGGAAATACCACATCCGATCCTCGGTCTCGGCGAGCTTGCGGTATTCGTCAGGGCGCATCCGGGAACAGAAGTGGTCGGAACCAGCGCAAGGAGGCGACCCTAATTTCTCCTCACGCCGGTTTCGGATCTCCTAAAAACGCAGTTGAAACGCGGAGGTCGCGCCCGTTCGACTTCGCTCAAGGCGGTCTGAGCCGGCCGAATGGCCGGAGAGCGCAGAGCAGAAATCGACGGAATAGTTTCCCCGGGGCGTTTCAACAGGCCGGTGAGGCCCGTAATCATCAGGATCTGAATCCAAGTCTCTTTTCTGCGCTTTGTGTGGCCATCCCTTGTGCGGAATTGAGGATTATCGTATCGCATCCCGCCGCTGAAGGCGGCTAACCGTGATCTACATGCATCCCGATCAACCCGGCGGGCGACTCACATCCGACCATTCCAGCGACCCCGGCCGCGATCCGCGCGACGCCGTTCGCCACAACTATCGCGACCGGCCTCGTTGCCGCGGCTCCAGCTTGGCAGAGCCGGATTAGCGGACGGCAGATTGACGACGGATCCGGTCACACTTCCCGCCGGATTTCCCGAAGGCGTGGTATAAGGGCTGCCCGACGGTGTGCTGTACGGACTCAATGAGGTGTCGTTGAAATGATAGGTGATCTGGTTGAACCCGAGCTCGTGCTCATGGCGATGCCGGCCATGCCAGGACGAATAGATGCGGATCGGATAAAAAGCCTCCTCGCGCTCGGCCGCGGCGAGCCGCCGTTCCTGGATCATGGCCAGGCGATCGGCCTCCTCATCACGACGACGCTTCTCCTCCATCTGCTCGCCGAGGCGGGCCCGGGCGATGGCCAATGGCTCGATGCACGAGACGCCCGGATAGCTGCGCGAGAAATTCTCCCAATAGGAAACTTGATAGGCCAGCGGGGCGGCGAGAAATGCGGCGTCCGCCAGCTTGCGATCGCGCAAAGCCGTGCCTTCGGCGAGCAAACGGGCGCGTTGCGTCTCACGCTCGGCGCGCATCCGTTCCTGCTTTGCCACGAGAATGGCGTGCTCCTCGGGCGACCGCAGGGCTACTTGAGTCACCCGGCCCGCCTGCAATTCGACCGCACCGCGCTCGTAATAAAGCACCTGCCGGCCGTTCACGTGCAGCTGCCCCTTGGGCGTTCCGAGCGAGGCGCGCACTTCGTCCAGCGATGCACCCGGACCGATCTCACCAGCCACCAAAAAAGGTGCGGCGGACGCGGCGAGCGCAAGGCACAAGGCGGTCTTTTTCATGACAAGTGAGACAGGCGAAAATTAGGCGGGTTCATTCGGGAAGCAAACGGTTTTACATCCGGCCAGAACCGCATTGAACCCCGTCGCCTCGTCTTGCATCGTCCGGCTCATGCGCATGCGCGTCATCACCACCGGCGGCACGATCGACAAGGTCTATTTCGACGCCGCCAGCACCTACGACGTGGGCGATCCCCAGGTCGGTCCGCTCTTCAAGGAGGCCAATGTCACTTTCGAGTTTACCGTCGAGTCGGTCCTCCAAAAGGACAGTCTGCACATGACCGACGCCGACCGCAGCCTGATCCGCGAGCGTGTGGCGACCGCCCCGGAAAGCCTGATCCTCATCACGCACGGCACCGACACCATGACCGAAACCGCCGCGCGGCTCGCCGATCTGCCGGGCAAAGTCATTGTTTTCACCGGGTCGATGGTGCCCGCCCGTTTCCGACAAAGCGACGCCGTCTTCAACCTCGGCTGCGCCGTCGGCGCCCTGCAGGTGCTGCCGCCCGGCGTCTATATCGCCATGAACGGCCAGGTCTTCCCCGCCGCGCAGGTGAAAAAGAACCGCGCGCAGAGTCGCTTCGAACCGAAGTCATGAGGAAGACCTCCGCCGACGAACGGAAGCGCATGTGTACCGGCAAACGCCGCTACCGCACCCAAGGCGACGCCCTAGACGCCGCCCTGCTCGCCGGCGTCGAACGCAACCGCACCGCTTATCGCTGCACCCTCTGCGGCCACTGGCACCTGACTTCGCGATGATGGCCCCTGCTCGGGCTTTCCTTCGTTTGAGCGCGAGCGGGGGCTTTACGCCCCAATGCCCGTCCTTCAACCTCCCGGTCGTTTTATTCCGTGAAATTCCCGCTTATCCTCAGCTTCGGTCTCCTGCTTGTCGTCGGCCGCGCGCAAATCACCGACACGCCTTTGCGCCCCGAGGACACGCCGGCCCTGCCAGCGGACGAAACCACTGAGCCCGAAACCGCGCCGGCCTTCGAGCCACAGCCGATCACCGACTGGCTGGCCGCCCAAGTTGAGCTGCATCGCCGCGGTTTCTCCTGCGGCTCACTCGACGGCGTGCGCGGCCTCCAAACGGCGACCGCCCTGAAGGCATGGCAAAAAAACGAGGGCCTCCGCGAAACCGGCGATCTGGATCGCGACACCAAGGAAGTTCTCCTGCTCACCGCTCCGGTCCTCACGGAATATGTGTTCAACGTGGTCGACCTCGCCTCGACCCGGCCCGTGCCCGACACCTGGCTGGGAAAATCCCAGGTCGATGCATTGCTCCACGGCAGTGCGCTGGAAATGATCGCCGAGCGCTTTCGCGCCAATCCCAAGCTCATCGTAAAACTCAATCCCGGCGCGGACTGGGGCAACCTCCTGCCCGGCAGCCGTCTGGTGGTCCCGTCCGTCGTGCCGGTGATTCCCCCCGGCAAAGTCGCGCGTATCCATGTTTATCTCGCGGAGCATGTATTGCAGGCCGTGGACGAGAGCGGGCGCATCTTGTTTCACTGTCCGGTGAGCATCGCCCGCAACGTCGAGAAGCGTCCCGTGGGCGAGCTGCATGTGGTCGTCGTCATTCCCGATCCAAACTACACCTTCGATCCCGAGGTGTTTCCCGAGGTCCCCGAGGGCAAGGAGCTCGGCCGCAAACTCATCATTCCGCCCGGTCCCAACAATCCCGTGGGCGTTGCCTGGATCGGACTCGACCGCACGGGCTACGGCATCCACGGCACTCCCGATCCCGAAAAGGTCGGCCGCACCGAATCACACGGCTGCTTCCGCCTCGCCAACTGGGACGCCCGCACTTTGCTGAAACTCGCCTGGACCGGCTTGCCGGTGATGGTGGAAGAGTAAGATAACGTCCGCGTACCGCGGAAGTTTTCCCGGTTTCTGTTCCGAACCTACAGAGAATCCGGGTTTGCTGTTTTTCAGACAGGGCGTTGGCTGGATGATCCTATGTCTCTGTCCAAACCAGCCTGGCCGCTTTTGTTCCTTCTAGTCCTTGTCGCTGGCTGCACCACTTATATCCCTCCCGCCACGCCTCCAACACCGGTCGCTCCGGGAATCGTCAGCGCCCACGGTCGTCTGCGCACCGCGGGCAACCGCATTGTCGGCGAAGACGGCAAACCTATCAGCCTCGCGGGCGTCAGCTACGGCTGGAGCCAATGGGAAGCGGCCCGTTTCTACAACGCCGGGACCATCAACTGGCTCAAGCAGGACTGGAAGGCACAGATCATCCGCGCCCCTCTCGGCATCCACGAGCAGGACGGCTACCTGCAGCATCCCGCCCGCAACAAAGCCCGCGTGATGTCCGTCATCGACGCCGCGCTCGCAGCCGATCTCTACGTCCTCATCGACTGGCATGACCACAACGCCCAGCTCCACACCGAACAGGCCGTGGCGTTCTTCACGGAGATGGCCCACCGCTATGGCGACCGGCCGAACATCATCTACGAGATCTACAATGAACCCAAAACCGGCACAAAGTGGGCCAGCGAGGTGAAGCCCTACGCCGAGAAGGTCATCGCCGCCATCCGCGCCATCGATCCCGACAATCTGATCGTCGTCGGCACTCCCAACTGGTCGCAGGACGTCGAGATCGCCGCCGCGAATCCGATCCAGGATCCCAATGTTGCCTACGTACTCCACTTCTACGCCGGCACTCACAAGCAATGGCTGCGGGCCAAGGCGCTCAAGGCGCTGAATCTCGGCGCTCCCCTCTTCGTCAGCGAATGGGGCACGTGCAATGCCGACGGCAACGGTCCCATCGACGAAGCATCGGTGCATGCATGGATGGCGTTCATGCGCGAACATCAGCTCAGCCACTGCAACTGGGGCATCTACGACAAAGCGGAAACCGCCTCCGTCCTCCACCGCAGCGCCTCCTCCAAAGGCAACTGGCGCGAACAGGACCTGAGCCCATCGGGTAAATTCGCCCGCGAACTGATTCGTGGCTGGAGCGAGTAATATCCATCGCCGCAAGCGTTGAGACTCGGCAGAGGTCCGGGCATTTTTTAGCCGGATTTCCGGGCACGGATTTCTCCAACCGGAGTCCATGGAGATATCCGCTCTGTCATGAACGACTCCCTTCCCATCCTATACGTCAAGACCGGCTGTCCGTGGTGCACGGAAGTCGTGGGTTTTCTCAATGAGCATGGCATCGGCTATCGCGAGAAGAACGTCAGCAACGACCCGGCGGCCCTGCAGGAAATGCAGCGGAAATCCGGTCAGTCGAAAGCGCCCACGCTGGACTGGCACGGAAAGATCCTGGCCGATTTCGGCCTCCAGGAACTCAAGCCGTTCCTCCAGGGACAAAACGTGAAGCTGGAGGATAGTTAAACCCGGCATCCCGGGCGGCCCGTCTAGGTGTGCCCGTACCAGCGTACGAACAGCCAGATCATCAGCGCGCCGAGCAGGAAAAACACGCCCACGCCGACGGCCATCCAGATGTTCACCTTCGTGGTGCGCTTGTGCACATTCACGATGGGGCGCGGGTCGTTTTGATCAAATCCCATGACGAAAATATATGCGGAAGCGGAGTTGCCGGGTTCGGCTCATTTGCTGAGGTCGGGATTGTCGATGCCCAGGGCATCCGCCAAATCGGTCAGGTGCTCCTGTTCCTGCGCGATGATTTCGCGCAGCACCTCGCTCAGTCCGAATTCGCCCATGGCATCCGCCTGCCGGATCCGCTCGCGGTAGGCCTTGATCGTGACCGCTTCATTTTCCAAATCGAACCGCAGCATGTCCTCGGGCGCATCCGACAACTTCACCGGTTTTGGCACCGCAATCGGCGTACCGTTAAAGTAGTCGATCTGCTTTGCGATTTGCAGCGCGTGGTCGAGCTCCTCGCTGGCGTGTTTTTTCAGCTCACTGGCGATCGATTGGAATTTCGCGCCTTTCATCGTCTGGCTGTAGACCACGTAGGCGATGATGGCTTGGAATTCGCGGGCGAGGTCCTCGTTGAGCAGGCGGACCATTTCTTCGCGGCTGATGTTTGCGGTATTTTCCATGATAGGGCGGAGGGAAAGTTGTTTCCGGCACCATCCGATGTGACCCCAAACGCACCCCTGTGGTTCGCCTGTTTATTTCGGGCCGGCGGATTGACTCCGATCGGCAAATAACTGCTGCTCTTCCGTCCCATCCATTGCTCGATGCTCCGCCTCCTCCTGCCCCCCAACCTCGAAGCCGCCATCCCGCGCGATGCGGTCGCGGTGCGGGTCGAGCTCGACCTGCGAGCCCCGCCCCCGGAGGAACTGCTGCCGGCGCTCGCCCAACTGCAGCGCCTTGGGGTAAAACCCGCCCCCGCTTCGCTGGTGCAGTTCACCCGCGCCCAGTTGCGCGAGCTCATCGCGGCCCTGCCCGGTCAGCCGGTTTTCTTTTACGGCACCATGCCCGACGTACCGTTGGCCTGGCACGGGAAGGAACTGTCGGGTTTGAGCGAGTTATTGGAGAAGGCTGTTCGCGCGGGAGGGCCCGCGTCCTTGCAGGCTGTGCCACGCAAGGCGGGAGGGCCCGGCTCCGGCCGCGCCGCGGCCGACCGGGAGGTCGGCCCTCCACGCAGAGAGCCCGCCCCCGACGACCTCACCCCGCTCCTCATCGACGGCTCCGAGCACTTTCTCGCCATCTCCCTGCCGTCGAAACAATCGGCGCACTACGATGACGTCCTCGATTTCCTGAAACACCACCGCTTCGTCCTCGACCCCCTCAGCCGCAAGTGGTGGCTGCGCGATCGTCACCGCGTGTTGAACATCCTCGCCACGCAGGGCCGGCAGCTGCGGGAGGATTTCGGCGCGGAGTTCACGGAGAACTTCGAGCGCAACACCGCCCATCTGAAAACCGCCGAACCCGCGGCGCAAGTCACCGAGACGGGCGATGGCTACGACGTGCAGCTCGGTCTCAATGCGGGCTGCGCCACCGAGGCGCAGGTGCGTGAGGCGGTCGCCACGGGCCGCGGGTACGTCGAGGACGGCAAAGCCGTTTATCTCATCGACCACTCCCGGCTCGAGAAGATCAAGGCCGCGCATCGCGCCCTCGCCGGCGATCCCACTGAGGCCGGCACCGCGGTCCGCCGCCACCGCATCCCCAAAGCCCGCGCCGCCGAGGTCAACGATTTGCTGGAGGAATTGGCGCCCCATTTCCAAGCACCCGACACTTGGCGCACCCGCAGCGCGGCGCTGCGCAATCTCACGAAGCTGCCCCCGGCTCCGGTTCCCGATGGCCTGCGGAAAATCCTGCGCCCGTATCAGCAGCTCGGCACCGCGTGGCTCTGGCATCTTTACCGGCAGGAACTGGGCGGCATCCTCGCCGACGAGATGGGCCTGGGAAAAACGCTTCAGGCGCTCGCCCTCATCTCTGCCGCCCGTGCCTCGCGCACGCGCGCCGTCCTGCGTCCGCCCCACCTCGTGGTCTGCCCCGCCTCGCTCGTGGAAAACTGGCGCCGGGAGGCCGCGCGCTTCGCTCCCGAGCTCAAGGTCTTCGTTCACCACGGCGCCCGCCGGCTCGCCGGCAAGGACTTCGCCGCGCACGACCTTATCCTCACCTCCTACGGTACCTTGGCGCGCGATGCCGTGCTGTTCGAGTCGGTCGAGTTCGACCTCATCCTCGCCGACGAGGCGCAGCATCTGAAGAACCGTCGCACGCAGGCCGCCCAGTCGCTGCGCGCTCTCCGTGGCCGGGGCCGGTTTCTGCTCACCGGCACGCCGCTCGAGAACTCGCTCGACGACCTCCGCTCGCTCTTCGAGTTCCTGATGCCTGGTTTCCTGGCCAAGGTGCCGCCGGGGCTCAAGCGCGAGGAACGCACCTGGCACGACGCCCAGCTTCGCACGCAGACCGCGCCGTACATCCTCCGTCGCACCAAGGCAGCCGTCGCCCCGGAATTGCCGGAGAAGATCGAGCAGACCATCTGGTGCGAACCCACTCCCGCCCAAGCCGCGCTCTATCGCCGGATGCAGGAGGACAGCGAGCGCGAGTTGATCGATCTCGCCGCCAAGGGTTCCTCCGAGAACAACCTGCGCTT
Organism: Lacunisphaera sp.; assembly: GCA_036568985.1. Taxonomy (GTDB): domain Bacteria; phylum Verrucomicrobiota; class Verrucomicrobiia; order Opitutales; family Opitutaceae; genus Lacunisphaera. Next base: position 3,788 of record DATCRM010000099.1, on the reverse strand, counting down.
CGCCGTCCTCACCCAGCTCCTGCGCCTGCGTCAGGTCTGCTGCGACCCGCGGTTGGTCGAGGCAGGGCGCGACCGCCGGGCGCGCCGCGATGACAATGTCAGCAATGAAACAACGGCGGGCCCAGCGGTCCCGCCCTACCCCGACTCCGCCAAGCTCGACGCCTTCCGCGAGTTGCTCGCCGAGAGCATTGACGAAGGCCACCGCATGCTCGTGTTCTCCCAGTTCACCTCGCTGCTCGCTCTGTTGCGCGAGGAACTGGAGGTGCAGGATGTGCCGTTCTGCTACCTCGACGGCTCGCTCACGCCCAAGGCCCGGCAGGCTGCTGTGGACAGGTTTCAGAACGACACCACTGTCCCGGTGTTTCTCATCTCGCTCAAGGCCGGCGGCACCGGCCTGAACCTCACGGGCGCCGACGTCGTTGTGCATTTCGACCCATGGTGGAACCCCGCCGCCGAGGCCCAGGCCACCGACCGTGCCCACCGCATCGGTCAGACAAAGGTCGTCACCAGCTACAAACTCATCTGCACCGGCACCGTCGAGGAGAAGGTCGTCGCCCTGCAGGACGCCAAGCGCGCCCTGCTCGCCGACGTCTTCGAGGCCAGCGACGCCGCCGCAGCGAAGCTCAGCTTATCGGACCTGCGCGAGCTGCTGAAATAGTGTGTCATCGCCCGGCACGCAGCGCGTATGCTCTTGCCCGAAATCCTGCCGGGACAAGGATGGCGACGCTTTGTAGGGCCGACAAAGCGCACACCCCAACCCCCGTCTTCGATGAATCGGATGCTTCGCACCTGCCTGTTCCTTGCCCTCACTCTGCTTGTCCGCACCCTGCCCGCCGCCGACAAGATCGACCTCGACCGCGTCACACCAGTCCCCGCCGACCAAGCGATTCCCATCCAGGATTTTTTCCGTCCCCGCATCCTGCAGGAGCCGAAGCTCAATCCCTCCGGCACGCATATCGCCGCCATCATCACCGTCACCGAGGACCGCCACCAGCTGCTTGTCTATGATCTCGCGACCCAGAAAAGCGAATTGGTCGGCGGCTCCGGCGACAAGGACATCTACCAGGTGACCTGGCTCAACGACTCGCGGCTTCTCTTCAATCTCGCCGCCAAGAAAATGTATGGCCTCGGCCTCATGGCCGCCAATGTCGGCTCACTCAACGATGCCTACCCGTTGATGCAGTATTACGGCACGAACCTGATCGCGGTGCCGCCCAAGGACCGTCTCCACCCCCTGGTATGGAACAGTTTCGATGCGCTCGAAACGCGGCGCGACCTCGGCGCGGCGATACTCAACACCGACATCCGCGGAGGCAAGGTGATCAATCTGGTGGCCGTTGGCGCCACGCATTCCGATCTGATGGACGCCCGGGACAACAACGACCTCCATTTGCTGAAAAGTTATCCTCGGCCACCGGACGGCCTGACCATCCGGTATCTGGCCGATCGCGACGGCAAGCTCGCCTATGCCTTCACGGCCAATGCGGGCCTGTTCGCCATGGATCGCCTGGAAGGCGACAAGTGGCTGAAATGTCCCGTGGACATGGAAGAAATCGATGTCGTTACCGCCGGCGATCAACCCGGCCAAGTGGTGGTGGTCGGACCGCGCCAGGAAGACAAACCCCGTGCCCTGCAATTGATGGATGCCGCTACGGGCCGGCTCGGCGACGTGCTGCTGCAGGACAAAGCCTATGACTTCAGCGGCTGGCTTTACCGTCATCCCGTGACTCAGGAGATCTTGGGAGCGGTTTACGAACGCAACGGCCCGCGCGTGGCCTGGTTCAATGAGGATTATAGAAACCTGCAGAAATTCCTCGAGGGCTTCTTCCCCGGCCTGGTTGTCCGGATCATCGGTAGCAACGAGGCGCAGAACCTGTTTCTCGTCGCCACCTTCTCCGACCGGCAGCCCGTCATCTACAACTGGGTTGACCTGGAAAAAAACACCGCAGGACTCATCAAGAACTCGGCGCCATGGATCGACGTGAAGCGCATGCAGCCGGTGAACATCCTCAAGTTCAAAACGCGCGACGGCCGGCAGCTCGACGCCTACCTGACCATGCCTGCCGGCGCCACCAAGGAAAATCCGCCTCCGTTGGTCATGCTTTGCCATGGCGGCCCTTGGGCGCGGGACACCTGGGGATTTAACGGCGAAGCCCAGTTCCTCGTCAGCCGCGGCTTTGCGGTCCTGCAGCCGAACTACCGCGGCTCCACTGGCACCCTCTGGATGTTTCCCAAGGAAGACGAATGGGATTTCCGCAAGATGCACGACGACGTCACTGACGCCACAAAGACCATGATCGCAACCGGCCTCATCGACCCGCAGCGCATCGGCATCATGGGTGGCTCCTTCGGTGGCTATCTCGCGATCTCGGGCGTCGTGAACGAACCGGAACTCTATCGCTGTGCCGTGACCAACGCGGGCGTCTTCGACTGGGCCGATCAGGTTCAGCACTACAAATACAACCAATACGATTCCCCGGCTTTCGGACGCATGATCCGCAAGCTGGGCGACCCAAAAACCCAGGCGGAAAAATTCGACCGCATCTCCCCCGGCCGCCATGTGGACCGCATCCGCGTCCCCGTCTTTGTCGCCGGCGGCAAGGACGATCAGACGGTCGAGATCGGGCAGTCCAAGGACCTTGTCTCCAACTTGGAAAAATATCACGTGCCGCACGAAACACTCCTCGTGCGAGACGAGGGTCATGGCATGGGTCATCTCGAAAACCAGGTCGAGCTCTACGGCCGCATTGAGGCGTTCCTGGCGAAGAACCTGATGCCGAAGAAGTGAGGTTTGGAAGGTGGAGCCGGCACTCCGCGCGGGCTGATTCGAAAACCCGCGAGGGTCGCGGGTTCCACCACCCGGAACGGCGTCCGAACGGACGCCGTTTCATTTCAAGACGCCGGCCGACCCCTCACCGCTCGTAACTCTTGTCCCGATTCTGCCACGGGGCCACGATGTCGAGTGCAGGCACGATGGCCCGGCGGATCGCGATGAAGTCAATCGTGCCGCTTTCACGGTAGAGCACCTTGCCCTTCTCGTCGATGAGCAGGGTGTATGGCAGCTCTCCGTTCCACTCCTTGTCGAAAGCTTCGATCAGGGCGTATTTGTCCGTCTCGCCGAAGATCAGGTTCCTGGTCGAGGCGTGGTGATCCTGCAGGAATCTCAACACCTTGGCCTCCTCGTCTGGAAATTGTGCGGCAACTGTCACCAGCTCGAAGCTCCGATGACGGAAACGGAGGTTCTGCTCGATAAGCTCGTCGAATTCCGAGACGCACGGCCCGCACCAGGTCGCCCAGAAGTTAACGAGCCGCACCTTGCCGGAATCCGCATTCGCCCGCAGGGCTTTCAAGCCCGCGGCATCCACCTTCGCCAACGCGACCGGCTCCTTCGCCACCTTGGCCATCCAGCGCTCGTTGTCCGCGATCTTGTCCTTCCATTTGATCGAGCAACCGAACACGCGGGTCGTCTTCACCTCCGGTTCGCGGCCAGCGAGCAAGGCATCGAGCGCATCACGCGTGTCGTGGGCCTTCGCCAGGTCCTCGCGCTCCGAGTTGTCGATGCGACCCTGGAAACGCAGCTTCCGGTCTTGGTCGAAGATGAACACATGCGGCGTGGCCACGGCGCCGAATTTGGCCACTACCTCTTGCTTCTCGCCGTCATCGAGATACGGGAAATTGAACTGCTTGTGCTCGGCGCGAATCTTCATTTCGGCAAAGGTATCGCCGAGATCGCCGTAGCCCATCTCGTCGAAGCGGACCGCTGCGGCGCTGTTGGGATTGATGGCGAC
>DATCRM010000098.1:0-13394 GCA_036568985.1 Lacunisphaera sp. | reverse complement strand
GGACTATCAGTCCCGCGGATTGCCGGTTACGCAGCGCTTGCCTCGCGGGGCTGATAGCCCCGCCTCCATTTTCAACCTGCTCCGGAAATCTTTGCTCCATGGAATGTTTCTGCTGCTGACGCTTCTCTTTGCATCCGCTCTCCGCGCCGCCACTCCCGTCGACACCCTCGTCCAAGGCGCCGAGAAACCCGAAGTCGCGGAAATTCTCACGGCACTCCAGGACGCCAAGAAAATTGAAATCGGGCCGTTCAGTTTCTGGACCGGCCGCATCGGGCCGCATAGCGTCGCCGTTTCCCTGACCGGACAGGGCCTGCTGAATTGCACGACCTCGACCATTCTGGGCATCGAGGAGTTTTCCCCGAAGCTCATCGTCAACCAGGGCACCAGCGGCGCTCAAGTCCCCTACCTCGCTTTGCATGATATCATCATCGGTCGCCGGGCGCTGGACTACGGCAACTTCATCACCCCCGTCCGCGCCATCGGCGCGGGCAGCGATGCGTTGACGTGGACCCCGCTGCCGCAACGGCTCCGCGATCCCGCTACCGGAAAACTCGTCGAGCACCCGCGCGGCTTCGACGGCGACCCCGTCGCGCTCGCCGTCGCGATGCGCACGCGCAATCCGATGGGACGCGTGTTTCCCGGTGTCATCGGTTCGGCCCATGAGGTGAATCTTGAACTCGACCGGGTCCGCTGGTCGGCGCAGACTTTTGGGATGGATGTCGAGGAAATGGAATCCGGCCATGTCGCGGCCGTCGCCCACGCCTACGGCATCCGGTGCATCGCGTTTCGCGTCGTGAGCGATGCACCGTACGAAGGCGTGCCATTTTATGCGCAGGCCGCCCGGGCTACCGCGCTCTTCACGGTGAATTTTCTCCACAACCTCCCCGCCCTGCCCTGATTCCTTTCCATGCTGCAAAAAATCTACCGTCTTTCCGAAAACGGCACCACCGTCGGACGCGAACTTCAGGCCGGCGCGACCACGTTCGCCGCGATGGCGTACATCCTCGCGGTCAACCCGTCGATCCTCGCCGCCGCCGGCATGCCGCAATCCGCGCTGATCACCGTCACCGCCCTGACCGCCGCCGTCAGCACGCTGCTGATGGGGTTCATGACCAACTACCCGCTGGCCCTCGCGCCCGGCATGGGCATCAACGCGTACTTCGCGTTCACCGTCTGCCTCGGCCTCGGCGTCTCATGGCAATCGGCGCTCGGCCTCGTGTTTACCAACGGTTGCATCTTCCTCGCCCTTTCGGTCACGGGCATCCGCGAAAAGATCATCACCGCGATCCCTCACCAGCTGAAACTCGCGATCACGTGCGGCATCGGCCTGTTCATCGCCTTCATCGGCCTCAAGAACGGCGGCATCGTCGTCTCGAGTCCCGCGACCTTCGTCACGCACGGCGACTTCGGTACCCCGGCCGTATTGCTCTGCTTCGGCGGCATTCTTCTCACCGCGGTGCTGGTTGCCCGCAAGATTCCCGGCGCCATCATCCTCTCCATTCTGGCGGTCACCGTCGTCGGCCTGTTCGTTTCGGACGGCAAGGGTGGCACGGTGACGACCATGCCCAAGTCGCTCTTCGATCTGCCGGCCTCTCCCATGCCGACGATGGGCCAGCTGAACTTCGATCTGCTGCTCCACGATTTCGGCAAGGCCCTGCCGATCATTCTCACCCTCTTGCTCGTCGATATGTTCGACAACATCGGCACGCTCATCGGCGTTACCCAGCGCGCCGGCCTGCTCGACAAGGACGGCAAGCTGCCCAAGGCGGGCCGGGCGCTCGTCGCCGACTCGATCGCCGCCATCCTCAGTTCGCTCTTCGGCACCTCGACGGTTGTCAGCTACATCGAATCCGCCTCCGGCGTCGAGGCGGGCGGCCGCACCGGCCTCACGGGCGCCACCACGGCGATCCTCTTCCTGCTCGCGCTGTTCCTGACGCCCGTGATCCTGGCAATCCCCGCCGCCGCCACGGCCCCGGCCCTCGTGATCGTCGGCATCTTCATGTTCCAGTCGGTGGCCGAAATGAAACTGGACGATTTCATCGAAACGGCGCCGATCTTCCTGATTATCGCCGGCATTCCGCTCAGCTTCAGCATCGCCGAGGGCATCGGCCTAGGCCTCATCGCCTACGCCGTCCTCCACCTCGCCACCGGCCGCGCGAAGCAAGCCTCGCCGCTCACCTATATCCTCGCGCTGATCTTCAGCCTGCACCTCCTCCGCGCCATCTTCGCCCACCTGTTCTGACGGATTGATGGAGGGCCCGCGTCCCTGCGGGCCGTTCCGACGGGATAAGACTGGCTCGCAGGGACGCGAGCCCTCCACGCAATTTCCATCGCCGCCGATTCCCCACGTCAGCTACCTTCCCCCCATGCGAAACCTGCTCTTGCTGCTCTGTCTCGGACTGACCGCACACGCTTCCCCCTTCGCCGCCCGCTTCGAAGAAATCAAGCGTACGGCCAAGCCGGCCGAGCTCTATACCTTCCTCTACGCCCTGCCCAAGGGCGGCGACCTGCACAATCACCTCGGCGGCGCCATCCGCTCCGAGTGGTGGTACGCCATTGCGACCGATCCGGCGCGCAACGGCGGCGATGTCTTCTATACGCGGGTAAAGTTCACCGCCGGCCTCGACACCGGCAGGCCGTTGATTCTCTTCCACAACATCCGGCAGTACACCTACCGCTCGCTCGCTCCGGCCCTGCAAGCCGACTACGTGCGCCTCGACTCGCTGTCGCCCGAACAAAAACAGGCCTGGCTCGATTCGTTGCGGCTGGAGCGCCCCGGCGAGGGCCGGAAGGAATTTTTCGACTGGATCTGGCCCCGCCTGGACCAGCTCGGCGACAACCCGGACGTGGTCGGCAACATCCTCGTCGAAACGATGAAAGCCTACGGCGCCGAAGGCATGCGCTATCTTGAGACGCAGCAAGGTGCGATGGGCTTCTTCGACAATGAGGGCCGCCACATTTCCTCCGCCACTGCCGCCGATTTCCTGCGGGCCCGGCTGGCCAAGCCGGACGCCGTCGCCACCGGCGTGACCGTGCGCCTTCAGGCCACCGTGCTGCGCTTCGCGGACAACGCCGAGGACCGGTTGGAGGAGCTCTACAAATTTGTTGATGCCAACCGGGACCTCTGGGTCGGCATCAACATGGCCGGCATCGAGGAAAACGATAAGGGCAACGCCACCCGTTTCCTTGCCAAGTATCGCGAACTGCGCAGCCACTACCCGACCCTCGCGCTGTCGATTCATGCCGGCGAGATGGACGGTCCCGACTCACACGTGCGCGACACCCTGCTGCTCGGCGCCTCGCGCATCGGCCATGGGGTGAACCTGATCCAGGATCCCGACACGCTCCTGCTGCTGCAACAGACCCGACGCGTGCTCGTTGAAATCAACCTGATTTCCAATCGCGTGCTCGAATACATGCCCGATCTCACCAAGCACCCCTTTCCCGAATATCTCCGTACCGGCGTCCCGGTCTGTCTCAACACGGACGACCGCGGCATGTGGGACTCCAACCTGACCGACGAATACTATACCGCCGTCAGCACCTACAACCTGTCGTGGGACGAACTCGTCCAGCTCGGCCGCAACTCGCTCGCTTTCTCCTTCGTGCAACCGGAGGTCAAAGCCAAGCTGCTGGCCGACTACGAGCAGGCGATCGCCGCCTTCGAGGCCAAATACCTGCCCAACGGCTCGCTCGCTCAGCTCGCGGCGGTCAAGCCCATCACCTACGGATACGCGAAGCGCACCTGGGGCTTCGAGTTTGTCCGCTAAGAGCCTGTTCTAATAACTGGACGGGGCTGGCCCCTGGAGGGCCGAGCACCTACGAGGCCGGGCCTCGAGCCTGCGGTAACGGCCGTCAACGGTAGGTGCCGCCCCTCACGGCTTGAGCCGCAATCGGTAGATGAAGCCCCAATCAAGGGTGGCGTTCTGGATCTTGATCAGAATGCGATTGGCACCTTTTTTCAGATGTAACGGCACCACGTCATCGTCCAACTGGCTCGGCCGGCGGATCCATTTGTCGTGCACGAGCGCTCCGTTGAGCCAGATCTTGACTCCATCGTCGCTGCCCAGTCCGAGCCAGGCGTCGGTGTCGCGCGGCGACTCGAATTCCGCCCAAGCATAACCGACGGTGTAGTCCTTCGGAATGCCGGTCTGCATGTCGACGAAGCCGTTTTTGGCACGGACCTTTTCCCACGTCGGCATGTTTTCTTCGTCAATTTTCTGCCGCTCTCCTTCCTTGGGATGGACGCTATCGGCTCCGGCCGTGGCGAACCAGTCGGTATTGAACGCGCTCATTTGCGCCGCGCGCGAGATCTTGCCGCTGTTCACCTCAAAAGAACTGAGGATAACCGTGCCGTCAGCCCTCTCTCCGACGACCGTGGATTCGAAGTCCTTTTCCGACACCTTGATCGGGCGGAGCACCAGCCATTCGTTGATGGGCAACGCCTGGTAGGAAGTGCTGGCGAGCCAGATCCGGTCGCTCTCGCGTTGCGGATCCGCTGCCGGCACCTCCATGAGATAGTCCAAGGTACCGCTCACAAACTGGCCCTGGTCCACTGCCGGGGCAGCCACGACCTGCGCGAGCGCGGCGGTCATTGCTGGGGCCAGCTCTGCAGGAACGTCCTCGGGGCCGGAAAGCACCGTCGGCGTGACCTTCCCGTCTGGCGCAACCGCCAGGCGCGCGGCCACCCGCTTGATTCCGTATTTCCGCAGGACATCGGGACGCAGCGGATCCCCAACCAATACGGGCTGCGAGCGGGACCGGGCGAATTCGGTCAGACGCGTCGCATTCAGGTAATGCAGTCGGTCTGACCAGCCCGCCGGGTTAGCCGGATCAATTTTCCACAGCAATTCGGACACCTGATCCACGAAATTTTCGATTTCCTCGATGGTGCTCGCTTGGCCGCCGACCAGCGGCACACCGCTTCTCGTCATCAGCACAACGCTGGTTCCATCCGTTGTGGGGACGTAACGGTTGAGCGTCGACATGCCTCCCTGCGCCGACAGGTCGGCCACGAGCCATGGCATACCCGACGTGACGGCGATGGTGCGGTGCTCGCTAGCGTTATGGCGCGCGCCGAGAAAAACCCACTCCACGAGTGCCGGATAGACGCGTTTCAATCGCCAATAGAAAGTCCTCAGGCTGCCCGCCATGAACCAACCGTCGCCCGAATTGTGCGAACCGCTGAGCACGAGCAGTAAATCAGGCTCCGGTTGACCCGACAGATCGGCGGGCACCAGGGCCTAGCCCTGCACACGCTGGACCTTGCCGACGAGATTCGCGGTGGCGTAGCCCTTGGCGTCCGAAAACCGATTGGCCCGCGGCGGAAGGGCCGCGATCTCCGCTTGAAAACGAAGACAGTCTTCCGGGGAAAGCGCCCTAAGCAGCACCCATCGGCCACCATGACCGCCTGTGCTGAACACCGCAAGAGGCCCAAGGATTTCCCTGGGCTCGCCGCGAAAACTTGCGCCCTGCACATCCTTCCAAGCAGACATTTTGGCGTGGGCCGGAGCAAGCAGCGCTAACAGGACGCATGCGGTCAAACTGGAGAAAGCCAACCAACGGCGGCGGGGATGCATAGGGGTGAGGGGTTACCCGCTTAATAGTGAAATCCAGCCGCCAAAACAAGCCCGCATGGGGAATTGCGTTCGTGGTGCATAACCGACCTTAGCGCGGTGGCTTGGGCACCGTCAGGCGAAGCGCACTCTGATCAGCACGCTCCGCCATGGGAGCCAAATTCAGCGCGGCGGCACGCCGCCGACGACAAGCAGAGGAACCGTGGTGTTGTGTCGCACGCGGTCGATGGTGCTGCCATGCAGGATGTCCCCGATGAGTTTGTGCCCGTGCGACGCCAGCGCGATCAGGTCGCAGTTCGTCTTGGCTGCGATCTTCACGATCTCGTTGGGGGGATTGCCCAGCGCCAGCAGCGTATCCACCTGGAGCCCTTCCTGCCGCAGCCGCTCGGCGGTGCCTTCGAGGTATGCGCTGTCGGCCTTCATCTCCGCCGACTCGGCCAGCTTCAACTGCTCAAAATTGCGCGCGGCCCAACCGTCGGCGACATGCAACAGCAGCAGCTCCGCGCCGACCTGCCGGGCCAGCCGGCTGACATGAGGGACCAGACGCTCGTCCGCCGAACCGTTCTCGAGGGCGACTAGGATTTTCTTGTACATGGTCGGTTACTCCCCGCCGGTCAGGCCGGCGATGTCCAGCAGCAGTTTCACATTAAGCCCGATGATGACCAGTGTAATGGTCCAGCCGAGCAGTTTAATCCACCACGGATTGACGAATTCGCCCATCTTGGCCTTCTCGCCGGTGAAGCGCATGAGCGGCCAGCACGCGAAGCCGAGCTGCATGCTAAGGCAGACCTGACTGGCGACGAGCAGGTCGGTGGACTTGCTCTCGCCATACACGCCGATCACCACCACTGCGGGCACGATGGCGATGGCCCGGGTGATCAACCGGCGCAGCCAGGGACGCAGCCGGATGTTCAGGAATCCTTCCATCACGATCTGGCCGGCGAGCGTGCCGGTGAGCGTCGAGTTCTGCCCTGAGGCCAGCAGCGCGACGGCAAACAAAATGCCGGCGAAGGTAACCCCGAGCACGCCGTCGAGCAGATGATAGGCGTCCTGGATCGCGGCGACATCCGCGTGGCCCGTCCCATGAAACGCCGCCGCGGCCAGCACGAGAATCGCGCCGTTGATGAACAGCGCGAACATCAGGGCGAAGGTCGAGTCGATGGTCGCATACTTGATCGCCTCGCGTTTGCCACCCGCGGTCTGTTCATACTGTCGGGTCTGGACGATGGAGGAATGCAAGTAGAGATTATGCGGCATCACCGTCGCCCCGAGAATACCGATCGCCACGTAGAGCATGGCGGGGTTGCTTAGAATCTGCGTGCTCGGCACGAAGCCGCCGAGCACGCCACCGAGCGCGGGCTTGGCCAGGAAGAGCTCGACCGCAAAACAACCGCCAATGGTCAACATCAGCGTGATGACGACCGCCTCCAGCCAGCGAAAGCCCTTATTCTGGAGCAGCAGCACGATCATGACGTCAATCGCGGTGATGATGCAGCCCCAGACAAGCGGGATGCCGAATAACAGCTGCAGCGCGATGGCCGAGCCGATGACCTCCGCAAGGTCACAGGCCGCGATGGCCAGTTCGCACAGGATCCACTGGAACCACACCACCGGGCGCGGATAATGGTCGCGACACGCCTGCGCTAGGTCGCGGCCCGTGGCGATGCCGAGCTTCACGCACAGGTGCTGCAGCAGGATCGCCATCAGGTTCGAGATCAGAATGACGGACAGCAGCGTGTAACCGAACTGCGCGCCACCGGCGAGATCGGTGGCCCAGTTGCCTGGGTCCATGTAGCCGACCGCCACCATGAAGCCTGGACCGGAGAAGGCCAGGAGCTTGCGCCAGATGCTTGCGCTGGTCGGCACGGCCACGCTGCGATGCGATTCGGGAAGACTCAGCGTCACACGGGCGCGTCGCCAGCCGGCCTCCGGCAGATTGTCTTTGGTAATGCTCTCGTTCATGGGAAAACTTTTAGAATTCGATATTGAACCGGATCACATGGTTCCAATCTGCCGCATCGCGGGAAATGCCCCGGTAAACGGCGAAGTCCCACCAGGTCCGGTTGGAAACCGCCACCGTGACTCCGCCGCCCATCACGCCCGTGGTGGCGGACGATCCGGACGTCTTGCCCAGCGCCGCCTCAGCATAAAAACCGATCCCCTTGGTCACCGCCCGGCTGAGTGAAGCGGACGCATACCAGTTCGTATCGTAGCCGTCGTCGGCATCGTTGCGCAGGAAATCCAGCTCACCCATCGCGTTGATGTCGAAGCCGCCCCAGAGCTTCGAGGTCCAGGGCACTATCACGCCGCCCTCCGTGGACCTGTTGCCCACGCTGCCGCTGTTTGTCGGAATCTTCACGTAGGGCATGATCGCCACCGCCACGCCGGTTCCGGAGTCATCATAGAAGCGCCATTTGGTGCGCACATAGACGTCGCCGATGCCGGAGTTCCGGTCGGTGAAACCGCCGCTCTCGTATTTCTGGCTGATGAACAGCTCGGCTCCGACCTGAAGGTCCCAATTGTGGGCCAGCCCGGTCGAGAGAAAAGTCGAGGCCGCCCCGAATCCGGTGTATTTCCCACCGCCGTCCTTGTCGAGGGTCAGTGAGATCGCGTCCATCTCCAGCAGGAACCGGCCGGGTGCCACGGTCGTGGGCGCCTCGGTGATCTGCGCCGACAGCCCGGCGCCCATCGCCAGGCCGCCCGTCATCACCGCGGCCGTCCGCACCTTCCGTAGGAACTTATACATAATGTAGCCTTAGCTACATTACGCCCTCGACTTGTCAAGTCTCCTTCTCCATGTCTTTGTCCCGCTCGTGAAGAAAGCCGTCCGGAAACCCGTCCGCCCCTCCGCTTTGCAGGCCGAAAGCCTGCAACAGACGCGCCGCGAGCACGCCTCCGAGACGGCGGAGGACTACGTCGAGGCCATCGCCGATCTCACCGCCGCCCAGGGCGAAGCCCGTGTGGTGGACCTGGCCCGCCGGCTCGGCGTGACCCACGTCACGGTCAACCGCACCCTCGCCCGCCTTCAGCGCGAGGGTTACGTGAGCGTCCAGCCCTACCGGGCGATTTTCCTGACGGAAACCGGCCGCACACTCGCCGCCGAATGCCAGCACCGCCACGGTATCGTAGTCGCCTTTCTCCGTTCCCTTGGCATCCCGGAAAAAACCGCCGAAATCGACGCGGAGGGCATCGAGCACCACGTCAGCCCGGCCACACTGGCGGCCTTTGCGAAGCAACTGAACCGCTAACGCGGTAAACACCAAATCCCGAACGCCAAAGGCCAAACAAACGGCAATGGCGGGAGAACCAACTGGTTCAGGCAGACTATCCGGACGGAGATTTGGATTTTCCATTTATTCCCTGTGGGTCGAATACCTCGGAGCTTGCTCCGACTTGGTTGGAGGCGGGGCTATCAGCCCCGCGTTTGGGAAAGAGCGCGGCCTGCGCCTCGCAGGACTGATCGTCCTGCCTTCATTTCTGAAATGCCTCGGGGCTTGCCCCGAGGATCTTTACTTGGCGTGTGTGATTTGGAGTTTTTCCTCCTTCGCCTTCTCTCTTGTCACCCGCGAGCCCTCCCGGCATCCCACCTGCATGTCGCAGAACTTCGCGCGCCTCATTTTCGGTCTGACCTTGGCGTTCTTCTGCGCGTTTTTTCTTTGGCCGATCCTGCAGATCCTGAAAGGCGGCTTCATTGACGCCGACGGCAAGTTGACCCTCGCCTACCTCGCGTCGCTGCTCACCGATCCCATCTATCTTGGCGGTCTGGCCAATTCGTTCCTGCTGGCACTGACCACCACGTTCTTCGCCCTGCTGATCGCCCTGCCCCTGGCGTTCGTGTCGGACCGGTTCCTGTTTCCGCTCAAGGGCTTTCTCGGCTCCTTCATCCTCGTGCCGATGATCCTGCCGCCTTTCGTCGGCGCGATCGGCATCAAACAGATCCTGGGACAATACGGTGCGCTCAATTCGCTGTTCATCGATCTCGGCCTGCGACCGCCTGGCTGGACCTTTGACTGGCTCGGCGCCAACCAGTTTCTCGGCATCGCCATCGTCAACGCCTTCAGTCTCTACCCCATCATCTACCTCAACGCCGTCGCGGCGCTGGCCAACATTGACCCGGCCATGGAGGAAGCCGCCGAGAACCTCGGCTGCACCGGTCTCCGGAAATTTTTTAAGATCACGCTACCGCTCATCAAGTCCGGCCTCTTCGCCGGCGGCACCATCGTCTTCATCTGGTCGTTCACCGACCTCGGCGTGCCGCTCATCTTCGACTACGCGCGGGTCACCTCCGTGCAGATTTTCTACGGCCTGAAGGACATTGGCGGCAACCCCTTCCCCTACGCGCTCGTCGCGGTCATGCTGTTCAGTTCCGTCGCCTTCTACGGTCTCGGCAAAGGGCTCTTCGGCCGTGACAGCCACGCCATGATGGCCAAGGCCACCTCATCGGGCGGTCCGAAAGCGCTGCCGCGCGCCCGCGCCTGGTTCTGCACGGCGCTGTTCGCGGGCGTGACCTTCATCGCCATTTTGCCGCACCTCGGCGTCGTGCTCGTGGCCTTCTCCAACGACTGGTACGCCACCGTGCTGCCGCGCAATTTCAACCTGGAGAACTTCCGCATCGCGCTCGGTCACGACCTGACCGTCCCGGCGATCGCCAACAGCCTGAAATACGCGAGCATCTCCACTGTCATCGATCTCATCCTCGGCGTGGCCCTGGCCTATGTGATTGTGCGTTCGAAGGTGCGGGGCCGCCAGATCCTCGACTTCCTCGCGATGCTGCCGCTCGCCGTGCCAGGCCTCGTGCTGGCCTTTGGTTACCTCGCTATGAGCCAGGACGGAAAGTTCTTCTCGTTTCTCAACCCCGTCGCCAATCCCACGATCCTGCTGATCATCGCCTACTCGATCCGCCGCCTGCCCTACGTCGTGCGCTCGGCCGCCGCGGGTTTCCAGCAAACGAGCGAAACGCTCGAGGAGGCCGCGCAAAACCTCGGCTGCCCGCCGCTCAAGGCCGTGTTCAAGGTCACGCTCCCGCTCATCCTCGCCAACCTCATCGCCGGCGGACTGCTCGCCTTTTCGTTCGCGATGCTCGAGGTGTCAGACTCGCTCATCCTCGCGCAGAAGCAGGTTTATTACCCGATCACAAAAGCCATCTACGAGCTCTTCCAACTCCTCGGCGACGGCAAATTCATCGCCTCCGCCCTCGGCGTCTGGGCCATGGCCTTCCTCGGTATCACCATCGCCGGCATGACGATCCTCCTTGGCAAGAAGCTGGGAGCCATCTTCCGGGTTTAGCACCGCTAAACCCGCCGCGCCATAGCCCAACGGGCGCAGGCGGGCCGCAAACACCCCTGATTTTTAACCACGGATTGCACGGATGAACACCGGATCAATTCCCCCTACCCGTCATTCTGAGCAAAGCGAAGAATCCAAGGTCATTGAACCCGCGAACCTCACATAGATTCCTCGCTCCGCTCAGAATGAAGTTTTTAGCATTTTCGCGTATTCCGAGTATTTGCTTCGCCATCTCCGCCAAGCCTCCGTCGTGGTGCGCCTCTTCCTTAGTCATCCCTCATTCGTCATTCCGTCCCTGACTCCATGCCCTACCTCATCGCCGTCTCCCTCCTCTGGGCATTTTCCCCCGGCCTGACCAAGGGTCTCACGACCGGACTGGATCCGGCCTTCGTCGCGGCCGCGCGGCTAGGGCTCGCCCTCCTTGTCTTCCTGCCCTTTCTCCGCGTCAGGGGCCTGACCACGGGGCTCGCACTCCGGCTCGCCGGGATAGGCGCCGTGCAATTCGGCGTGATGTATCTCGCCTACAACGCGAGCTTCCGCCTGCTGCAAGCCCATGAGGTGGCGCTCTTCACCCTGACCACACCCGTGCTGGTCACCCTCCTCGCCGATGCCTTCGACCGCCAGTTCCGCACCCGCGCGCTGGCCGCCGCCCTGCTGGCGGTTGGCGGCACGGCGGTGCTCGTCTTCACGGGCAAGGAACTGCGCCCCACGGTGACCGGACTTTTGCTCGTGCAGCTTTCCAACCTCGCGTTCGCTTTCGGCCAGATTGCCTACAAGCGCGTGCGGACGCAGCATCCCGGCCTGCGGGATGGCGCCATCTTCGGCCTGCTCTACGTCGGCGCCTTTGCGCTCACGCTTCCCGTCGCGCTCGCCCGGATGGATTTCTCCACTTTCACCCTCACTTCCACCCAAGCCACCACTCTGCTCTATCTCGGCGCGATCGCGTCCGGACTGGGCTTCTTCCTCTGGAACAAAGGTGCGACGCAGGCCGGCACCGGCACGCTCGCCGTGATGAACAACGCCAAGATCCCGCTCATGGTCGCTTGCTCGCTACTCTTCTTCGGCGAATACGCCGACATCCCACGCCTCGCCATCAGCCTCGTCCTGCTGACGACCGCGGTGTGGTTCGCGGAGAAACGGTAATTAATCGATTTCAAAATGTAGGAGCCTGTTTACAGGCGACTCTGAATTCCCTACTGTCGCACAGGCCGTCGAATCGCTTGTAAACAAGCTCCTACAAGCGAATCCAATTGATCTCCGCAAAATGGACTGACGTCACAACGCCAATGGTCGTGCGGGAGCGGCCCGCTCCGCCGTGGCGCACCGAGCCGGTGCGCCCTACCTCATCCGCCAAAAGCCGATTCCCAAAAATCGGCCGTGAAAACTGAGGCTATCCCTTCCGTACTGAACTCTCCAGGTTGACAGACACTACCGCAAGGTCAGCGGGGAACTTGTTCTTCGCTCTCCAGTCATGCTGTGTCTCGGGAAGGCGACGAAGTCAGAAACGATCCGATCATGGCCCTTCGCGTAACTTCGCTCCTTCGCGAGAAATGATTTCGGTGTTTGGAAAAATCACTCTGACTGCGGCGGTTTGTCTTCTGCGGTTGAGCTTTGGAGTCAGTCAATTTCTGCCATAAAAAAGTTAGGAGATGCCGTGGAGTCGGTCTCGCCAGGTTGGCCGATCACGCTCTATTTTTTGTCAAACCCCACTCCTCATGCGCCTGTCTCCCCTGCTTGCCGCCCTGCTCCTGCTTTTGTCGGTCCCGTTCCTGGCCGCTGATGACACCCCGCCGCGCGAGCGGATTTCTTTCAACTCCAGCTGGCGCTTCACCCGCACCGATGCCCAGTGGATTCTCGGGCAGTTCGACTACGCCAGCGCCAAACCCTGGCTGCTTGCGGGCGCCTCCGACCTCCTCGGGCCCACGAGCCCGCACACCGCCCGGCCCCGCGGCAACTTTGGCGGCGACATCAGCCATGTGCAGCCGGGCTTCGACGACAGCGGTTGGCGTACGCTCAACCTCCCGCACGACTTTGGCATCGAGGGCCCGTTCAAGCAGGAATATCCCAACGACACCGGCAAGCTCCCGTGGTGGGGCGTCGCGTGGTATCGCAAACACTTCGATCTGCCCGCCAGCGACGCCGGCCGCCGCCTCACGCTCGAGATCGACGGCGCGATGGCCAACTCCCTCGTCTGGCTCAACGGCCAGTTCGTCGGCGGCTGGCCCTACGGCTATTCCTCGTACCAGCTCGACCTCACGCCTTACGTGAAGCCCGGCGAAAAGAACGTCCTCGCCATCCGCCTCGACAATCCGACCGAGTCCTCTCGCTGGTATCCCGGCGGCGGCATCTACCGGAACGTCTGGCTCACCAAGACCGGCCCCGTCCACGTCGCCAAGTGGGGTTCCTTTGTCACCACGCCCCGCATCACGGCCGACGCCGCGCACGTGAGCGTCCAGGTTTTCACCGACAACGACACCGCCGCCGCCGCGTCCGTCAGCCTCAACACCGAACTCTTCGCGCTCGATGCCGCCG
>DATCRM010000097.1:0-3248 GCA_036568985.1 Lacunisphaera sp. | reverse complement strand
TGAGCGACGAGGCGAGCATGTAGGTGGGGATGCACGCCGACATAGAAATCCACAGTGCGGCGAAGCTGAGCATACCCCACTTGCGACCGGAGGCCGGCACGGGGGCGAGGTCCTCGTTGTAGAGATGGCTCGTCGCGATGTCGGCTTCGACATCGGGTGCGTTTTGGCGGAGGCCTTCGGAAGTGGACATGGTTGAAAATGACGAATGACGGATTTCGAATGACGAGGGCCGGAGTTAGAGGCGGGTGTTGCGCCAGATTTTGCTGAAGATGAGATGAAGGGCACGGGCTTCCTTCCAGAGTTCGCGAGCTTCGGGTTTTAGGGCCGGCTCTGCGGTGGAGACCATACGCAGGAAGAATTTGGTTTCGCGCGCTTCCTTGCGGCCGATGCCGATGCGATGCTTGAAGTCGGCGCGGGAAACGCCGTCATCCGCTTCACAATAGTTCGCTCCGACGCTGGTGCCGGCTCCGACCAGTTGGTCGATGAGACGATTGTTGACCGGGCTCCATGGAATTTTCTTCGCGAATAGGATGATCTGCTCTCCAAACTTGGCCGTGCGTTCCTCCAGATCGTAAGTGACCGAGGGAGCATCTTCGTTCAGGACAAACGAGGTATGGGGCTCCGGCCCCCAGAAGGCCAGTTCCTCCGCAGAACAAACATCCTGCTTCCCAATGGTCAGTTCGTCATCCGTCATTCGAAATTCGTCATTCAAAAATGGCTTGGAGTTCTTTGCAGGAACCGACCGCGGCCGAGCGTCCCGGTGAACTTGCCGTCGCGCGCGGCCACCATCCCACGGACGGTCACGACGCTGGCGCGGCCCTCGAGCGGCCAGCCTTCGAACGCGGAGTAGTCCACGGCCATGTGCTGGGTCTTTACGGAGATTTTGCCGCGGTAGTCCGGGTCGAAGACCACGAGGTCGGCGTCGGCGCCGGGCTGGATGGCGCCTTTGCGCGGGAACAGGTCGAACTGCTTCGCGACGGCCGTGCTGGCGACGTTGACGAAGGTGTGCAGGTCGATCTTTCCGGTCTTCACGCCGTAGGTATAGAGGAGGTTGATGCGCTCCTCGAGCGACGGGATGCCATTGGGAATCTTGGTGAAGTCGGCGCGGCCCATCGGTTTTTGCTTCTCGAAGTCGAACGGCGCGTGGTCGGTGGCGACCGTGTTGATGAGGCCGTCGCGCAGGCCGTTCCAGAGCACCGATTGGTTGCGGGCGTCGCGCAGCGGGGGGGACATGACGTATTTCGCGCCCTCGAAGTTGGGTTTCTCGGCGTAGGTCTTGTCGAGAGTGAGGTATTGGATGAGCGTCTCGACCCCGACGCGCACGCCGCGCTGGCGGGCCGCGATGGCCTGGTCGAGGGCTTCTTTGCAGCTGAGATGAACGATGTAGGTCGCGGCGCCGGTCAGCTCGGCAAAGGTCATCAGATGGTGCACACCTTCGGCCTCCACGGCGGGCGGACGGCTCTCGTGGTGCTGGCCGGGGTCGGTCTTGCCGGCGGCGAGCAGCTCCTTGCAGCGCTCGGCGACGAGGGTTTCGTTTTCACAATGGGCGGTGACAACCACGCCGAGTTCCTTGGCAAGCTTGAGTGTCCGGTAGAGTTCCGTGTCGTCGATCCCGAACGCGCCCTTGTAGGCGAGGAAGATTTTGAAGGAGCTGATGCCGCGTCGCACGATCTCGCGCAGCTGGGCCTCGGTGCCGTCGTTGAATTTGGTCACGCCCATGTGGAACGAGAAATCGCAGGCGGACTTGCCCACGGCCTGGCTCATCCACAGCTCGAAACTCTTCAGGGCGTCGTCGGCCCGCGATGGGCAGCACATCTCGATGAGGGTCGTCGTGCCGCCGACAAGCGCGGCCTGCGAGCCCGTTTCATAGGTGTCCTTCGAGAACGTGCCCATGAACGGCAGGTAGATGTGGACGTGCGGGTCGATGAAACCGGGAAAGACGAACTTGCCGGTGGCGTCTATGACTTCGGCGTTGGCGGGAGCGGCGATGTCGCGGTCGATGCGGGTGATCACTTCGCCTTCGCAATAGATATCCGCCACGTAGCGGGAATCAGCCGTCACGATCTCACCGTTTTTGATTAGAAGACTCATGGGAAATTCAGATCAAGGCAGGGTCACCACGAAACACACCAAACACACGAAAAGTCAGTGCTAGGGTCATTTAGTGTGTTTCGTGTATTTCGTGGTTAAAACTCAGGGTTATTTCTTCCACACATCGCCGACGTCGCCGCCGAACCAGCGGGAGCTGACG
The DNA here is from genome assembly GCA_036568985.1 of Lacunisphaera sp. Taxonomy (GTDB): domain Bacteria; phylum Verrucomicrobiota; class Verrucomicrobiia; order Opitutales; family Opitutaceae; genus Lacunisphaera. The sequence continues at coordinate 997 of DATCRM010000097.1, read as the reverse complement.
ACTTTTTGCTGGGTGTAGAACTGGATGCTCTCCTTGCCCTGGATGTGCAGGTCGCCGTAGAAGGAGTCGTCCCAGCCGGTGAAGGGGAACATGGCCATGGTGGCGGGGACGCCGACGTTGACGCCGACCATGCCGGCCTTCACGCGCATCGTGAACTCACGGGCGGCGCGACCGTTGTTGGTGAAGATCGCAGCGCCGTTGCCGAAGGCGGATTGGTTTGCCTGCTCGATGGCGGCGTCGAGGTCATCCATGCGCATGACGTTCAGGACGGGGCCGAAAACCTCCTCACGGGCGAGGGTCATGTTCGCCTGCACGCCATCGACAACGGTAGCGCCGAGGTAGAAACCTTTCGGCGCATCCGCGACCTTTACGCCGCGGCCGTCGGCAATGACCTTTGCACCCTCCTTTTCACCGCTGGCCACGAGGCTCAGCACGCGGTCGCGATGCGCGGCGGTGATGACCGGGCCCATGTCGGGCTGGGCCGGCCGGTCGGTGGGGCCGACCTTGATGGCGTTGGCGGCCTTCACCAATTCCGGCAGCACGCGATCGGCCGCGGCGCCGACGGTGATGGCGGTCGAGCCGGCCATGCAGCGTTCGCCCGCGCAGCCGAAGGCGGCGGTGGCGAGATTCTCGACGGTCTTGCCGACGTCGGCGTCGGGCATGACCACGATGTAGTTTTTCGCGCCACCGTTGGCTTGGACGCGCTTCCCGTGCTTGGTGCCGGTGTCCCAGATGTATTTCGCAATGGGCGTGGAGCCGACGAAGGAGACGGCCTTCACCTTCTGGTGTGTGAGAAGGGCGTCCACCGCAGCGCGGCCGCCGTGGACGATATTAAACACGCCCTTGGGCAGGCCGGCCTGTTCAAGCAACTGCCCGAGCAACACGGCGCTGAGCGGGACTTTCTCGCTCGGTTTCAGGACGAAGGTGTTGCCGCAGGCGATGGCCGTGGGGAACATCCACAGCGGCACCATCGCTGGAAAATTGAACGGTGTGATGC
>DATCRM010000096.1:0-3658 GCA_036568985.1 Lacunisphaera sp. | reverse complement strand
CACTTCCCACCGGTCGCCAACCGTGAACATCGCCGTGGTCGTCTCGCCCGTGCCGCTGAATTCCTGCACCGTGTCCTGCGCGCGCACCACACCGGCCGCAAGGAAAGCCAGGGCACCCAGGGCCAGAAAAAGACGACGCATCAACCTGCGCATATCATCGCCGCTCATCGGCGACAATCTTAAAGACAGCGCCCGGCGCAAAGGGTTGCGCGGACGCCTCCGGTTGAAGGCGAATTTTTTCGCCCGGCCGTTTCGCTCTAGTCCGTTTTGCTCTTGCAGCCCATCCGTCCCTCCACCGCGATCGTTCCCGTCTCCAGGATCGACTTGAGGTTGGAAAGGATCTTCGGCCACCCGCCGGAAACCGCCTCGATGAGCTTCGAGCCGGTCTTGTCGATGCTGTGCGTAACCGTCAATTTCAACGCGCCATCCGCCGGCTCGATCTCGAAGGTGCACCGTGAATAGCCCTCGGCCTTCATCTCCGGTTTCCATTCATTGCGCCACTTGATGACGAGACGCTTCGCGGGCACGCTCTCGACAATCTCGCCCGCATCGGCCACATCGCCGTCGGGGAAGGACATCTTCCACGGCGAGCCTGTCTTCCAGTCGCTCTCGATCAGCGCGCCGAACCAGTATTGCTTCATGAATTCCGCGTTGGTCAGCGCGTGCCAGAGTTTTTCCGGCGTGGTCTTGATGTAGGTGGTGTAGACGAATGCGGATGGGGTCATGATTTTTCCTCCAGGGCTTGTTTGAGGTTGTTGAGTGCCTGCAGCCGGCCCCGCTCGAACTTCCCGATCCAGCGCGCATAAATCTCGTGGATCGGAACCGGGTTCAGGTAATGCAGCTTCTCGCGGCCGCGCCGTTGCACGGCGACGAGGTTCGCCGCCTCCAGCAGGGCGAGGTGCTTGGTCACCGCCTGACGGCTCATGTCATGGCCTTCGCAAAGCTCGTTCAACGTGAGCCCTGCGTGCTGGCGCAGCCGGTCGAGCAATCGCCGCCGGCTGGCGTCGGCCAGGGCCTTGAACACCTTGTCGTCATGGGCAACCATTTCGTTGCCTAACAAAGCAACCAAAAGGTTGCCTGTCAAGCCGCTTTCGGCGAAAGGGTACGAGGGGGGTGCGGAGTGAGGGGATCGAACCCCCGACCTTGTCCGTGTAAAGGACCTGCTCTACCGCTAAGCTAACTCCGCGAAGTTCCCCAACATAGCGGCTCTTCGCGGGATCGGCGAGCGGCTTTATCGAGAGTCAAATCACCTCGAGATAATCGCGGTCGGGCAGGGTGGGAAACGGCGCGGTGGGCAGGGTTTGGTACCAGAACGCGGTGGAGGCGATGTCGTCCTGCAGCGGCAGGTAGCGGCCGCCGGAGCGCCAGCCGAGGGCCTGGATGCTGATGCGCAGGTCCTGCTGGAAACGCACCGGATCGACGATGTGCCAGCGGTACATGCCGAAGCGTGCCTGCGAGCGGTAGACGCCGTCGGGGCGGATGACTTGCGAGAGCCCGGCGTAGGGCGTGGTGAATTCCCGATATTGCTTCGTCTCCTTATCCTCGAAGTTGTACGAGCCGCAGAAATAATCCTCCGTGCCGGTGCCGCAGATGGTTGGGAACTCGCCGTCGCCGTCGAGGAAGAACTTGATTTCGCCTTCGCCCCACCAGCCGTTGTTGTTCACGCCCCACGCCATGTAGACGCCCGCGAAATGGCCCCGGCCGCGCACGCCGTCGAGGATGGTGTAGACCTCCTTGTAGGGAAGGGGATTGGTGCGGCGGAACTGCGCGTGGAAGTAGGCCGCGTTGTCGGGCACATCGGTCAGCGCGTAGTTGATCTGATAGTAGAGCGTCACCGCCTCGAGCCCCATGTTCGTCATCGTGATGCGGCAGCGCTTGCGGAACGGCATTTCCCAATACGAATTGAAGGCGCTGCCCGGATTGACGCAAACCGCGAGAGACGAGATCGGCGCAAACGTGCCCCAGCCTGAGGCGAAGAAGTCGCCGACCGGGCACTCGACCGAGGGTTGCTCCTGGTCGTCCCAATAGATGCGCAGAATGTTGAAGCGCCACATGCCGGTGGGCGTCATCCAGATTTGCTGGATCGCCCCGGGGCCCTCGATATTGGCCAGTTCGCGGACTTCGCCAGGCTGGATTTCGACGCTGGGCGAGATTTTCCAGCCCCGGCCTAGGTCGCGGGCGCAATGGGCGCCGCGCCCGTCGGTGGCCATGCCGCCCTTCCCTTTTTCGCCGTTGAAATTTTCCGGGCTGATCGAGCGCGTTTGCGCGTTGGAGAGCAGCGAAAGATTTCCCAGGTGGCAACCCAGGCCGTTGAAAGGAATCGAGGGCATGACCAACGCTAGCGCCCGCGGGATTTCTTGGGAATGGACGGCCTTTGTCAAAAGATGGAATATCTTCACCCATGAGACGGAGCAAGCTTCATGTCGTCCGCGAGACGGAGGGAAAATCCTTTCGTCTGCGCCGCCTGGCCTTGCATGAACTCATGCCGCCGTCCCTAGTGGATCGTCCCGAGGGGACGGGCGACCATCTCTTCATGCTTTTCCACGATGAGGCGCGCGTGGGCGACAGGCGGGGCGATTTCACGAGGCCGGCCGGGTCGCTCATGATCTGGACGCCACGTGATGGCCATTTTTATGGTTCGAATTTGGGGCCTTGGGATCACTCCTGGTTCCATTGTGCCGGGCGCGACATTCCGCGCATCCTGCGGGCCTCTCGCATCCGCGTGGGCGAGGTGATCCCGCTCGCCGATCCGCTCATCCTGGAGAATTTCCTGCTGGAAGCCGCGGCCGAACTCAACGGCTGGCGGCGTCCCGACGAGACGGTGCTGCGCAACCTGTTCGAGAATTTCGTCCGCCGTCTCGCGCGCCACATCTTCCGCAAGTCCGAGCGGCTCGCCCCGGCGGAATTGCTCGTGTTGCGTGCGTACGTGGGGGAGCGCTTCGCCGAAAAGCTGCGCCTCGCGGACCTCGCGCGACGAGTGGGTTGGTCGGTGCCGCACCTGTGCACCGAGTTCAAGCGCTACTTTGGCCTGCCCGTCGTGCAGTACATCATGCAGATCCGGATGAACCAGGCCGCGTATCTGCTGCGCGATCACAACCGGCGCATCGGCGACATCGCCGGGATGGTCGGCTACCCCGATCCCTACACCTTCTCGAAAATGTTCAAGCGCAGCTTCGGCCTCAGCCCGCGGCACTTTCGCCAGAGGATGATCCCCTAGCGTCCGGGCCGGTCAATGCGAGGAACACGCCCGCAGCGCGTTCACCAGCACGATCACGATGATCACCCAAACGCTGATCGGACTCGAACGCCGCGTCACCCGCAATCCCAGCCGGGACCGCAGGCCCAGCCGGATCGCATAGAGCCGCGCGCCGAAGCCGCCCGCGTCCTTGGCCATGACCGCCGCGGCCCGGACCTCCGCCTTCAGCACGCGCCCGACGTTGCCGGCCGACGAGTGCGCGAGTTGCTGCCGGGCCGTCGCCGCGGTCTCCTGCCGGATCGCCCCGGGCTCGGCCTCCTGCACCACCAGCGCCTTTTCCACGACGAGCCGGAAGTGCTTGTCCGAGGCGTGATCGCTTTCCACGTGCACCGCGTGAAGCAACTCGCGGGCCCGCGCCGTCTCATGAGCCTCCAGCGCGGACAGCGCGAGATAGAGCAGGTG
>DATCRM010000095.1:0-2574 GCA_036568985.1 Lacunisphaera sp. | reverse complement strand
CGACATCCACGCGGAACGCCGCAGCCACGATGCTGATGTCGAGTTCGCGACGCTTGGACACCTTGAAAAAATCCACCCGACGCGTGAGTCCGGCAACCGGTCCACCGCGCGGCAACACGATCTCGCGCATAATTTCGCCCGGCTGCAGCACGGTCTTCCGGTAACCCGTGAAGAAGTCCGCCAGCGGCACCGTACGTTCGCCGCGAGCCGTGGCCAGCACGACGGACGCGTCGAGCGTCAACAAAATGGGCGCGCTGTCGCCGATGGGTGAAGCCGTGACGAGATTGCCGCCGAGCGTCGCCCGGTTTCGGATCTGCCGCGCGGCGAAAACGCGCAGCATCTTCGCCAAGGATGGGTATTCGCCGGCGAGCGCTTCCTCCACGTTGGTCAACGTCGCGCCCGCGCCGATATGCCAAGCTTCTTTCGTTGCGGTAATACGCGTGAGTTCCGGTACGCCCTCCGTCGAAACGAGGCACGGGAAGGATTTGTATTTCTTGTTCAGCTCGACCCCGATCTCGGTCGCGCCCGCGACGAGCTGAGCCGAGGGATGACTGCTGAGAAGCCCAAAGAGCTCCGTCAGGGAGGTGGGCCGGAAGAATTTCGCCTCACCCGCTGCGTAATCCAGCGCGACCGGTGGCGGCACCGGCGCTTGCAGGCGCCGTGCGAATGCATCCGGGTTGGGCGCGGACTCCGTCCGCGCCGCTGCGGTGAGCGGAGTCGCCGCCCTACCAGCCAGCGCCGTCATCGCCGCATCACGAATCGGGCGATAGCCGGTGCAGCGGCAGAGGTTGCCACAGAGTTGGTCGCTCACCTGCCACGGTTCGGTGCAGTCCTTGCGGTAGTAAGCCTCGAACATCGAGACCACGAACCCCGGGGTGCAATAACCGCATTGCGAACCGTAGTGCTCGACCATCGCGGCCTGGACCGGATGCAGCTGCTTCTTGTCCTCACCGCACCGGGCGAGGCCCTCGACGGTCACCAATTCACGCCCGGCAAACATCGGGAGCAGCGCAATGCAGCTGTTGAAGGCCCGGTAAGTGGGTTTGCCGGCCGCGTCGCGCTCCACCAGCGCCACGGAACACGCGCCGCAATCGCCCTCCGCGCAACCCTCCTTGCTGCCCGTATGGCCGTTGGCGCGCAGCCAGGCGAGCAAGGTCGTGGTGGGCGATACGCCGACCGCCCGAACGGGCGCGCCGTTCAGCATGAATTCGATGCTCTGGATGGTAGTGGACAAGGTGTAGGGCGGGATCTCCGAATCCCGCCTGCATGAGGAACCGAGCCGCGGTCAGGCGGGATTCGGAGATCCCGCCCTACACCTACAAGGCGCCCCGGTTGACGTCTTTGTAGTAAAGGTATGAAGCAGGAGCCTTGCCCATCGCGACAAACCATTGCGGACAATACGGCCCCATCCAGATCACGTCGCCTTTTTCGACCGGATACCACGAATCTTCCAGGCGATAAACGCCCTGGCCGTCGAGCATCAGCAGTCCGTGTTCCATGACGTGAACCTCGACAAACGGCAGGTGGCCGCCGGGCTGGTAGGCGAAAACATTCACCGCCATGTCGAAGGCCGGGACGTCCGGCAACAGCACCTGCAAATTCGCCGCCGGGTCCCCCAGAAAAGGCGTGCCCTTGACCTTGGCGGCATCGCCGATGATGGCCTCGGGCGCAGCAACGCCCGGAAGCGGCACGTATTTTTTCTGGAAAAGAGTGACCTGCGTACCGGCCTTGGGCGCGGTCAAACTCCAGGACTGGCCCGCCGGCACATAGAAATAACCGCCCGGCCCAATCTTCGCCTTGTTTTTGCCTACGGTGAGCGCGCCTCCGCCGCTCATGAGGTAGCCGAAAGTCTGGAGATCGCTCGCTGGCTGCGCGGCGCGGCCCTCTGCCGCGAACGTGAGCTGCAGCTGGACGAATTTCGCGCCCATCGCCGGGCTGATCAGGATTACCGCCGTCGCACCGGTGATGCCGGGCACGGAGCTGTTGACGTGGTTGTGGAGCGTGAGAAGCGCATGCCGGGGGCCGACGTGCGCGCGGGTGTGGCCAAAGAGTTCGGGCATGGAATTGGGAGGAGTGGCCACAAAATGCACAAAAGGCTCAAAAGGAGGAGAGCAAAGAAGGCATGCTCATCGTGTGGGTTTTCAAACCCGATTCGTCATCCTGAGCGCAGCGAAGGATCCAAGGGGATTATCGTTTCCCGGAAGTGCATCGTCCATTCGCTTGGATTCTTCGCGGCGCTCAGAATGACGGGGTTGTTGGTTTACAGGGTCTGATCGGGACTTTTGCGCTTTTGGCGCATTCGGTGGCTAAATTTCCGGCCTTAAAAATTGCCCCTTGGGGCTGCCGGATGCAACCCGGCCGTCGGCCCACACCGGGCAACCACGGACGTAGGTATCGGTTACACGCACCCGGCTGGTCCGACCGATATACGGACTGATCCGGTGGCGCGTCCACAATTCGTCGGCCGTGATCTTGTGTTTGTCCCCCAGCTCAACGAGCGAGAAGTCCGCATCATGCCCCTCGGCGAGCAACCCTTTGCGACCATCGAGCCGGAAGCGGCGGGCAACATTGCGC
>DATCRM010000094.1:0-10135 GCA_036568985.1 Lacunisphaera sp. | reverse complement strand
GAGCGGAGCTGGGTTTTCATGACACCAACCGATGAATATCATGAAAACCGCTCTTATCTCCGTTCTCACCGCGACCCTGCTGGGCTTCGCTTCCCTGGCGAGCGGTCGTGCCTTCGACGCCGCCGATTTTACCGCCATCCTCTTCACCACCGGTCTCGTGGCCTGGACGATCGACCAATACAGCCGTGCGCCCCGCGCCCTGACGCGAAACCGGCCCATTCGTCTGTCGGCTCCGCTGCAGACGTCCCGGGTGTCGGCTTCGGCCCGCCGCTTCGCCGCTTGATCGCGGATGGTTATGCCGAACGCGGCTCCGGATGTCGGGGCCGCTTTTTATTTGGCGGTTACGGGCACCGAGCCGGACGAGTTCAGTGGGATCTTCTCGGTGTCGTCATCGACGATCAGGACCCACATGATGGAATCGAGCCGGTAGCTGGCCGAGCCTTGGCTGATCGCCCGGTCAATGATCTCGTTCGCGGTGGCATTGGCCGGAACCAGGGGACTTGTCCGATCTGCCTGACTGCCCTGAGGCACGCCCAGCGGCGAGGTATCAGTCAACGTGCCGATCGCTGTGCCGTTGAGGCTGAGTTTGTGACTGGATTTTGAGAAAAGATAGGAAACTACATTCGGGTTACGGATCCGCCAGCTCACTTGCACGGCGCCAGTCTGGTCGCGTTGGACTTGGGTGACTTCGACCCGGAGACCGGCCGCCATTATTTCCGTGTTGCTGGAGCATCCGGTTAATCCGCAGAGAACAAGCCCGATCAACAGCAGGGGGGTAAGCAGTTGCTTCATGACGCGGATCGTGCGGATGCCAAGGGTCGCGGCAAGATTACTCCTCCTTGCCTTTCGATTTCTTTGGCTCCTTGCCTCCACCCAGCTCGAGCTGGGCTATCGTGCCCACGGCGGCGAGGGCGAGCACGGAAGGGAAGATCCAGCCGTTACCCTCGATCAGGGCCGGCATCTGATCGGGTTGCTTGAAATAATACAGCCAGTCGAGCTGGCTGGTGAAATAGCAGAGAGCCAGGATCGCCCGGAAAGAGCCCAGCAACGCCGTGGAGAGGATGATCAGGATCCGTTGCGCTTTCACGGCAAGAAAACCACTGACGATGCCGGTGACGACGCCCGTCAGCAGCGCCACCATATGATGATAGTTGGCCAGCAGCAGCATGCCCAAGGTGGCGCCAAAGCCGAAGCCCGCCACGAACACCGCGGCGAGGTAGAGCAGGAAAGCGAGGCCGGCCCCAAGGAGAGCTCCCGCGATCATGGTGATCGCGGCACCGATCTGGCCGAAACCGAGGGCCGTTGCCGCGGCATGTCCGGCGGCCAGACCGATCAATCCACCCACCACAGCCAGGGTGATCTTGAAGATCCGGTAGCCAAAAAAACAATCGAGCACTCCCCAGGCGATGGCCCCGGCGGAAATCCACGGATAAAGTTCGGTGAGGTTGGACATGCTCTGGTCAGCGGACGGTGAGCAAAGCCTCGCGCCATGGCAAAGGCATCGGTCACGACCTGATCCAACCGCCGGCACAGCCGGCGTCAATTCCTGGTCTTATCTGCTCAGAACAGGATCACGGCCCGGACGCTTTCGATCACCACCCACGCGACAAAAAGGCCGACGCTGCAACGGAGCAGCCCGCGCATCAGGCGCCGGCGGCGCAGCCCGCGGGCGAAGTGGTTGGCGCGCAGATTGGGACGGAAAGGAGGCCGCGTGATCCACTGCCCGAACGGGGTCGGCTTATGCCACGAGGAGCGCACGTACAGTTCGCCGTTGCCCTGCGGAATGGGCAGGTGGTTCAACAGGCGGCGAAGGGGCGTTGGCATGGGATCGGGAGGTTCGGTCAAAATAGCGCTTCCGTTCAAATTGATTATGTCTATCTCGACACCTTTCACGCCGCCTTTACCCAAAAGATGCACCACTTCCACTACGCCGGACAAAAACTGCATTGCGAGTCCGTTGACCTCGCTGCCATCGCGCAACTTCACGGTACTCCCACCTACGTCTATAGCGCCCAGACCATCGCCGACAACTATCGCCGGCTGGCCGCCAGCCTTACCGGGCTTGATGTGCAGATTTGCTATGCGATGAAGGCCAATTCCAACCTGGCCATCCTCCGTCATTTCGCGAATCTCGGGGCGGCCTTCGATCTCGTGAGCAGCGGTGAACTGCGCCGCGTGGTCGCGTCGGGCGGCGATGCCTCACGCAGCGTGTTCGCCGGGGTCGGCAAGTCCGAGGCCGAGATCCGCCTCGCGCTCGAGACCGGGGTGTTCGGCTTTCATGTGGAGAGCGAGCCCGAGCTTGGGCGCATCAACCACGTCGCCGGCCAGCTCGGTCGGAAGGCTCCGATTGCCATCCGCATCAACCCCGACGTGGACGCCAAAACCCACGCCAAGATCACGACCGGCAAGAGCGACAACAAATTCGGCATCCCGCTCAAGCATGCCGCCGAGGCCTATACCGCGGCCGCAAAGTATCCGCACATCCAGATCAAGGGCGTGCAGATGCACATCGGTTCCCAGCTGACTTCGGTCACGCCATTCGCCGAGGCCGTGCAGAAGGTCGTGCCCTTTGTGGCCGAGCTGAAGAAGCTCTACGGGATAACCTATTTCAGTGTCGGTGGCGGCATCGGCATCGTTTATCAGGATGCCCTGGCGAGCGGCGCCCAAGTTTGGTGGGATGCCAAGCCCGAGGGCGAGCGCCCGCTCACCCCGGAGGTGTACGGTGCCGTGCTCAAGCCATTGCTGGCTCCGCTCGGCCTGAAGATTCTCCTCGAGCCCGGCCGCTTCCTGGTGGGCAATGCGGGCGTGCTCCTCGCCCGCGTCGAGTACCTCAAGCGCGGGGCGAACAAGAATTTCCTCGTTGTGGACGCCGCCATGAACGACCTCGTGCGCCCCGCCATGTATGAGGCTTACCACGAGATCGTGCCGCTTACGCGTGACACGACGCGCCCGGCACTCAAGGCCGACATCGTCGGCCCCATCTGCGAGTCGGGCGATTGTTTCGCCAAGGACCGCACGCTCCAGTCGGTCGGCGAGGGCGAGCTGGTGGCCTTCATGAGCGCCGGCGCCTACGGCTACACGATGGCCAGCCGCTACAACACGCGCGCGCAGGCCGCCGAGGTGCTCGTCTCAGGCAGCCGCTTCGAGCTGGTCAATGCCCGGGAAAATTTCGAGGCTATGGTCGCCGGGGAGAAAATTCCCACTTTCCTGAAGACGTGATGAAAGATCAAGGACCAGCGACCAGGGACCAAGGACTTGCCCCGGCACATCCGGGACTTCATCCGTCCTTGTCCGGTCTCTAGTCTTTGGTCCTTTGTCCCTGGTCCCTTCCCTCATGCCCGAGCAACGCCCTCTCCATTTCGCGGTCATCGGCGCGGGTGCGTGGGGCACGGCGATGGCGGCGCATCTCGCCCGGCGTGGGCAACATGCCACGCTTGTCACGCGCCGTCCGGAGCACGCGGTCACCATGCAGCTGACCCGCGAGAACCTCGACTACCTGCCGGGTGTCAAGTTGCCGGAAAACCTCACGGTCACGTCCGACCTGCACGCCGCGTTGCTCGGGGCCGAGGTCGCGCTGATCGCCAGTCCGTCACATGCGTTGCGCGAATGGTGCTCCCGCATGCAGGGAGAGTTGGGCGGCACCGACCGGCTTCAATTGTTCATCAGCCTCGTCAAGGGCCTGGAGGTCGGCACCCAGTTCCGGCCGAGCCAGGTCATGGCGCAGGCCTTCCCCGGGCTGAATGTCGCCACCCTCACCGGCCCGACCAACGCGGGAGAAGTGGCGCAGGGTCTGCCGGCCGCCATGGTACTGGCTGCGGCCACTTCCGGTGAATTCGTCGACCGCGTGCAGGCCGCCATGAGTGGGTCGACGCTGCGGCTCTACACGAGCGATGACCTGGTCGGCGCGGAATACGGCGCCTGCTTGAAAAACATCTACGCCATCGCGGCTGGATTCTGCGATGGGCTCAAGCTCGGGGACAACGCCAAGGCCTCGCTCATTACCCGCGCGTTGGCCGAAATGGTTCGGGTGGGCGAGGCGCTCGGAGCCCGAAAGGAGACATTCTACGGCTTGAGCGGTTTTGGCGACCTTGTGGCCACGTGTCACGGCGCTTGGAGCCGCAACCGTGAATTTGGAGAAAAGGTTGGCGCCGGTCACTCGGTGGCCGCGCTGCTCGAGGGCCGCCGCACCATTGTCGAGGGTTACCTGACCACGCGGGCGCTGTATGACCTCTGCCGCCAACGCGACATCGCCGCTCCGATTCTCAGCGAGGTCTATGCGATCCTCTATCAGGACAAGAAGCCCAGGGATGCGCTGATGGCTCTCATGACCCGTGAACTCAAGCGCGAGACCCACGCGCCGTTTGCGAAGAAGTGACGCAAACCCAGCCTCGTCAGTCCTTCGTTTGTTCGATTACGGAGGCTTTGCCGTCCTTGAAGACGATGCGGATGCGCTCCTCCTTCTCCTCGCTGTATACTTCCTGGAACACCGGCCGATAGTAGACCCGGTAGGTTTTCAAGTACGGGTCGAAGTAAACGCGCCGATGGTAACCCATCATATGGTCGCCTTCGTAACGGGTGTAGTAGGTGTTGTAGATCCAGGTGACATTGCGGCCCGCGGCGCTGATGGATTCGCGTTTTTGGTCGGGCGCGCCGAGAGCGAGATAAACCATGTCCTCGGTGTAGCCGACATCGATGATGCCCTGCTTGATCTTGTCCTGCGTGGCCTTGTCGACGCTGGCGAAGACCTCGGGTTTCTCCTTGATGCGGCTCTCCACGGTCTGGCAGCCCATGAGAAAGCCCAGGCTGGTGGCGAGCATGAAGGTGCGGAGCAGGCGATGGTTCATGATGCGGTTTGACCGGGTGAAAATAGCGTTGGTTCCGAAAAAAGCCAGTGGCTAGAGGCGGAGCCGGCGCAACCGCAGGGCGTTGGCCACGACGCTGATCGAACTGAGGCTCATGGCGGCACCGGCGAACATCGGGCTGAGCAACCACCCGGTGAACGGGAATAACAGCCCGGCCGCCAAGGGCAGGCCGGTGGTGTTGTAGGCGAAGGCCCAGAACAGGTTCTGCCGGATGTTGCGCATCACGGCCCGGCTCAGATGCACGGCGCGGTCGAGCGCGGCGAGGTCGCCCTTCACGAGCACGAGGCCGGCGCTGTGCATGGCCACGTCGGTGCCGGTGCCCATGGCGATGCCCACGTCGGCAGCAGCCAGGGCGGGCGCATCGTTGAGTCCGTCGCCTGCAAAAACGACGCGCTCACCGCGAGCCTGATGCTCACGTACGAGCTCCTGTTTGCGGGCCGGCGTTACCTCGGCATGGAAGCCGTCGAGGCCAAGTGACTCCGCAACGGCGCGCGCCGCCGCCGGACGATCGCCCGTGACCATGTAGATTCTGAATCCGCGCGCCTTGAGGCCGGCAATGGCGGCGGGGGTGGAGGCCTTGATGCGGTCGGCCAGGGCGATCAATCCGGCGGCTTGACCGTCGACGGCGACCAACACGAGGGTGGCCGTGGGGTGGTTGGGCAGGTGTTGATCCGCCGCGGCGCGGGTGATTTCGATGACGTGGCCGGCTACGGTGGCACGGATTCCGGCGCCAGGCAAAGCCTTGAAATCGGACGCGGGCGACAAACTCAGTCCGCGCGTCCGCGCGGCGTTCACGATGGCGCGGGCGAGCGGGTGTTCGCTGGCGGATTCGGCCGAAGCGGCGAGGAGGAGGAGTTCGTTTTCCGAAAGCGGTGGAACGCGACCTTCATCCTTCGCCAAGCCTTCGGACGACAGGCCGGGCGGGTCGTCGGGCATCACTGCCATCACCTGCGGCCGGCCTTCGGTGAGTGTGCCGGTCTTGTCGATGAGCAGCGTGTTGGCGGTTGCGAGTGCTTCGAGTGCGGATGCGTCCTTCACCAGTACGCCCGCTTGGGCGCCGCGGCCGATGCCGGTGACCAGCGAGACGGGTGTGGCCAGCCCCAAGGCGCAGGGGCAGGCGATGATGAGCACGGCCACGGCGTTGAGCAGTCCGTAGAGCCAGCCTTGCTGCGGGGCCAACAAACCCCACGCGAGTAGAGTGAGGGCGGCGATGCCAAGCACGGCGGGCGTAAACCACGCCGAGACCCGGTCGGCGAGCCGGGCGATCGGGGCCTCGCTCTCCACGGCTTGCTCGACGAGCTTCACGATTTGCGCGAGCAGCGTGTCGGCCCCGACCCGCTCGGCGCGGAAGACGAAGGAGCCGGTCGTGTTGAGCGTGCCGGCGCTGACCTTGTCGTTCGGGGATTTAGACACGGGCAGCGGTTCGCCGGTGAGCATGGACTCGTTGATCTCGGCCGGATCCTCGAGGAGCACGCCGTCCACCGGCAGGTTTTCGCCGGGTCGCACTCGCAGCAGGTTGCCCGGATGCACGGACTCGACCGGCACATCCTCTTCCGAGCCGTCGGGCGTGAGGCGATGCGCGATCTTGGGTGCGAGGTCCATCAGGGCGCGGATGGCCGCGTCGGTGCGGGCATGGGCGCGTTGCTCGATGATCTGTCCGAGCAGTACCACCGTGGTGATGAAGGCCGCGGCTTCGAAATACAACGGGACTCCGTGGTGAGTCTGGTATTCCGGCGGGAAACGGTTCCAGAACAGCAGGGCGGCCGTGCTGTAGAAATACGCCGCGCCCGTGCCGGTCACGGTCAACGTGAACATGTTGGTGTCGCGCTCGCGGATGGATTTCCACCAGCGGCGGATGAACGGCGCCCCGGCCCAGAAGAAAACGGGTGTGGTGAGCAGCCACTGCAACCAGCCGCTCATGCGTGGGGTGATGCTGTGCACCAGGTCGGGGGCGAACATCTCGCCCATGGCGAGGAACAGCACGGGCACGGTCAGCGCCGCCGCGACGTAAAGCTTGGGACGCAGGTAGCGTTCATGGGGCAGGCCCATGTAGACCGGCTCGTCGGGAGCGGGTTCGTGAACTGTGGTAGGGCCATGGTGGTGGCCGTGGGATGGGTGAGAGGGGTTCATGAGGGCAGTTTCACCAGGAGACGGAGCAGGCTGGCGGATCTTACACGGATTTTCCGGACTGTAGGAGGGGCTTTACGCCCCGATGAAGCATGTGCCGCGATCGCCAGCGGGACGTAAAGCCCCTTCCTACAGTTTGGATCGCTCCGCGCAGTCGCAGTCGAGGCAGGCACCCTCGGCGCAATCGCCGCAGAAGGTCTCCAGCCGGGCGCGGAGCTCCTTGCGGGCGCGGTGGAGGGTGACGCTGGCGTTGTTCGCGGTCATCTTCAGGGCCTTGGCGGCGACCTGCACGGACTCGCCGTTCAAATCCACGCGGCGCAGCAGCTCGGCGTGCTGGGGTTTCAGCGTATCGACCACGCCACCGAGGCAACCGCAGAGCTGCGGCTCCCAGCCCTGCGGCGCGGCGGCGATGTCCTCGCCGAAGGCGGCGAGGGTTTCGCCCAGTGCGTCGTGCCGGCGACGGACGGCACCGCGGGCGCGGTAGTGGTCCACGACGGCGTTGCGGAGGAGCTGGTAGAACCAGGCCGTGAGCTTGGCGTCGTCCTGCAGCTCGTCGGACTTTTGCAGGGCCTTGAGGAGGCCGTTCTGGAGGATGTCCTCCGCCTCGGCCTCGCTGCCGACGCGCGCGGCGAGGAACGCCTTGAAGGCGTTCCGGTGAACGTTGAGGGTGACAGCAAGTTGGTCGGCGCGGGCGATCATGGCTGACGTTACGTTAGTGCACGATTGGCGTGATGCCAGCACGCGCTGGCCCGCGCCTCTTGGCAGATGCTGGTCGGATCTTGGCATTCCGGGCGGATGGCCGGGCTTTGGCATGCGCCGGGCTGCGATCGGATCGACGCCTGTAAGCGTCCTCACACATGAAATATCACCAACTCACCTCTCTCGCGGCCGTGGGCCTGATCGTGGCTCTCGCGCCTGTGACTCGCGCCACGCCATCGACCCAAATCTGGAGTCCCTCGACGGATATCCAGCCATACAAAGTGTGGCACCTCACCCTCGACAGTTATATCCGCACATCAAAAAAGTCCGGGGCGGTGACGAACAACGTCTTCGACACCGGACTGACCGTGGGCGTGCTGCCCGGGGAAAAACTCCAGCTAGAGACCGGGTTCGACTACATCGACACGGGCACGAACTCGGTGGCCGACAAGAACCCGTTCTATCTCAACGCCAAGCTGGGCACACCGGAGGGCGCTTTCGGCGAGGGTACGCCGGCGCTCGCGATCGGTGGCTATAACTTCGGCACCAAGAGCGGCGTGACTACCCAGAACATCGCCTACGCGTTGGTCGCCAAGACGACGTCGGTGGGACGGTTTTCCGTCGGTTACTACCGTGGCAGCCGACACGTGTTGGTGGATGAAAACGGCAGCCCGGCCAACGACGGCCTAATTCTGACCTGGGACCGGACCATGAAGGAAATCTCCGACAAGCTCTGGTTGGCGGTCGATTATGCGAGTGGCCAGAGCGGCAACGGTGCGCTGAACGTCGGGTTCGCGTGGAGCTTCGCGAAGAACACCTCCGTGATCTTCGGCTACGACATCTACAACAACCAGAAGACCGGCGGCAAGGACACCGTCACCATCCAGCTCGATATCAACTTCCCCTGAGAACCCTGCGATTGCTGGTCGCGGGTTAGGTGGTTAGTCAGGCCAGCCATCCGTAGTAGGTATCGGGTGGCTGGCTCACTTTCCGCAGCCGGAGCTAGGAATTCAGCGGGGCGAGCGGTCTGCCGCGGGCAAGCTTGCGCAACACCGTGCAATCCCCGCCGAAGCGTCCGAGCGCGTCGCCGTGGGCGGTGAGTTCGGCGGAGGGCAGATAGGCGAGCGGAATCCCGGCCAGGCCGGCGCAAAACGCCGGCCGGGCGAGCTGCGCGAGTACTTCACGTTCGCGCGATTCTGGGGCCACCAGATAGAAATGCGCGCCCGATCTCGGCATCGAGCGGGCCAGATCTTCCAGCCGCAGGATGCCCGAATAGATCGAGGTGCTCTTCTCCACCTCAAAGGCGCAGACGACCTCCCGGGTACTCGGATCCAACCAGAGCACGTCGATCAGGCTCACCGTATCGAGGACCTCAGGCGGCCAATCCCATTCCGGCAGCGATCCGACAGTGAGGAGAGCGAACGCTTCGCCGCCACAGCACCGGTGGCGGTCGTTGCGGGCGACATGAACCTCGTAGGCTAGGGCACGGCCGAGCTTGATCAGCAAATGCTGGAGGCGGGTGTGCTCGCTCTCCTCCTGCTGATCGGCGGCAACTTCGCGATGCCGGGCTTGCGCGGCCTGCCGCGCCCTTTCGTTTTCCTGGTGGAGCACAGTGTCGGCATTGCCCGCGACGACCAACCGCCCGACGCCGATCTCAAACAGGAGGCCGGCCAACGCCCCCAAATCCTTGCTGAGTTCACCCCGGACGAGGTCGTTGGTACGGACGATCGTCTCACGCATTTCCAAATAACTGGTCCAGGAGCCGAGCTTCTTCCGATCGCTGAAGAGCGCGTTGAAGCCATTGACGATCGCGGTGTTGAACGGGGGCACGATCGTAGGATGCAGGAAATACACGATGCTCGCCACCGCCGGACCCAGGCCCTTGATGCGGGCTTCGGCCAGCCGGCTCATTTCGGCGAGGACGCGATCCTCGGTGGTGGCGTCGAGGCATCCGACGAGAAAGGCGCCGAATTTTCGCTGGTTATCCGCATGCTCGTAGATGTCGGGGATGCGAAGCTTCGGCTTCCAATAAAACGGGTGAGCGGCGCCGGCGAAAACCTGTTTCTGTTCCGTGATTGCGGTCAGCACGACTTCGAGCGGGGATCCCTTGAAATCGTTGCCGAAGGTGCCGTCCGCAATCCGATCCACACACTCCTTCACGCCGCGGCGGATCGATCGAAAAGCTTTCAAGCGGTCGGCATCGCCGACGAACCATGTGTGGTAGACGGATTCCGGATCGGCCTTGTAGCGGGCCAACAGCGAGGCAAGGGTGCTGGATGCGAGCACGCTCCAGGATAACCCAGGGCCCGGACAAAGGCGCGGCGCTGGTTGGCGGGCGTGACGCAGATCTTGCGCCGACGAAAGGGCCTGACCGCCGCGTGGGATCCCGCGGCCCGGGATGCTCGCGACCAGGTAACGCGCCGGTGGCCCGGGCCGGCGCGGATTTT
>DATCRM010000093.1:0-16026 GCA_036568985.1 Lacunisphaera sp. | reverse complement strand
TGATCGCTTTTTCGATATGCGCGCCGACGAACGACGGGATCGACAAGGTGTTGTCCGCGGATTCGAACGCGAGGGGTCGGATCAAAGACGGGTCCGTCTCGACGCGGTCGAAATCAATCATCGCCGGACCAGCCAGGGGCGTGGCCTGGATATAGAGCGGGCCGTGGCCTTCAAAGGTAGCGGGCACTTGGTTCCACTCGCCCTGCATCGGGGGAACGTAGAGTTCCTGGATGGGACTTCGCCGGGAGAAATCCTCGTCGCGGTAGAAGCGCAATTTGACCAGGGAATCGGAGCGCAGGCGCAGTCCGGCGCCTTGCGGAAAGCGACTGGCGAGCACGAAGACGCGTGGCTTGTCGCGACCGAGCGCCAGGCGCAGGTAGCCGGTGCCATCGGCGTCGCGTCGGACCTGCAGAGGCGTGTCGTCGGGCGAGCCGGGATAACGGTCGCCGGGCAACGCATGGGCAGACAGGTCCACGAACTGAAACTCGATTTGCTGGCCCTCCACCGGGACACCGTCGCGCACCACTTGCAACGCGGGGAGCTTCGCGGCCAAGGCGCGCTTCGCTTTTTCCGGGTCCGGGGCGGCGTCCGATGCGGAGGCGGGCAGGCCGATCCAGAAGTCGAAGGCGTAATTGTGGAGTTGATCGAAGTATTTGCCCGACCGCGCGAGCTGTTCCCGGCCGACGGCCGTCGCATCGTAAGCCGCTTTGATATACCGCAACGGCCCCGTCTCCAGGTCGAGACCGATTGCCTTGTAATAGTGATAGGCGCCGGCGGTTCCGTTGCCGCCGATCGAACCGCGACCGTGGTAGCTGATCTGGTCATATCGGGCGAGATTGTCGGGATGCCCGGGATCGGTCTCGGAATAAACGGACACCCACGGCTCCAGCCCGTAGCCCAGATTGTATTTCGAGAACAAGGCCGCGCCCTTCGGCAGCCGGTCGTCCAAGAAACGGACGGGCGATACACCTTCGTTTGCCGCAACGACCGTCCCATGGACCGGGTGCACCTTCGTTTTCTGAAAATCGATGGTCTTCGACATCATCAACAGGTTGTCGACGTTGCCGCCCGCGTGGGGCTGGTCGCGTCCCATTTCCACCAACTGCAGGCGCGGCTCCACGGGCTCGCCGGTCTTGTCGTTGTGCGTGACCAGGCGGATTTGTTGCTTGATGGAGCCGTTGCGCCCCTGATTCGCGGCGGTGGCGTTTACGGTAGTCCACTCCACCGCTTGTTTGTAGCCCTCGATCTCATCCCCGAGGATCGTGGACGCCAGATAGCCCATGATCGCATAAGAATGTTGGTTCATGAAGTAGCCGTTCCGCTGAATGCAGGTCTTACGGATCGGCAGCAGGCAGTTTTGCTGCAGGGCAGACACCATCTCCTGAGTGACCGCGAGCTGCGCCTCCTTCGGCGTGGTCGAGCGCAGGATGTCCACGGCGCTGCAGAGCGTATAAACGTATTTCCCGATCTTGATGTGGCTGTCGGCGAAGTAGCGCGGGAAAAAGTTCTCGTCCGTACGCGAGCCATACCAGCGGATGATCTCCAGCGGCGTTTGGCGGTAGGCCTCGTTGCCGGTGACGACGTAGAGGATGGTTTGCGCCCAGGCCAGGTGCGCATCGTGAGCGAACGCGCCGATGTCGCCGTCGTTCGTGATTTGTCGGACCAGACGCGGACGCTGCTTCAGGTCCGCGAAGCGGGTGCGGCGCAGCCCTTCGAAATAATCAACCCACGGTGACACGCCTGCGCGCACGTTGTCGCGCATGACGGAAAGTGTCTCGGCGTTGCAGCTGATGCCGGGGTGGACAAAGCCCTGCGGTGAGATCGTCTCCCGCAGCTCCACGACATTGTCGGACAAGATCGTCGCGGTCGGTTCCGTGAGCGATGCGACTGAAGTTGCGGCCAACGTCCGATCACTCTGAGCGATGGCTAGCGTGAAGAGGGAAATGGCGAGGAGGGGCAAGTGACGGATCATGGGTTCGCAGTGTGATGACCTGGTTTCGGGTCAGGAGCGGGAGGGTTCGAGGCGGAGACCGAGAAGCCCGTCGACGCGGCCTTGGCCCGCTCCAGATGCTTTGCGACAGTCTCTTCGGTGCTTTTCGCATCGTCGAAAATGAACAGACGTCTCGCTAATTCGAGCGCATCATCCACGTGGCCAGCCCCTGCCAGAACCTCAATATTCATGGCGGTATCCGATACTATTTTTGCGTGTAACGCTGAGCGATCGGCCGGACTCATGTCCGCAGCGAACGCTTTAATGCCAGCGTCAAGTGCTTGGATCATGGAGCCGTAGGGCTTCGCGGCAGCGGCTTCTGAATAGCGCTGATTTTCGGCGAACGCGGAATATGCCACCAAAGCGAGACCCCGCTTGCGAGTATCGCCAGCAGGTAACGAATCGTACAACGTGATAGTTTTCGCATCATCGCCCAATACTCTGTTTAATGTGGCGATCTCCAGTGGGCCATCCCTTCCTTCCGGGTGCCGGTAAAAATCATCCAAAGCATCCCGCTGTAGATCACGTAAAGCGTACGTTGCATTTTCATATTTATGCGCCAAACGGCCAATCGCATGCATTAGAACCTGCATCTTTGCGATTGAGCCACGGGAACGATCGCTACGAATCGCTCGATAACCATCGAGTAGTTCATTCAGGGCCTCTTGATACCGGCCCACGCCCATCAGTTTGGACGCTCTATCTCGAATTTCATTTAATTCAGGAGTCCGGCTTTCCCGGGCATTTCCGCTTGGCTGATCTTCGCCCAGGGGATGTGATCCCGGGCTCCCTAGATTGAAACGCGTTGAAACACTCTCCCCCTCGCCTAGGGGCTGCTCGAGGACCGCTTTTTGTTCACGGTTGTCGCCTGCGGTACCACGAGGTGCATTGGAAAAGTAAAGCACTACAACTACGGCGATGATTGCCGCAACGAGAACTGCCGCGGAGAGATATTTCCATCTGCTCATTCGCGCGCCTTTCGTTTTGAAAGACCAATCGAACATATGCCATCAGCCAAGTGATAGGAGAAAGCGCCGTTCGGGGCGGCATCCCGCCAGGCGCGGCCGGGGTGCACAAACCCCTGGCGCGAGATCGTCCCACGCAGCTCGACGACATTGTCGGTCAAGATCGTCGCGGTCGGTTCCGTGAGCGGAGCGACTGAAGTTGCGGCACGGGTTGGGTCGCTCAGAGCGGCAGCGAGAGCGAGGAAGGAAACGGCGAAGGTGGACCAACGAGCCAAGCTCAGCGATCCGGCCCACGGGAGGCCACGACTGCAACTGCGACGCTCAAGCCGGGTTCGCTGTAGCGCACGGTCAGGCATCATGATTCTGACTCCGGATAAAGAACCTGCGTAATCCTCGCCGCGAATCTGATCAACCAATAGGCCACGAGTAATGGCCAAGCGCACATGAGAATCATCGCAAACGCATTCTCTGCGCGGCCGAATATTCCAGTGAACAGCGTCGGCACCAATGACAGGCCTCGGTATAGAAAAATCAGCCCTAGAATTCGGACTGCCAGCTTGAATATGTCTCTTGGTTTCATAATTGAGTGCGCGCCCTGCTGCCTAACGATGGATCATGGCTGCGCGGAGCGGAGTCCTATTTGCGAGCGAGGGTGATTTTATACACGCAGGCGGAGCGCAGCCCGGCCTCGGGCGGGTTTTGCGGCGGCGCGATCAACAGCCCTTCCGTCGTTTGCTGCCAGTGCACGCTCTCGGCGGTGCCGAGCAGTTTCACGGCGGTGATTGAGCTGCCATCGGCTGCGGTCGCGAGGGACTTGAGGGCAAGCGGCTTCTCCGGCCAGCCCAACACGATTGCGTAGAGCGAGCCGTCCTTGCCGACGGTGAAGCGGACATCCTCGGCGGTGAACGGCTTGCCCTTGCCCTCGTTGAAGCCCTGCGCGGAAAGTTCCGTACCTGCACTCGCGGGGCCTTCGCCGAACACTTTCCACGGACGCGTGCCGAAGATGCATTCCTGGTTCGTTTCCATCCAGGCAGCAATGCCCTCGAGCACGGCGACCTCTTTCTCGTCGATGGAGCCGTCGCCGCGCACCGGAATGTTCAAGAGAAGGTTGCCGTTTTTGCTCACGATGTCGGCGAGCATGTGGATGACGGTCTTGGCGCTCTTGTAGCGGTTGTTGTCGTATTCGTAGCGGTTGTAGTGCCAGCCGCCGATGCAGGTGTCGGTCTGCCACGGATACGGCAGTATGCGATTGGGAACGCCACGCTCGATGTCCCAGACCATGGTCTTGAGCTGGTCGTCAGTGAGCACCTTGCCGAAGAGCACGCCGACGCTTTTGCCGCCGGTGCGGGCGAGGGTGGAATTGTAGTAGTGGGCGGCGATCTTCAGGCCGGCGTCGCTCACCGGCCAGAGCGGCAGCGCGGTGTCGTCGAAATAGATGAGGTCAGGCTGATACTTGTTAATCAGATCGGTGGTGCGGTTGTAGAACTTGTCGCAATACGCCTGGTCAGGCTGGCTCATGCCTTTCCCCCAGTTCCAGCGGGCGTGAACTGAGTTCTCGCGCTCGAAACCGGGGCTGGGCTGGTGGCGTTGCTCATAGAGGTCCTGCGGGTCGAGGCCGTCCCACCACTTGCCCTTGCCGTCGGCCTTGGTGAGCTTGCCGTCGTAGGGCACGCCGGCTTTTTCGCCGTTTTGGTCCGCGCCTTGGGCAGTCTCATACCAGGACCAGGCGTGCGCGGCGTGGACGCTGACACCGAAAGGCAATCCCTGGGCCCTGGCGGCCTTGGCCCAGCCGGCGACGATGTCTTTCCTGGGTCCAACCGCGACCGAGTTCCACGGCTGGTATTGGCTGTCCCACAGGTCGAGATTGTCGTGGTGGTTCGCCATCGCGAAAAAGTATTTCGCGCCGACCCGCTTGTAGAGGGCCACGAGTTTCTCGGGCTCCCACTTTTCTGCCTTCCATTCGTTGATCACATCCTTGAAGCCGAACTCGGAGGGGTGGCCGTATGTCGCCACGTGCGATTTGTATTGGCCGGAACCTTCCGCATACATCTTGCGGGCATACCAGTCGCCGGCCTGCGGCTGGCACTGCGGCCCCCAATGGGCCCAGATGCCGAACTTCGCATCGCGAAACCATTCGGGCACCTGATATTGTTCGAGCGACCGCCAGGTGGGTTGGAATTTCCCTGTCGCGACCGGCTGGGCGCTCGTGTTGACGATCACGGAGGGGTTCGCGTCGCTCGGAATGGATTCCGCGAGGGCGTGACCGCCCAGACACGACAGCGAGCAGGCGAGGGCGAGAATGCGTTGGTGGTTTTTCATAGATGGGTAACGCAGGTTTGTTCAGGATGTGGAGCGACCGGACTGAGCGTCGTCAGGGCGAGGCCGTCGCGAGATTTTTAATACACGCGAAATTCCCAGAGTCCGGGCTCGCCCTTGAGGATGGTGAGGCGGAGGTAGCGCACCCGCGCGCGTTTCTTGTCCACATGGGGGGAGCGCAATGTCACCTCCGTGTGACCGCCGTAGGGCTTCCACGTTTTGCCGTCGAGGGATGACTCGAGCTTGTAGGCGTGGCCGGCCGCGGGCTTCACAAAATAGACCTCGGTGCCGCGGATCTTGCGCGCCGCCCCCAAGTCGATCTGCCACCAGGGCGCAGTGTCGCCGGCGGCGGCCATCCAGCGACTGCCGTTGGAATCGTCGATTGCGAGGTCGGGCGCGAAGGTCTCGGTGCGATTGAGCGAAGGGTCGCTGGTGGGTTTGATCTTCCAGTCCGGACGAACGGAGGACGCCGCCGCGGTGCCAGTGAGTGCGAGATTCGGACGACGCGCGGGAACCTGGCGCAGAGCACCGATGCCTTGGCTCGTCAGCGTGATCGGCTTGATCGTGCCGTCCGCGTTGAACGTCATTTTTTGGGCGAAGGTCTGGCGGTCGGTGCTGCCGCGCCCGTATTCGAGGTGGATGAAATACCAGTCGTCGGTGCCGGTTGGATTGAGGAAGCAACCGTGGCCGGGGCCGTAGAGGCCGACGGACTCGTCGGTCTTCGCGATGATTTTTTCCGCCGGGATGGTCCAAGGACCCAGCACCGACGTGCGGCTCATCACGTAGGCGTAGGTATAGCTTTCGTTTCCGCCGAGGGTGTAGAGGTAGTAGTAGATTCCCTGGCGTTTGAAGATGCACGGGCCCTCGGAGTAGGCGGTCTCGCCCGTGTCGATGGTGACGACCGCGCCGTCGGGACCGGAGAGGTCGGGCTTGAGCTTCACGACGCGACGGCGGGAGTAAAACATGTAGGTCGTGCCGTCGTCGTCGCGGAAGAGCTCGGCGTCGATCGAGGACTTTTGTTCGATGGGAAAGGGCTGCCAGCCGGACTCGGAATAGATGTCTTTTCCATCGAGGGTCTTGAAGGGTCCGGTGAGCTGGTCGGAGACGGTGGCGGTGATTTTCCCGTCGAGCGTCGGGAAGAGGTACCAGCGGCCGTCGTGCTTGAACGGGGCGCTGGGAGCCCAGTATTTGGCCTTGAAATTGTCAGGGTAGATCGAGCCTTCGAAGCTCCAGTTCACGAAGTCGCGCGACGTCCAGACGACGGGCGTGCCCGACGTGGAGAGATGCTGGCCCCAGCCATCGGTCGTGGCGTAGCAATAAAAGACACCGTCGATGTCGACGATGCTCGCGTCGGCCACCATGTCGGGGATGAGTGGACGACCGAATGGATGCGGCGTGGTCGCGGCGAGGGACGACCCGCAGAAAGCTAGCATGCCGATGGCGAAAAGAACAGGAAGTCGACGGAACATGAGATTTAGCCGAAATATTTCACGCACTCGTGGCGGGGAATTGAAAATCGGGCGGGCCAAACACACCCCGCCCTGCGGGCACCCCTCTCAAGCCGAAACAATTCAGTTGAACCACGAATGGACACGAAGGAACACGAATGAAGAAGAAGTCTTGAGAAGCTAAAGGTCGTATCACCAAACGGTGACTTGGATTTGCTAGCCCGCCTGTGCGGCGGATCTCTCCCGGATTCGTGGGCATTCGTGTCCATTCGTGGTTTCCGGATGCATTGTTCCGGCTCAAGAGGGGATCCCAAACCGATAGCAGCGGAGACTTAGATCCCCTCTGGAGAGGGGTGGCGCGAAGCCCGTTCGGCAGGTTCAGGGCCTTGAGCAGGTCGAAAGGCGACGGGGTGTGGTGCTTGAGCATCGAAGCGTGTGAAGTATGCGGGTTAGCGGGTTAGTGGAGAGTCGTAGTCGTAGGTGAACGAGCCGAAGTCGGCGTAGCCGGCTTCGCCGACGTTGTTGTAGGAAAACAGGCCGATGCGCTCGCCGCGGTAATCGCTCCAGCCAAACTGATACGGCTCGCCGAGTGACGTGAAGGTTTTGCCGTCGGTGCTGTACGAGAAACGACAGGCGCCGTCCAAATTCCACTCGGACCGAAGCCACAGCGGTTTCGCGGCGATCGTAGGGCCGGATAAGATCGTTTGGTTTCGCGCCGCCTCGATCACGAGCACGCCGTTCTCGCGGCGCACCGCGATCGTAGCGTAGTCGCGATGGTAGTGGCAGAGGCCGGCGACCTGGCCGTCCGCCATGCCGGAGGGCTCGAGCTCGACGGTGACGACGTTGCGCGCGGTGCGCATGACGCGCTGCGTCAGCGTATTTCCGGCGCGCTTGAGATCGTCGGGACTCAGCGGCTTCCAGGCATGCAAGCGCAGCCAGCCGGGGCGCTCGGAGAGCGACCACTTGTCGGCGCGCGGTTGGTAGTTCCACTCCCACTGCACACTGAGACGCGGGCCGGAAAAATCATCGTCGCTCTGCGGGACGAGCAGCGGCCCCTCGGGGTTGGGCTTGCGCGCGGTCCACGCCATCGTGCCGATGCCATCGGGGCCGACGTCGCCAAGCACCGGCCAGCCGTCCACCCAGGTCACGGGCAACAGGCTGGCGGGGCGGCCCTCCCAGTCGCCGGCGCCATGATGCGTGAAGAAGAACCAATCACCCGACGGCGTTTGGACGAGTCCGCCCTGGTTGGGCTCGTGGAACTCGCGCTGCGCGTGGCTGAGTTGACGGGGTTTGCTGTACGGCCCGGTGATTCGGTCAGCCCGCTGCATCATCACATAACGACCGACCTCCGGCTTGTGCTCGCTGAAGAAATGATAGTAGGTGCCGTTGATTTTGTAGAGCTTGTTGGCCTCGCGATGGGCGCCTTCGTTGATGAGCACGCGGGATTCGGGGATGAGGTCGCGTCCGTCGGGGGTAAGTTTGTAGAGCCAGGTCTTGTAGCCGCCCTTGAAGTGCGTGCCGACAAAGTAGCCCTGACCGTCATCATCCCAGAACGGGCAGCAATCGTCCCAACCCGCCTCGGTGGTCAGGCGATGCAACGGCTCCCAAGGTCCCGCGGGATCCTGGGCCGAGCTCATGAAGTAGCCTTCTTCGGGCGTACCGAAATAAACCCAGAACTTGCCGGCGTGATGGCGAATGGCGCCGGCCCAGATGCCCCGGCCATAGCGGTTCATCCGGTCCCAGTTCATCTCCGGACCGATCCGGGTGACATCGGAAACGACGTGACCGATGATCTGCCAGTTCACGAGGTCGCGCGAGCGCAGCACGATCATGCCGGGCGAGTACTGAAACGTGGACGAGATCGCGTAGTAGTCGTCCCCCACCCGGATGCAATCGAGGTCGCTGTAATCGCCCGGCAGGACGGGATTGCGGTAGGTGCCGTCGCGCTGGTCGCCCCACCGGGGCCAGTCGCCCCAGCGAACGGGCGCCGGATCGGTGGCGCACAGCGGGACCGTGCAGACGAGAGTGAGGGCGAAGAGCTTGGAGACATTCATGGTGGATTTGAACGTTCCTCCAGCCCGAATATTCCTCACACTCGTCCTTGTCATCGCGAGCCCGACGCAGTCGGGCATGGCGATCCAGCTAGATGGATTGCTTCGTCGCGGCGCTCCTCGCAATGACAGGTGGAGAATAGAGTGTGGCACGTTTGCGATTGAGTGTGAAATATTCGGCTAGGAGCACGCCCTCTCCGGATCGGTGGGCACGGCTCGCTCATTAATCCGTCGTTTTCATTAGCACGCACGCTCCGCCGCCGGGAGCCAGGGTGAGGTGCAAGGTGTCGTCTCGGGAAACCCGCCGCGTTTCCGCCCGATAATCCTCCGCGTACGTGCGGTAGTCGGATTTCGGCCCGTCCTGGATGACGAGCGCCTCGTGCGTTCCCGCCGGGAGGAAAGACAACGGCACGTCGAGTTCGCGCGGTGATTCGTTGGTGGCGGCGCCAATCAGCCACGCGCCGTCCGCCGCCTGGCGGGCCATCACGATGTATTCACCGATTTCGCCCGCGAGCGTCTTGCTTTCGCGCCACGGCATTTGCTGGGCGGCGATGAACCGGAGCAGCTCGGGGTGTTTCCGGTAATATTCAGGAACGTCCGGAATGATCGTGGCCCCGGAGAACACGATCAAGGTGCGTGCCGCCTCGGCGGTGAGCGTGGACGGCGCGGGGGTGCCCTGGTCCACGCGGCCGGCCTGGATGAGATCGGCCAGGCCATTGTTCATGTCGAGCGGGCCGGCAAGCATGTTGACGAACACGCTCGTGACGAAGGTGCGGGGCTGGAAAACCTTGTGGCCGTCGAGCTGGGCCTGGCAGAACTCGCGCGTCACGGCGTTGGGCCAGGTGCGCATCTGGCCATAGGGATGCACCGGGTAATCATGAAAATCGCAGAGCAGTTTGTTCTGCGCACACAATTCGGTGATCAGACGCGTGCGCCGGTTTTTCTCCTCGGGCGAACCGTTCATGAAACCGTATTTCACGCCCGCTGCGCCCCACTCGCCGTATTGTTTCAGGGTTTGCTCGAGGGGAAACTTGCGCCCGCCGACGTCGTTCAAATAAAGCCACACGCCCACGTTCTTTGGTTTCCCGTAGGCGATGATCTCCCTCACTTGATCGACCTTGCCGCCTTTCACCGGGTCCGAGTCGTGGCCGAACTCCGGGCCATACCAATTTGCGTCCAGCACGAGGTGGCGGATGCCGTTCTCCGCGGCGAAATCCACCATGCGCTTCCATGACGGCAGTGACATCTCGTAATTGAAGCCGTCCACCTTCGCGCCGTTGATACGCCAGTCCCAGACGGCCACGCCGGGTTTCACCCAGGAAAAATCCGCGCCTGACGGCGGCGGCGGATTGAGCAGCTCGATCAGGTGGGAGTCGACCAGCGCGCCGGGCGAACGGCCGAACATGACGACCCGCCATGAGGTGGTGGGCCGGGAGACAATCCGAAGCGCAGTCTCGCCCGGCTTGGCCTCGAACTGCAGCGGCTCTCCCTCGGGTAGATCGGCCTCGTGCAGGGCGAGATAGTCGCCGCGATTCGTTTTCAGCGTTACCACGGGCAGGCGTTTGCCATCGGCGGCGCTGAGTTTCTCCGGCCCAAGATTGTGATTTTCGCCGTTGTAATACCACGCGGTGTAGTCGCCCGCGAAGGTGAACGCGGTGGTTTCGGCTCCCGCCGGCTTTTGTCCGGGAAACACGTAGCGGAACGCCACGCCGTCATCGTAGGCGCGGGCCTGGATCTGATAATCGCCCAGATCAAGCGTGGCCTCATGGTAGCGATCAGGCACGACGGCCCGTTTGCCCCACACGGGTTTCCACTCGGTGTTCTCGGCATGACGCTTCGAGCCGGCGAAGTGCCCGCCAGCGAAGCCGACGGGCGACGGGATGATTATCGGGTTTCCATCGACGGCCAGCGCATGGGTCACGCCGCCGTCAGCAGCGATCTCGAAGGTCAGCTTGAGATGGGCGTCCGGCGACTCGAGGGCGACGGTTTCAGCAGAGGATGATGAACCGCACAACAAAGCGGCAACGCCAAGAAACAGATATCGGAAGGTCATGATTGAAGGGGTTGAAGTTCAACGAGCCTCACAGACTTTACGGGCTCTCAAGCGATGACGATCTGATTAAGCTGCGCCGACAAGCCTTGGGACATGTCAGCCATGAGGAAAGGGCCGGGGTTGGGTGACCCATCGAGGAGATGAAAGCATTGGCTCAAACTATCCTGCGGAAGTGGTGCAGCGAAACTGGAAAAGCAGTTTCACTGGAAAGCGGAAAGGGGTGGCGTTCTGCTGGCCAGCAGAACGACGGGGGTCAGTCCATCACACGAACTCTCTGTAAGCCGGCACAATGAGTCGGAGTTAACCACAGATGAACACAGATACACACAGATCAATCGATTAGGCCGAGGACGTGAGGCGTGATTTGAGGCACTGCCCGGTGTTCTCCAAGGCACTCTGTTTGGGAAAAGGGCTTCCCTCGGAATATCTGTGTTTATTTGTGTCCATCTGTGGTTGAACTGCATCGTTGTGGATAAGTG
Organism: Lacunisphaera sp.; assembly: GCA_036568985.1. Classification (GTDB taxonomy): domain Bacteria; phylum Verrucomicrobiota; class Verrucomicrobiia; order Opitutales; family Opitutaceae; genus Lacunisphaera. Next base: position 4,724 of record DATCRM010000093.1, on the reverse strand, counting down.
CGGTCCGACCCAGCGGATCGGTGTCAGCGGGCGGACATCGCGGCGATCCCGGCGACTTCGGCGGAGGCGCGCTGGCGGAGGGTCTGGTCGGCAAGGGACTGAGCCCAGAGTCCCGCGGCTTCCCTGTCTTGGATCGCCCACTGGTGGACCACCGAGATGATCGCTTCGTTGCGGGCGGGACCAGCGGACATGTCGGTGACGACGATGCGCGCAGCGGCGAGAGGATCGGCCGGCGCGCGCAGGTAAGCGAGGCGGGCGAGCGTGTCGTCGCGCCAAACGCCGGGCTCCTGCGTCTTGCTCCACTCGTAGGCACCCTCGAAATCCTGCTTGGCCCACTGGATCATCAGGTTCGCGAGCAGGCTGGAATCGACGTTCTGGAGGCAATGGGCGAAAGCGATTTCCATCGCAGCGAGCGGGTCGCTTTCGGCGAGCGCGAGACAACGGCGCGCGAGCAAGAGCCTCTGGTCAGCCTCTTCGTCGGGCGAGGATAATGGCGGCTCGGATGGGAGCGGCGGGGCGGGCTCACCGAGCTTCACGGATGCGCGGGCGGGCGTGGCGGCGGGAGAGCGAGCCGTGATTGGAGGCAGGGGCCGAGGCGCGGCCATGTGGTGCACAACGAGTCCCAGCGCGCAAGCGAGCACGACTCCGAAGACAACGCGGTGGGCGGATTGCATGTTGGGGAAAGCGAGCCCCGCGCTCCGATCAAAGGAGCGCGGGGCGTGGTGTAAGTCGCGTCAGGGAATGCTGAGGGACATCCGCCACTGCTGGTTGTCGGCCCCACCGTAGGGCCACTGGATGATGGCCGCTCCATCGGCAGTGCTGCCCCCGCTAACGTCGACGGCTTTGCCGCTGTTCACGTTGAGAAGCTTGAAGGCGCCGTCGCCCGCCGGGGTAATTGTCCACTTCTGGCAGTTGTTATTGTTCGAGGGCCAGATCTGGACGATCGCGCCATCGGCGGTGGAGGCGTTGGTGACCTCGAGCAACTTGCCGCTGGCCAGGCCGGTCAGCTTATATTGGCCGTTGCCGAGATACGCGAGGTCCCACTTTTGGTCGTTGCCGCCATCCCAGCCCCACTGGACGGCGTCCGTGCCGTCCGCGGTACCGCCGTTGACCAGGTCGAGGACCTTGTTGCTCTTGCGGCTGACGATGCGATAGCGGCCGTCCGGAATAGTTTGTCCGCTGTCGCCCCACAGTCCCAGTTCGGAAATTGCCACGCCGGTGGCCCCATTGTTGACGGTGATCTCGAGCCGGTAGAAGCGATAGGCGGTGGTGTTGCTGATGTCGTAAACCTTCTGCTGCATCCTATAGTCGAAGGTCTGATTGCTGGCCGAGGCGAGCCAGGTCCACGACACGCCGTCCTGAGAGGCGCGGAAGTTCCAGCTCTTCGGATCGCGCGTATCCAGGTCGGCGCAGTTGATCGTATAGCGTTTGACGACTTGGGCGTTGCCCGCGCCGAAGTCATACTGGATCCATCCCGTCGGCGAGTTGAAGCCAAACCACTTGGTGCCCGGGTTGCTGTCGAAGGCCTTGGCGGGGCCTTCCGTGGACGAGTTCTGGTTGTCGCTGGCCGTCGCAGTGCCGCTGAAGGTGAGATTCACCATCGGAGCGCTGATCAGAGCGGCGCCGAACTGCGACGAGTTGCCGCTGGTGCCGGCGGAGTTTTTCGCGCGGACCACGTAGTAGTAGGTCGTGCCGGCGACTGCCGTCGTGTCCACGTAGCTCGCGCCGGTGAGGTTGCTGGCGAGAGCGGTGTAGCCGGAGCCCGAGGTGGTGGAGCGGAGCAGGTCGTAGGCGGTGGCACCATAGGACGTCAGCCAGCGCACGGTGATGGCTTTGTTGGAGCCGCTGGCGAGGATGCCTTTCGGAGCGGCCGGAGTGAGCACGGGGCCGCCGGTGCCGCCGGTGAACGCCACGTTGTCAAAGGTGGCGGTCTGGGCCGTCGTCGTGCCGCTGCTGAGGAACAGGCCGAGATAAATGGTGGACGGGAGATTGCCGTAATAGGCGCAGGCCATGGGCGACCAACTGGCGCCATCGATCGAGACGAAGGAGGTGACCTGCTGGCCCCGGCGCTCGATCTTGAGCCAGTAGGGTAATGCTGGCGAGGGCGACCACACGTCCGAAATCTGGTTATAGCTACCGGTTTGGGTGTAGCCCCGCTCGAAGTGTTCCATGCAATTGGTGTTTGGGTCATTGCTCCACCACGTCACATCGACAAAGGCGCGCTGCGAAGTGGTGGCATTCAGGGAATCGCGGATCATCAACCCGGTCTTGCCGTTTTGACTTCCCGATTTGGTGTATGAGGTGACCCTGGCGACCATGGCGCAGTCGCCGGTCATCGCTGTATAAGCAAACTGGGCGTCGTCGGTCGTATCGTTCCACGTTCCGTTTCCAAGACCGCCCAGCGTCCACGTGCCATTCGCATACGAGAGGTTGCGGCCTGCGGTCTGGGTGCCGAGGGTGGTGAGGGTCAAGCCGCTGGAGGCCGGTGAAACCGTCGGGAAACTGGCCGGTGTCATCGCCGTGGCGGTGGTGAAGTCCGCCGTCTTGGCATACATCCAGTTGTAGTTATTAAGGGGCTGATCCTGGAGTTTGCGGTCGATCCAGGGCGTGGGCAGGTTCTTGCGGTTCTTGTAGGCGTTTTGGAGGATGTAATAGCAGGCGCGATCACCGGTGTAAGGTCCGGAAACATTGTTCAGCCACTGCCAATCGATGCTGCCGAAGGGAACGTAGGGATTGTCGGTGGTATAGGTGTTGCGGGAGTAGTATTCGCCGCAGGCGAGCAGGCGGTTGTCTAATTCGGAGAAGAGGTCGACGCCTTGTTTCCAAGCGACCTCGGCAACATAGGCCAGGGCGTTGACGGTGCCGAATGCGTGGCCCAGGTCGCGGCCCGTCTCGCCATGCTGGCCGGTGGGCAGGGTATCCCTCAGGCCGGAGCCATGGTAGGTGCGGTAAAGATCGACGATGTGGTCGAACTTTGCGGTGTCGTCACAGAAAACGGCGATGGAGATACCGGCCGCCATGGCGAGGTCGCCTTTGTTGTTGGGACCGGTGATGTTCAAGTTGGCCTGGCAATTCGGCCAAAGGACATTGAGGAAGTAATTCTTCACCGTGGTGGTGTCGGCAGCCGTCCAGCCGGACCAGGTGCCACGCAGGATGCTGGCGCCGCCGGCGAAACGGTAGGCGTTATCGCCCAGGGCGAGGCCGGCTTCGTTGCCGTTGAAGGTGGTGTTGGTGGTCGCCCACGCGATGAGGATGTCGTGCGCCTTCTGGGCGTATGCATTGGAAGTGGCACCTGTCGTGAAACACGACATCCGCGCGAGGTTATACACGGCATCCATGGAATTCTGCCATGCGGTGAGGTTGGCGTCGAAGGACCCCGCCCGGCTGACATTCGCGTAGGGGCCGTCCATGGTCCAGCCGAGTTGGGCGGTGCTGGTGGCCGCGAGCAGGGCATAGCCGGACTTCCAGGGTTCCTGATTCAGGCTGGCTTTGATGGTGGCGAGATCGTCGAGCGTGGAAGGGATGCAGGGGTGATTGTAGGCGTGGGCTTGAAGCCATCCGAACGCTAACAGGAGCAGGAATGCTCCGATGGGTAGGATCGAGTTTAGTCGTTTCATGGTTTTGGGGACTCGTGGGTAAATCGAGCGAGCAGCTCGCGCTGGCGGCCGGCCTGTTGCTCGCGCACCCGTTGCAAGGCCACGGTGCGCAACACATGCGGCGGAAACCCGGCCTCGCGCAACCGCGCGATCAGCTCCTTCGGTTCACCCGCGCACAGGACCGACCACATGCCGGGTTCCGGCAGTGGTCCCTCCCCGCCCCGCGTGTTCCCCGCCTTCGCCGCAGGCATGGTGGAAGCCGGCGTTCCCCTGCCCGCGCCCGATGCAAGCGATGCAGCCGGTGCCAGCCCCCGCGCGGGGAACGACGGACGAAAGACAACCGCAGCAACCAGGGTGACGTTCGCGATTGCCGACGCGGCGAGGATGACGGCGGCGGGTCTCATACATTATTTCGCCTGCGGTTCAGCGGGCTTTTCCGCGGGCAGCTTGGCGTCGGGGTCGATCACCTTGATGTCGCCCATCTCGACGCGGCCGTCGCGCACGCGGTATTCCTTCCACGCCGGCGCCTCGCTCTGCCGGCCGAAGAGCGGGGCACCGGCCGCCACGAGCGCGGGTGCGACTTGCTGCAGCCACACGCCCTGGCGGGGCGTGCTCATGCGGGTGCGCCAGAGAAGCTTTTGTTCGCCCTTCACCGAGGACGCGAAGTCGTAGGCGCTGACGATGACGAAGTAGCGGCCTTCGCCGACCGCGTCGCGCAGCTTTTCCCAATCGGCGTGCGTGAAGAGTGCCTGGCGCTTCACGGCCGAGCCGGCGACGAGCGTGATCATCTCCCGCTGGTTGAGCTCGGTCGCAGTCGTTTGGGCGGAATCGGGGGTGTCGGTGTCGGTCGTGTCCTGTTGTTCGGGATCGGCCCTGGGGGATGAGGCGGGTTCGAAGCCGGGGGGAAGCGTGATCGGATTCATATAACCCCACTCGACGGAAATGATAAGCGAGGGCGTCGTCTTGTTGGCGTCGGGGCGCAGCGCCTGGAGGATGTAGCCTCGCTTCGCCAGCGCCTGCCCGAGTTCGCGCAGCATCATCTCACGCTTGGGCGGGGCCTCCCCGGCGACGACCTGGCCTTCCTCCTGCCAGCCGAAAATGACGGGTACGTAATAGGCAGGCTGACCC
>DATCRM010000092.1:0-4548 GCA_036568985.1 Lacunisphaera sp. | reverse complement strand
GTCCCGCGAGTTGACGGCTACGCAGCGCCCGGCCCGCGGGACTGATAGTCCCGCCTCCATGCTGCAGCCGATCTGGGGATCGGCCCTCCATTGGATCGCATTGTCGGTTTTGGTCGCAGCCGCCCGTGCGGCCGATCCCGTCCCGCCGGACGGCATGGTCTATGTCCCCTCGGGCGAATTCGTCATGGGCTCCGATGAGGGCAACTTCGACGAGCGGCCGGCGCACCGCGTCCGGCTCTCGGCTTACTTTATCGACCGGACCGAGGTGACGATCGAGGCTTTCAATGCCTACGTGCGCGCCACCGACCGCTTCGATGTGATCGAGGGGCCGTGGTTCCGGGTGTCCACGGCCGCCTGTGTCGATCTGCTTGCACGCTACGAACGGCGCTACGGCGTCGTCTTTAAGGAGTTCACACCGCCCCAACTCGCGGACAAGTCTGCCGCGGAGAAGCTCACGCTCGACACGCTCCACTGGAAAGCCGCCGTGGCGGCGTTGCGCGTCAAGCTCGGTACGGACTGCGGGCTTGCCGACCGCCCTGCCGCGGAGCTCGTGGCCGCGCCGGTAGTACAAGCACTCATCCGGGCCGAAGCGCAGCTGCCCGTCACCTTCGTCACCTGGCGCGATGCGTCCGCCTACGCGCGCTGGGCGGGCAAGCGCCTGCCGACTGAGGCCGAGTGGGAAACGGCGGCCCGCGGGCCGGAGGCACGCGTTTATCCTTGGGGTGCGGATTGGGACGCGACCAAGGCGCGGGCCGGGCTTGACGTGGACGCGGGACCGACGGCCGTGGGAAGTTTTCCGGCGGGAGCGAGCCCGTATGGCTGCCTCGATCTGGCGGGCAACGTTTGGGAATGGTGCGAGGACTGGTTCGGCGAATTCTATTATCGGGAATGTGCCGATGGCGTGACCGATCCGAAAGGTCCCGTCGGTCTCCCCAATGGCGAGCTACCGAAACAGGACCCGACTGCGCACTACCTGCAGAACGCCGCCAAGCAAGGCCGCGAGACCGACACGCGCAAGGTCGTCCGCGGCGGCTGCTGGGCCGCTGGCGCCGGCATGATCGGTCAGACGGAGTTCAACAACCGCGGCGCCCGGCGCCTGTGGTCCAATCCCGACTACTGGTCGGAGGACACGGGTTTCCGCTGCGCGAAGGACGCGCTATGAACCTGAGCAATACATTTGAAACACAGAGCTCGCGGAGCACGCGGAGAGGAATCCTTGGCTGCGCTGATCGATTGATCTGGTGGAGCCCGCGCTCCGCGCGGGCTGATCAGAGTTCACCCGGAAAACCTGCGCGATGCGCAGGTTCCACCTTATACCGATGGTACGATGGTGGCCTACTCCTGTTCACACTGGTGACGGGACTCGTGTTTTTCGCCACTGGCTGCGGCAATCGCGCCCAGCAGCAGGCCTACGAACACGCCGTGCAGATGGAGCAGCATTTGACGGCGGAAAACGTGCCGACGCTGATCGCCGACTATCGCCGCGTGATCGCGCTGGAACCCGACACCGCCTGGGCACGGAAGGCCGCCGAACGCATCGCGGCGCTCGAAGCCCGCGTGAAGGCGGAGGAGCTGCACAAATCGGTCTTCCAGGAACACGGCGTCGACTGAATCCGCCCGAGGATAATTTTCTTATGAACCCCATGATCACATCCCACCGCATCACTTCGCCGGACGACCTGCCGGTGATCACCCTGGAACCCGCCCGACTGAATTACCGGACCACCGCGACGCGCGGCGGCGGTCGGGTGGAATTGAGGGGCTCCAAGCGTGAGAGCTTCACGGAGTTTCACCTGACCGCGACCATCGACAACGCCGAGCCCGTTGCGCCGGGTCGCTGCGCCGCGGACGATCTGCTCGGTCAGGTGGCGGCCGAACTGGCGAAACGGCAGATCCAGCCGATCCAGGAAAAGTTCTACGGACGCCAGGAGGTGCGCGAGGATGTGCTGCGTCACCGCTCGGACGCCTACGAACGCCACGGGCTCGACGCCAGCGTGCCGGTGACGTGGATCGAGGGTCTGCCGCTCGAGGGCGGCGATTTCATCGGGCTGCAGATCTGGGGCATCGTTTCGCACGACGGTGAGACCTGCGTGGAGACGGTGGAGAATCCGGCGACCGGACTCGGACGCGTCTGGACCGGCCGGGGTTTCCGGATGCTGCATTTGCCGTCGGTGCGTGGAATGTTGCCCGACGGAACCTTGCCGGAGGGCCCCGCGGCGCAGGCCCAGCAGATGTTCACGAACGTGGGCCTTGGTCTGCACGCGCACGGTTTCGCCTATCCCGATGTCGCGCGCACCTGGATCTACGCGTCGCGGTTGCTCGAGTGGTACGGCGAGCTCAACCGGGTGCGCACGGCGCACTACGCGAAGGTGGGCCTCGGGGTGAAGGGCGGGCCCGCGTATCCGGCGAGCACGGGCATCCAGGGTCGGCGCGCGAACGAGGAGTGCCTGGTCGATGTGCTCGCGTTGCGCAGCGACGGACCCGAGGCGGCCGTGGCGGAGCCGATCCGCTGCAGCCCGCGGCAGGACCAGTCGTTCAACTACGGCTCGGCCTTCTCGCGCGGGATGGTGTTCCACATCGAAGGCAAGAAGACGGTGCACATTTCGGGGACGGCCAGCATCAACCCCGCCGGCGCGAGCACACACCTCGGCGACGCCGAGTGTCAGAGCCTGGAAACCCTGATGAGCGTCGCCGCGATCCTCGAGGCGCAGGGTGGCACCCTCCACAACATCACTTCCGCGACTCTCTTCTGCAAGGACCGGGCCGCGTGGGAAGCGTGGAACCGCGTGACGCGCCTGCTGCAGGTTCCGGATTTCCCGAAGGTCTGCATGCTGGCCGACGTCTGCCGCGACAACCTGCTCGTCGAGCTGGAATCGGTAGCGGTGATTTAAACACTAAGGTGAACGGTAAAGCATGGTCCCTTTGGCGTGGCCGGCACGATTTGTTTGTGCGGATGGGTTGCGTGGCTAGGATGCCCGCACTCCATACCCTTATGAAGATCCTGCTTGCCTGTCTTGTCCTTGTCGCCATCGCCACCTGCACCAGCGCGCAAACGCCCGTCCTGCTCTGGGAAACCTCAGGCTTTATCGGGCCTGAGTCGGTGGTGTTCGATGCGAGGCGCAACGAATTTTATGTTTCCAACATGGGCACATTCGGCCAGACCCCGGTGCCTGGTGACGGTTTCATCAGCAGGGTGAGCGTTGACGGCCAGATCCTTGAGCTGAAATGGGTCACCGGCTTGGAGGATCCCAAAGGTTTGGCTCTGGCCAACGGCCGGCTCTACGTGGGCGACGAACCCGCCATGGCCGAAATCGACATCAGTGCAGGCAAGATTGTCGCCCGTTACGCACCGGCGGACGGCTGGGCAAATTTCAATGACTGCACGGCCGACGCGGCGGGCAATGTCTATGTATGCAGCGGTCGACTCGACACCGTATTCCGTCTGAGTGGCGGCAAATTCGAGCCTTGGTACAAATTGGACAAAGCCAAAACCGGCGGCCCCAACGGCCTGAAGGCGGAGCGGGATTGTCTTCTCCTCGGTGGCTGGTCTGTGCTCGGCGCCGATGGCAAGGAGCAGCTCGGACACATTTCGACCGTCGCCTATGCTGACAAGAAGTTGGGACGGCTCGGCGATCAACCGGTTTGTCACATTGACGGCCTCGAACCTGACGGGCACGGGGGCTACACGGTCACTGACTGGCTGACCGGAGACGTGTTGCACGTTTCCGCCGACGGCAAGCCTGCGACTCTTATGCAAACCGGAAAAGGCACCGCCGATCATACCTATCTCGTTGAAAAGAAACTGCTGATCGTCCCGCAAATGATGGAGCACAAGTTACGCGCCTACCGCTGGTCGCCGAGTGCGGCCAACTGATCGGGCGCTTACGTCCAGATCGAGGCCGGCAGCTCCGTTGGTGCTTCAGATCTGAAAATCGTCACTGCGCCCCTCTTCCGGGGAGCGGCGCTTCCCGTTTTTATGATGGCGGCTCTACCTGCCACGTGGCGAAGGAAGGGAACATCGGTGTCCGACATCCGAACGGGGATAATAAATTCTGAACCGGCTAGGCAGGCCGTGAAACGCCTTGGCCGGCATGGCGCAGTCCGGAAGTGCTAAAATCATGTTTCGCTACGTCCGCAGCGCGTGCCGCGACGAACACGATTATGCTTTTCCGTCCCGACACTCTTCTGCAAGGACCGCGCCGCCTGGGAAGCCTGGAACCGCGTGACGCGCTTGCTGCAGGTGCCGGATTTCCCGAAGGTCTGCCTGCTGGCCGACATCTGCCGCGACAACCTGCTCGTCGAGCTGGAATCGGTGGCGGTGATCTGAGCCACGGTCACTCGCGCGGCTTCACCCCACACCCCACGGCCTGACCCCGTATTGGCGCCCTTCATTCATCGCATCCATGCTTGTTCGTCCGGAAATGGAAACCTAGTTGCAGCGGCCATTTTCTTTCCGTCGATCAACACGGCACCTTTCTCCTTCCGCGTCGCAAGAAAGCTATGTAACTCTGACAAATGTTCAGACGGTAAGTATACGCTGAATGAGGA
>DATCRM010000091.1:0-3720 GCA_036568985.1 Lacunisphaera sp. | reverse complement strand
AACCGGCGGGCGGTGATGGGATCGAGGCGGAGAGAACTCACACGATGTTGCGACCGTCCATCGGCACGGGATTGTGACGGGCAAGAAGGCCGTCTCCACCAAAACTATTCCGGCTTGCAGAGCAAAGCGAAGAATCAGGATGTATGTTAGAGGAGAAATAAAAAGGCCGCACCCGGGAGGTGCGGCCTGAAAGGCAAAAGCTCGCTAGGCTTACTTCTTCGGAGCGTTGACCGCGATTTCGGTGAGACGCTTGTCGAGGGCGTTCATTTCGCTGACGAGACGCTCTTCCATTTTCTTACGCTCGCTGCTGTTGACGATGCTCAGATTGGCGGCATCGCGCACGACGTTGGCGGGCAGCGAGAGGAGACGGGTGATGAGGCCCTGGTCCTTGAAGCTGCTGAGGTAGAGAGCGGTGATCTCGTGGGAAAGCTTCATCGAGTCCTGCGCGACCGACTGCGAGGCGAGGAGCTGGTTGTTCAGCTCCTGGTTGCGGGACATTTCCGAAGTGAGGACACCGGAGATCTGGTCCGAGATGCGCTGGCTGTAACCGTTGATCGATTCACGGGTGAGATTCTGGTCCTTGGCCATCTCGGCGAGGATGGGGGCAATCTTCTCGGCCATCCGACCGGAAACCTTGTCCACTTGCTCGTTCTGCAGCTTCTCAGCTTCCTCAGGAGTTTTCGGCAGCGGATTGTAAGGCTGAACCTTTTTGGCGATGGCCTCGGCGAGGGCGTCGACTTTCTCGGCGTTGAGTTTGGCGACCTCTTCCTCGGTCATGAAGACGTCGGCGGCGCGCTTGGAAATCGCGTCTTTGAGGAGCTGGTTGACGGATTCAATGTGTCGTCGGGTCTCCTCGGCGGAGGCCTTCAGCTCGGCATTGGTTTGTTCGCGGAGAGCGGCCATCTCGGCCTGTTGCTTTGCGGCCGCTTCGGCGGCCGCCTTTTGATTAAACCAATACGTGATGCCCAGAATGAGCAACGCAGTGAGAACGATCGCGGGGATTTGGTCTTTTAGCTTTTGCCACATGGTTTTGTCGGGGTTTGTGTGCTACTGACCTGTTTAGCAGGAGTTAGTTCAAAAGCAATGCATCCATTCACCAACTTCGTTGTTACCCAATGAGCCTGAACCGGTACGAACAGGCTGTGTTCGATTACTGGGCCCGTCACCCCGATGAAAGGCGTCACTGGCAGACGAAAGTGGCGGAGCTGACGCGCGGGATTGCCGTGCCGATCGAGGTGGCTCGGGCGCTGGAGCGGGACCTTTGGGCCTATCTGATCGAGCGCAGCTCGCATGTGCCGACGTTGCGCGATCTGCGGCTGGAGGGCGTTCCTCGGGTGAGTCTGCTTAATCTCGCCGAGCACATTATTCGGCTCTGGGGTCCGCCGCCGAAGCCGCGCCGACCGGGCGCGACGCGCTAATAAACGTAGGGTGTTACCAGAAGTTTTCACTATTTTGCAATTACTGCATTTACAAAACGGGCATGTGGATGCATCCGTTATTCACAAGTTGTCCACTCGATGGAAAACACCACAAGCTCGGTTCATTTCACGCAGCAGAGCCAGCACGTAGAGGTCAGGGCCAAGACCTACGTTCTCGATACGAACGTCCTGTTGCACGACCCTCAATCGATCTTCAAATTTGAAGACAACAACCTCGCGATACCCGTCGAGGTGCTCGAGGAACTCGATGCCATCAAGGGCGAGCAGTCCACCGAGCGCGGCCGCAACGCCCGCCGCGTGCACCGGATCCTCCAGGAACTCCTCCCCGATTCGCGCTCCATGCACGAAGGCGTGAAACTGCCCAACGGCGGCACGCTTTCGGTCATCATCAACCGCTACCTCGTCGAGAACAACTGGTCATCGCCCGCCATGCAGCGGTTGCGGGCGGTGGTCTCCGATTTCACCAAGAAGGACAACCGCATCATCGCCGCGGCCCTCTTTGTCCAGGAAACCTACCCGCCTCCGACCATCCTCGTCACCAAGGACGTCAACGTGCAGCTCAAAGCTCGCGCAGTCGGGCTCGAGGCCGAGGATTACCTTAACGACAAGGTGCCGGAAGCCGTCAGCGACGACGATTCCTACCAGACCATCGCGCTCGACGTCTATGAGATGCAGCGCTTCTGCTCGGAGGGCGAACTCGAGCTGGGCGAGGATGTCGCCAAAAAGCTTTATCTCAACGAATACGTCCTGCTCATGACTCCCGAGGGCAAGACGATGCCGGGCCGTTATTATGGCGAGAATTTGGTGCGCCGTTTGCAGCTCCCTGATTTCGTCAAGGCCCCCGGCGGCATTCCGATCCGTCCGCGCAACCTCGAGCAGCAGTTCTTCGTGGATGCGCTGATGGACGACAGCATCTCGCTCGTCACCTGTTTCGGCAAGGCGGGCACCGGCAAGACCCTGTTGTCCACGGCTTGCGCGTTGTTCCAAACGACCGACGAGCGTTCCCGCTACGACGGTCTTTCGATTTCCCGCCCGGTCATCGCGCTCGGCAAGGACATCGGATTTCTTCCCGGCACGCTCGAAGAGAAAATGAAGCCGTGGCTCCAGCCTTATCACGATGCGCTGGAGGTGCTCATGCCCTCGAAGCCGCAGAAGGAACCCCAGTTTGCCAGCAAGAAGACCGGCAAGAAAAAGAAGAAGCACGACGACGTCATGGCGATGATGACGTCGGCCCAGCCTTCGCATGGCGGCGGTTCCGGTAGTCTTCCCCCGATCAAGCCCTACGAGCGTCTGATCAAAAACGGCGTGGTGGAGATCGAGGCCTTGTGCTTCATCCGCGGCCGCTCGATTGCCCGCCGCTTCTTCATCCTCGACGAGGCGCAGCAGCTCACGCCGCACGAGGTGAAGACGGTCATCACCCGCATTGCCGAGAGTTCGAAGCTCGTCCTCATCGGCGACCCGGCGCAGATCGACAATCCTTACGTCGATTCGCGGAGCAACGGCCTCGTCTACTGCCACAATCGCATGAAGGGCCATGCCCTCGCTGCGCACGTGAAACTTTCGAAGGGCGAGCGTTCGAAGCTCGCCGAGCTCGCGGCGGACCTGCTGTAAGGGAATGGAATCAGGCGGGGTGGGAGGGGCTTTGCGCCCCGACATCGCTTACGGACGGAATCCCGTCGGGGCGTAAAGCCCCTCCCACATTCAAGCCGCGGCGGTGCAACCTCACTCCACCAGCAGCTCGGCGATGGCCCACGGGCCCGAGCGTGTACCGGTTTGGCGGATCAGCAGATAACGGCCGTGCGTGCCGGCGGGCAGGGTGACGATGGTGCGGTAGCGCGTGCCCTCGACCTGCACCCGGGCTTCACCGGGTTGATTGGGATCATCGCTGACGAAGACGTCGATGTTGGCCGGAAAGTCCCACTCACGGGCCGCATGCTCGAGGGTGATCTTCCGGATGGGACGGGAATTATGCAGGTCGGCGCGAAGCCATTCGCCGGGAACGATGGGCGCCATCCAGAAAGTTTTCATATTGCCATCGCTGGCCCGGGAGGCGGTTTCCGGCGAACTGGAAGCGGCGAATGTGGGCGGTCCTGACAGATTGGACGTGATCGCGTCCACCGCGTCCTGTGCCGCAGCCGTGGTGGCGGGATCGGCGAGGAATGTTTTGGCGGTGTCGAGGGCCGGTTGGTCGGCACAAAGACTCAGCACATTGATCAGTCCCACCCGGGAGGATACGTCGAGCGGCAGGGTCAGCAAGGCGCGGGCGTGGGTGGAGCGGTCC
>DATCRM010000090.1:0-7342 GCA_036568985.1 Lacunisphaera sp. | reverse complement strand
TACCGGCTGATGCGGCTCCCGCCGGCCAGCGATCCCCACGACGAAGCCCGGACCGCCGCCCTGGATGGCCCCCCGCACTCACCGGAACGCGACCGACAGGCGGTATCGTTTCACTATGACGTCTCGAACGACTTCTACCGTCTGTGGCTCGATTCCCAGATGGTTTATTCGTGCGCCTATTTCACCGACGAGCGGAACGACTTGGATCGCGCCCAGATCGATAAATTCGACCATCTCTGCCGCAAGCTGCGGCTGCGGCCCGGCCAGCAACTGCTCGACATCGGGTGCGGCTGGGGTGGCTTGGCCATTCATGCCGCCCGACACTATCACGTACAGGTCACGGGCGTGACGCTCAGCACGGAGCAGGCGACGCTCGCTGCCGAGCGCGTCCGGGATGCCGGTGCAAGCGGCCGCGTTAAAATCGAACTGCGCGACTACCGCGACGTCCGGCCGCCCACTGGCGGGTTTGATGCCATCGTGAGCGTCGGCATGGCCGAACACGTGGGACGGGAGCATTTGCCGGAATATTTCCGGACCGCTGCCACCCTGCTCCGGCCTGGCGGGGTGTTCCTGAATCACGCGATCAGTGAAGGCCGGCGGGCCGACCGTTTTCGTGGCCCGTCTTTCGTGGACGCCTATGTCTTCCCCGATTCCGACATACCGCCCTTGCCGGTCGTAACGGCGGCGGCTGCGTCGGCCGACTTGGAAGTACGGGACGTCGAAAACCTGCGCGAGCACTACACGCTCACCCTGCGGCACTGGATCCGTCGGCTCGAAGCGGCGCATGAAGCGGCTTTAGCCTTCGTGGACGAGCGGACGTACCGCATCTGGCGGCTGTACATGGCCGGTTCGGCCCATGGTTTCGCGCATGGAGACCTGGCCATCTACCAGACGCTGCTGGTGAAACCCGACGCCGAAGGTCACGCCCGGCTGCCACTCACCCGCAACGACTGGTACGAGTGACGCCCATCAGAGGGACTGGCTCTTCGTCCATTGGATCGCATGACGCACGAGGTCGTTGCCCGTGGCGAGACTGAGTTTCTCCTTCAGATGCTCGCGATAGGAATCGATGGTTTTCACGCTGAGGTTGAGGAGACTGGCGATTTCCCGGGTGCCATAGCCGTTGCCCAAGAGTTGGAATACTTCCATCTCGCGGTCACTGAGCTTGTCCATCGGTGAGATCAACACATTGGTCCGATGCTGGACGAAACGGTGCAGCATGCGCCCTTTGACGCGATCGCTAAGGTGTACTTCACCGCGCAATATCTGCTCCATCGCCTCGACGATCTTTTCCCCCGCTTCGTGCTTCATGACGTATCCCATCGCACCGGCGCGGAGAGCCCGCTCGGCATACACATCCTCATCATGCATCGAGATGATCAGCACTTGCATCGTGGGACACTGGGTGCGCATGCCCTTGGTCAGTTCGATCCCGTTGGTCGATTTCAGCGAGATATCGACGATCGCGAGGTCCGGCTGAAGCTTGTTCACCAGCTCCAGCGCCCGCGGCGCACTTTCGGCTTCCCCGCAGACTTCGAAACGCCGGTTTTCCTGGATGAGCGCCTTGATGCCCTGGCGCATCAGCGGATGATCATCAACCAAGAGGATGCGGACGACCTTGGACCCCGTTGAGGCCGGAACCGGCGCATTTGACCCGACAAGTACAGCTTTGGGGTTATCGGGAAGGTCGGATTTTTTCACGGTGCGTTTGATAGGCTTCATGGGCTACATGCCTGACACATGAAGCGCGCCCGGGTGCCACGTTAACTTTTACCATTCTGTTTCAGGTCGGCGAATAGAGCTGCCGTGCAAGTTTACAAAACGACATCCTTCGTCAGGCTAACAGTTCGCCCGAGGGAGAATTCACCGGGCCTGCTTGCCACATCCAAAAGCAGTAGGCCAGCGTACCACGGCGCCCATGGGAGCGCGCGCAGGGTCGCTGGCCTACGAACTGACACCACATTCCGGCGGGGATCGCGTCAGTCCTCGCCGCGGCGCTCGACGTCTTGATCCTCTTCCACGTCCTCGGATGAACGCTTCTGGGGATCCTGTTGCGTCATTGCGCGCCGTTCGTTCTTGTCGTCGATCGAGCCGCTACCCGACGCGCTGCGGCGCTGGGAACCCTCGTTTGCGCCGGCGGATTGCTGACGTCCGGACTGGTTGCCCTGATCGGACGGGTTCCGGGGCTGGGCTTGACGGGTCACTTGGTTTTGCGCCGGCGGTGCAGGATTCTTGGCCGGGGTATCGGTCTGCTGGGATTTCTGCGCGCCCTGATCGGGGCGTGCGATCGATGGGTCGTAATTTGATGCCATAATCGTGATGTTTTGAGGTTGGATTGATTTGAGTTACCTAACTCCAAAAGCGTAACCCAACGCCGCGGACCCGCCCATCCGCCCGATCCCCAGTCATTGAGACCGGAAAAATGGCTCACGGAACATCAGGTTATTTCCGAGGGATTTCATTCGATTCTCCCACCAAGCGTGCCGACGTTGGGCAATCCCTTGATGCGTCCCCACGGGAATCCCCTGATCCCGGCGGGCGCTGGGCACTCCTAGACTCCGGAGTGATCGCGCGAGCAGTTGCTCCGCAACCATCCTCCGGGACGCCCTCTTTTCGACCATGAAATCCACCTCCTCAGACACCTCTCCTACCGCCGAGACAAACGACCGAAAAATCCGCTTCGCCCTCGTGGGACTTGGTCATATCGCCCAAGTGGCGGTGCTGCCCGGCTTCAAACAGGCCAGGAAAGCCGAGCTGGCCGCCTTGGTTTCCGGCGATCCGAAAAAACTGAAGCAGCTGGCCAAACAATACTCGGTCGCGCAGACCTACAGCTACGACGATTTCGACCGCTGCCTGGCGGATCCATCGATCGAGGCCGTCTACATTGCGCTACCCAACGACCTGCATTGCGATTGCGCCCTGCGCGCCGCGGCCGCAGGCAAACATATTCTCTGCGAGAAGCCTCTCGCCGATCATCCGTCGGAAGCCCGACTGATGGTGCGGACCGCCAGGATGCACGGGGTCCGGCTCATGACCGCCTATCGCCTGCATTTCGAACCGGCCCACCTTGCCACGATCGAACTCATACGATCAGGCAAACTCGGCGAGGCCCGCTACTTCACGAGCGCCTTCAGTTATCAGGTCACCGACCCGGCGAATATCCGCCTGCAAGAAGAGCGCGGCGGCGGCCCGATTTACGACATCGGCATCTACTGCGTCAACGCCGCCCGCCAGTTCTTCGGCGCCGAACCCGTCGAGGTGTCCGCCTTCCTCGCTCGCACCAAGGATCCGCGCTTCCGGGAAGTCGAGGAAACCGCCTCCGTGCTGCTGCGTTTTCCGGAAGGCCGGCTCGCCTCCTTCACGGTGAGCTTCGGCGCCAGCAGCGTCTCCCGCTGCCAGTGGGTGGGCACCAAGGGCGACATCGTGCTGGAGCCAGCCTTCGAGTATGCCTCCGGCTTGCGCCAGGTGGTCACCATTGACGAAAAGCCCAAGGAAAAAACTTTTCCCCATACCGACCAGTTTGGCGGGGAGATTGACGCCTTCGCCGATTGCGTGCTGCAGAACACGGAACCCGAGCCCAGCGGCGAGGAAGGGTTCGCCGACCTGCGCGTGATCGAGGCGATCTTCGAGTCAGGCCGCTCCGGCCGCTCTGTGAAACTGCCGCCCTTTGTGCGGACCAAGCACGCCGAACCCGACCAGGTCGAACGCAAGCCGGCCGTGCGCAAACCCACCCTCGTGCACGTCGCCTCGCCTCATGATTAAGACTACGGCCAACCGCCGACGATCCCGCGTCAGACGCCCGATCCCGGAGAAAGACCGACCACCGTTGCCGGACAATCCCTCATTTTCTCCCCATCGCGCCGATGCTACCTTCGGTGTCATGAAAAAGACCGTTCATGTGGCCGAAGTCTTGTCGGAGGGAGGACGCGACGGCCGCATCTTCACTCCCTCCGGATCGCTCGATCTTTCCCTGTCAACGGCGAGCCGTCCGGAAGCGGTCACCCCGGAACACCTCTTCGCCGGCGCCTATGCCGCCTGTTTTTTTGCCGCGATGCAGAATGCCGCCAAGCGCTCCCATTGCTTCATCGAAGGCCTCACCGTGATGGCGCAGGTCTCGCTGATCGAGGATGAACAAGGGGCCTTTTTCCTCCACGTGCGCATGCGGGCCGCAGTGCCCGGCATGGACCGGCATCGCGCCGAACATCTCATGCACCTCGCTCACCAATCGAGTCCCTACTCGAGTGCGATCCATGGCAACGTCGACGTCGTCCTCGGCACCGACTGACGACCCGGACCTGACAATCGGAACCGCGCTTCGCCTTCTGCGCCGACACGGCTGCACCTGCATCCGTTCACCCCCGGCTCCGTGATTTCTTCCCGCGCGGCGGAGGAGATGGCTTGGGATTCAACGCCGCCTTCATGACCTCGTCCACCGTTTCCACCGGGACCAGACGCATGGACTCGCGGACCGACGCCGGCACCTCGGCCAGATCCTTCTCGTTCAACCGCGGGAGAATCACTGCCGGGATGCCCGCCCGCTGGGCCGCGAGGATCTTTTCCTTGAGCCCGCCGACCGGCAGGACAAGCCCGCGCAAGGTGATCTCTCCCGTCATGGCCACATCCGCGCGCACCGTCTGTCCGGTCCACAACGAGACCATGGCGGCGAAAATCGCGATGCCCGCGGACGGTCCATCCTTGGGCACCGCCCCGGCCGGGACATGCACGTGCACGTCGCTATCGAGCAGGTCGTTCAAGTCGATGTCCAGCGCCCCCGCCCGGCTCTTCAGCAGGCTCAGCGCCGCTTGGGCGCTCTCCTTCATCAAACCCCCGATCTGGCCGGTGAGCTGGATCTGTCCCTTGCCCGGAAACCGCAGCGCCTCGATATGCATGATTTCCCCGCCGGCGCTGGTCCAGGCCAGCCCCGTCGCCACGCCGGGATTGGCGGTGGCCAATCTCGCTTCGCGCAGAAAACGCGGTGGGCCGAAAATCTCCTCGATCAGGCCCGGCGTTACCTTGCCTCCGAAAGTTCCCTGCTCCGCCGTCAGCCGCACCGCAATGGCCCGGCACACCGCACCCAGTCGTCGGTCCAGACCGCGCACGCCCGCTTCCCGCGTGTAATCCGTGATGATCAGGTCCAAGGCCTCATCCTCGAAGCGACATTGCTCGGGCTTCAAGCCGTGCTCGGCTTGCTGGCACGGGAGCAGGTGATCGCGCGCGATGATCCGCTTGTCCTCGTCGCTGTAGCCGGGCAAACGGACAATTTCCAAACGCTCCCGGAGAACCGCCGGGATGTCGTCGGCATACTGCGCCGTCGCCAGGAAAAACACCTGCGACAGATCGAAAGCCACGTCGAGATAGCGATCCGTGAAGGCGCCATTTTGCCGCGGGTCGATTACCTCAAGGAGGCCTTGTGCAGGATCGCCCTGCATGGCGGACGGCAGCTGATCCACCCCCGCGAGCAGCACCAGCGGATTGCGCGTTTTCAAACGGTGCAATTCCCGCATGGGCCGGCCGGGCGTCGCCGCCGGACGGGTGCGATGGCTGCCGAGGATTTCTGCCTCGGTCTGCGCTCCGCCCAAAGCCAACATCGAAAACGTTCGTCCGAGCGCCGCGGCGAGCGACCGGGCCAGGCTCTGTTTGCCTACGCCTGGCGGACCCAGCAGGCAGAGCACGGGATAATTGCCGGTCGGATTGCGCTGCCGCACCGCGACGTGTTCGATCAGACGCTGTTTCACGTTTTCCAAATCGTAGTGGCTCGCATCGAGCGCCCGGCGGATGGACGCCAGGTCGGTGTTCTCAGCCGTCACCTGCCGCCACGGCAGCGTGGCGAGCAGATCGAGGTAGTCGGCGACGAGCAAGTAGTCGCCGCTGGCCGGATGTAGCGCCGCCAGGCGTTGGAGCTCGCGCTCGGCGCGCGCCATTGCCGCCGGTGGCAGCCCGCCCGCCACGAGCCGCTTGCGCAATTCCACGCCGAGTTGCTCTCCCGGGCTCCGATCCTCGCCCAGTTCCTCGCGGATGACCCGCAATTGCTCATGCAAATAGGCCTGTCGCCGGTTCGCCGTGAAACGCGCCTCCACGTCGCTGCGAATCTTTCGACGAAGCCGGCCAATTTCCAGCTGGTCCGCGACCTGCAGCAACACGGCCCGGACCCGCCGCGCCTCGTCAAGCTCCTCCAACAAATCCTGCTCCGCCGAGATATCCAGCGCGAGGTGGGCCGCCACGAAATCGGCCAGCGCCCCCGGGCCCGTGATGTGCGCAAGCTGCAGCCGGGCGGTCTCAGCGGCCGGACGCGCCTGTCGGTGAAACAGATCCGTGGCGGCTTTGCGCAATTCCGCCACCGTTGCCTGCCACTGGCGGTCACGACTGGCCGCCGCCGTGGTCCGCGCCACCGCAACCTCGGCGCGCAGGAGCGGTCGGTGCGAAATCAGGCGCACGACCGCGATGCGCGCGAAGGGACGCACCGCGACGTCCACGAGACCGTTCTCCCGCGGGGCGACTTCGCCGATTTCCGCGGCCACGCCGATCCGGCACAGTTCGTCCGGCGCCGGACGCGCCGCACCGTCGTATTTTTGCGTAAACACGGCGATCGGCCCGCGGTGGGCGACCGCATCCTCGATCATGCGGATGGAGGCGGGACGGCCGATCCGGATCCTTTCCTCCGCGCCGGGAAAGAGCACGATATCCCGCACCGGCAACACCGGCAGCACTGCAGGCACCCGCATCGCATCGTCTGGAAAAGGGAGGCGTGAGTTCGGTCTCGGCTCGGGGGACGGTGTCATGGGAGAAGGGGAATCGTTCCGAGCACTAGTCCGCTTATTTCACACGCCTGCGGCGATGAATTGAAAATCGGGCGTGCCAGCCACACCCCGCCCTACGGGAACCCCTCTCAACCCTGATCCATGCAGTAAGGAACCACGAATGGACACGAATTCACACGAATCCAAGGTGAGGGTTGTCCAAACCGGACCGCTGTCCTCATGCCACCACTTGGTGATCGGAATCGAGGCTTGGTTTTTCATTCGTGTTCCTTCGTGTCCATTCGTGGTTGAACTGAATCGTTCCGGCTCAAGAGGGGTGGCACGGAGTGACGGGGTGTGGTGCCTTGGCATGGAAGCGTGAAATGGGCAGGCGAGGCGCGTTATTTTTGAACCCGATGCGTCATCCTGAGCGCAGCGAAGGATCCACTGGGCGGGGTGGCCGGTGGCGCTCGCCCCCGGGCTGCCTTTCCCCGCCGTCAGGCGGGGAAAGGCATAACGTCAGTCAATCATTGCGATGACTGGCTCGGCCGCCGCGGGCTGCGGCGGCGCGGCGGTCATCCTCGTCCCAAGAGGCGAACCCGCGA
>DATCRM010000089.1:0-17270 GCA_036568985.1 Lacunisphaera sp. | reverse complement strand
GTCTTGTAGTAGGCCACCTTGAGGGTCAGCCGGTCGTCGAGCGTGCTGAGCACGAGGCTGTAGTCGCGTGAGTGTCCCTTGGCGTTCGGCAGCGCCTGGCCGCTGAATCCATAACGGTTTTCAACGCGGTTGTTGTTGCTGTTATTGAAGCCGACGCTGATGTTGGAACCCCACGGCAATTTTTCGCGAAGTTTCTTCGGGAGATGCGCCACCACGCCCCAACTGACGTTTTCGCCGGATTTAACACCGTCCTCTTCCTGCGGATCGAGACCGTAGTTCATCGAAGGAATTCCCGTCTTGGTGATGATTTCCTGATCCGGGTAGCCAGCGCGTATCTTGATGGTGTCCCTGCGCCAGCCGCCGGTGCCGACCAGCACGTCATCCAGCAGATAGGCCTGCCACGTCAGCGCCCGGGAATAGGTTTTCGCCCGATGCTTGGATGCGGAGGTATAGAGATCGTTGATGTCGCCCTTGTCGGCATTCAACACGTTGATGGTAGTATCCACCCAGCCAACGTAGTTGGCGGGATTCGACGCCTGCGTTGAATTGTTGGGCGTGGGAGTCGAACCCGTGGGGTTCGACCAGACGGCGTTGGGATCGACGTAGTCCGGATGACTCGGATCCGTGGGCCATTTCCAATGGGAATCGTAGTACTTGGCGGACAGCGTGGACGGGGGAGCCTGAAGTTCAGCGATGCCCGGGATGTGCAATTGCGAAGCGCTGGCGAATCCCGTCACGTTACCGGTGAGGTAGGTGATCTGCTCGATCCCCATGGGGGCGGGCACCTGTTCGTTTACGGAGCGGCGCGCCGGGTTGAGGATCAGATCAGTCCAGGCGTTGCTGGCGGCGTAACGCTTCCAGCTGCGGTCCTCGGTGTCGTATTGTTCCTGGGAGTAGAGGGCGGTGACGATGTGACGACCCAAGATGCGGCTGAGCCGGCCATCGCCGAGATAGTCTTTCGCGCGCAATTCGCCGAACGCGGTGAAGCGGATGTTCTCGCGGTCGGTCTCGCGGCTGCCGCCGCTGCCCGAGCCGCTGGTGTACACGCGCCCGGCATTCGGGTTCTTCACCGCCAGGTCGGTATAGACGCCGGGATACTGCATGGTGTTCTTCATGATATCGACGCTGAGGGACGGCGCCCATCCGAGGAGGCCTTCGCTGCCGTCGTGGTACTTCTGACGGTCGTAGACTGCCTCGAAACCCACGCGATTATTGAAGAAGGTCTGCTCCAACGCGGCATTGAAGGACTTCCAACCCTGCCATTCCTTCTTGTTCGGGCCATCAAGCAGGATGTTGTAGAAATCGAAGATGTTGGGATCGATGATCTGTTTCGTCTTGTAGAAGCCTTTCGATGCACCGGCGACGGGATCGAGCACACTGGCCGGGAGCCCGTTCGTCGGGCCCCAACGGTCGAGATCCGTGGCCCACGCGTTGTAGGTCGTGATGCCCACCGGGAAGAAGTTGCCGAAGGCGGCACCGGAGGAAGCATACTGACCACCCCTGGGGCGGCCCTGTTGCGCAGAGTTGGGCGTCGCGGTGTTGTTGAAGAATACGACGGGAGAGTCCCATTCTCCAAGTCCCCGACCGCCGGCGATCCAGTAGTTTGTCGCCGCTCCCGGTTTCGTGCGATACGCAAGGATGCCGGCCGCGTCGGCGTCTTGGGCATCGTAGAATTGCTTGTTAACCTTGTCCGTATCGAAGAACGGAGTCAGGCGGTCGATCGGCGGCAGGCTGCGTGGGCGGTTGGCCTTGACCTCGCCATGCTCCGTGTTGGCGCGGATGCTGGTGCGGGCCGAACTGTCCTTGCCGAAGAACTGGGGATCCCAGCGGAGGGCGCCGAAAACGCGCCGATTGCGGTTGAAGGCCGGCTTCTGGCGATACTTCGAGTAATCATCCACCGCGGCGATGCGCACGGCCAGCTCCTTGGAGACCAGCACCTGGTTATAATCGGCGGAATTCCGCAAGCTGCCGAATTTATCGATCCGATTCTGGACGTATCCTTCGGTCTTGTAACCGGCGGTGTTCACACTCGTGTTGACGATGCCCGCCGGACTGCCAATGCCGAAGAGGATCGAATTCGGACCACGCTGCATGTCCACGCGGCCGATGTTGTAGCCGTCCCAAGGGATGTCCGTGAGGAAGTAATCGCGGGTGTTGTCGGCCGAATCGAGCCCGCGCACGCGGGTGTTGGTCTGAGGCCGCAGCAGGTTCGTGGGACCTTCCGCCGCACCGTCGATGAAGGTGTTGCCGACGCCGGCAAAGTTGCCGTAGAGGCCGCCGACCTCGGTGTTGGTCGTGTAGGTCAGCAGCGAGGTGTTGTTGACGGCGCCGATGTCGTTCATGAATTGCTTCGTGACGACGGTGATCGACGAGGCGATATCCTTCATCTCGGTGCGCACGCGCGAACCGGCCAAGGTGGCGGTCGCCAGGTAACCGTCGTCTTCCTCGGCGGACACGACGAAAGGCGACAGCGTTATTACATCTTCGTCGGCTTTTTCATCTTTCTGGACAGGAACAGTTCCTTCCTTGGGCGCAGTTTGCGCCCAGAGCGGAGCCGTCCCGAGGGACAGTGCTGATAGCATCGCCAGCATGTAGCGATTGTTCAACTTTTTCATTTTAGGAGTTAGGGGTTGCTTGAGGGGGTGGGATGAACCGTCCGCGATCGCGTGTTCAGGGGGTGATGGTTGGTGTTAGTTGAGGTCGGACGGAGAAAGTCAGAGAGGACACAATTCGAGGAACCAGACGTCGTTCTCCCTCATCTCGAATCGCCGGGAGAAATTACCGTCCGGTCCAACCTCGATCGCCTCGACGAGCGAGGGCAGGCCGGAAGACGCCAAGCTTAGCGCGTGGACCTGTTGCCGGGTAAGTTGCGCCGGTGAACCCATCTCGCGCCAAGCCGTCTGCACGTCATTGGCCCGGTAGCCGACCTTGGTGCCGAACAGGCGGTAGGGGCCTTTCATCAGGCCGGTGAGCTTCAACTCAGCGGGCGTAGTGGGCCGCGAGGGCTGGTCGGTGCGGTAAAATTCCTGATTGTTGACCGATGGACCGGGGTGCGTGATCGTGAAGTCCCAAAAAAGAACCTGCAACGCGCCGGATCGACTGCGGCAAACAAATGCGGCCGGATCATCGCAGACCAACAGGGTATCGCCAAGCTGGTGCAGGAACTGGTAGGCGAAGTAGGCCGGCTTCCGCAGGTTCTGGTAGTTCAGCAGCCCAAAGCCGCCGTGAAATGGCGTGGTACGCGGGCCGGCCTCCTCGAAGATATCGGTGAATGTCCAATACGACATCGAGTTGGCGGTGGTTCCGATGTTGCGCATCTTGTCGAGAATGAACGCGGCGCTGTGATAACTGTCGTGAATCGGATCCGCGGGTGTGTATGAAGCGCTCCACTCGGTGTAGTGGAGCTCGGCCTGGGCAAACGACGACCGCCGGATCTTGTCTTTCACCCGGCGCACCCCGGCGGTGATCGCGTCGCGATCGGGGGAAAACACGGTGCCCATCGTGCCGTGTTCGTCCAGGTAACCGCTCTGCGTGGCGTAGCTATGCGTGCTGATAAAATTGAGCGGCACGTGCTGCTCGGCACAAAATGCGAGCATTTCATCGATCCAGCCTTCGCCGGCGGTCGCGGGGCCGCCGACGCGATACGAAAAATCCACCGATTTCACCGCCCGGGCCGTCGAGGCGTAGAGCTTGAAGTACTCGGCGCGCGCGGCGGGAGCCCACTCGTCGTAGGGCTTTTTTTCGGGATTACCCATCCAGAAACCGTCGAGGTTCGGCTCGTTCCACACCTCGAAATACCACGAGCGCACCTCTTCGCGGCCGTAGCGTTCGGTGCAATGCTGCACGAAGGCCGCGATGAGCGCCTCCCATTTGGCGTAGTCCTTCGGAGGGGTCACATTGCCCCGCCACCAGAAGATCGTCTGTGAGCCGCTCGCCAGCGCCGACGGCATGAAACCAAGCTCGACGAATGGTTTCATGCCGATGCTCTGGAGGAAGTCGAAAAGTTCGTCGATGTACTGCCAGTTGTAGATCGCACGGTCCTCGTCCTCGAAGTAAACGCCCATGTCGTCGCAGAACAGTCCGTGAAACCGGATGTAGCGAAAGCCGCAGTCATCCCGCACCCGCCGGAGCTGGCGCTGCCAGTCCGCCCGCAGGCCCTCGTTGGCGCGACCCGCACCCACGCAAAACTGCGACATCCGATTCATCGGGCCCGCCACCTGGCTCCAGTCGGCGGTGATTGCACGGACTCCAGAAGCCGCCGCCAAAGGCTGGGTCGCCAGCCTCAACGCGAAGAGGCTGGCGACCATCAGAGTCGCAGAGCGGACAGAAACGAATCGGCGCATGCCGGAACGCAACAGGGGAATGCTGACGGTTCGCTTAGCTCACGTGACACCGGCGGCGGGCAATCGCCCCCAGCAGCATCAGCCCGCCGGCCCAAAGACCGCAGTTGAGGGTCTCGGGCACCCGCGGAGCGCCGATGCTTCCATCCGCGCTCGCGAAGGTTGTGACGGCGGGCGTGGCGCTGTCGATGTTGGCCTCGAGAAAGGTGTCCGAGCCCAGCGATTGCGTTGCGAGGTTCAGCAAATTTCCATCGAGGATGGCGAAGCTGAAGAGATCCGGGGTGCCACCAGGAATGAAATTGGTGGACAGGTGGACGCTGAACGACAACCAGGCTCCGGGCACAAACAGCTGGTAGAATTCATTGAAAGGGCTCGTGTCGCTGAGCGTCACGCCGGAAGCAAGGCTGCCCGAGGCGCCGCCGAACCAGGTAGGACTGCCCGAGGCGCTGCCGCCGCCAAACTGGAAGTTGCTCAACGTGGCCGTGTTGTTGCCGTCGCCCACTCCGGCCCCGTCATTGAGCTGGAAATCCAGCGCATAGGGGCCGGCGGGATTGCCGATGAGCGTGCTCGTATCGAGGGAGACGCTGAAGCTGGAATCCGCCTTGGCCGCGACCGTGACGATCAAGGCCGCGAAGAGGACGATGGCACGAAGGGTGATTTTCATGGGGATGGAAGGATTCATGATGGTAACGAGGAATGGAGGTGGATTAGGTTCACGGACTGAGGCCATTGAGCGGGATGCGTGCGTCGTAGGTGATGCCGCCGACGGGCGGGACGCTGAACTCGAGAGTCACGGCAACAGACTTTTGCGGAGCCAGGCTGCCGGCAGTGACCTGCACATAGGGCCGGTCGGTCGGAGCGATATCGAACGCGTTGGCCAGCGTCGTATTCGAGGACAGCGCGTCCAGGGAGAGGTAGATCGGTCCGGTGACGGTGTTCGCACTCGTGTTTTTCACCGTCACGGTCTGCACCATGCGATTCGTGCGACGGTTGAGGGTGAAGCCGCTGCGGGTGATCGAGAACGGCGACGCGGGCGAATTGGGGGTGCCGGTGAGCACCATTGCCGTCGAGGGATACGCCGTCGTTAACTTGATATCGTCGAGATAGAAGGTCGCCGCGCCACTTCCTGACCAATCCTGGAAGTAGAAATGGTCGATATCCGTTCTGCCTTGGACGCCGAGGGCGGCGAGCGAGATTTCGACCTTCTGCCAAGTGTTCGCCACTGGCCTGATATTCACCCAACTGGTGGGGATATTCCAATTGCCGCTCGGGACTGCCCCGAAGCCGAGATTCTGGCCGCCCGTGGTCCCACCGTGGATCCAGAAAACCACAGTACGGTAGCTCGAGGTATCCACTGGCGTTGAGTTCGCAAATAAGAGACCAGCCCAGCCCACCGGAGACGTCGAAATCGACGTTGTCCCTGAGTGGACCGTCGTGGTGTTGGCCACGTTCTCGAATGCGCCCCAACCACCCCAACCGCCCGTAGCGCTCCAGCCGCTCGCGAAACCGTCACCGTAGATGGGCAGATCGGTGCTGCCTACGCTGGTGGCCGGCGCGATTTGGATCTGATAGGTCACAACCTTGCCGCTCCAGAAGTAGAACGCGAGATTGGCCGTGCTGTTGGGAGGCGCGTTGTGGAGGAAGGATTCCTGAAGGACGATCGTGTTATTGGCGTAGTCCGGCTTGAAATCTCCGCCGAACGGCTGGAACGAGGTCCAACTCGTTCCGCCCACGTTGCCGCCGGTGGAATACTTGGCTTCCATCGTGGCGAGGAGGTCGCCCTTGAACGCGACCGGGATGGAGATCGGTCCACCGGTGACGGTCGTCAGTGCGCCGGCCACGGGAGTGTCGAAATACCGGACGAAGATTTTCCACGCCGGGCCGGCGCTGGCGTTGAGTTTCAGCGTGGCCTTTTCACCGTAGGCCCCCGTGGCATACTTGGCGAGGACGTGCTTCTTCAGAATCAGGATGTCGCCGGAAATCGTGTAATCCGTGGTCGGCGTGAGGATCGTTCCGTTGTCGTCAACCGAGACGAGCGTGTTGCCGTTGAGCTTGAGATTGACGACCGTGTCCTGAACCGGAGTGCCGGCCTTGACGAAAAGCATGTCGCTTTCCGCCGTGATCGCGCGACCAACCACGGCCTGCATCATGATCTCGCCGAGATCGCGATTCTTCCAGTCCTGCGTGTTGCGATCGGAAATCCCACCAGTATCCCAGAGCATCATGGTCATGCCTTTGGAGCGGCCATAGGCCTGAACATACTCGTGATACTTGAGTTGCTCACCGCGTTGTACGGTCCCACCAGCGAGCACGCTGAATTCGCCGACAATGACGGGGATGCCGGCAGCCACGAACGTGTTGTATGCCGCATCGAGTGGCGTATGGAGCCAGTAAATCGAGGTCTCGTCGAACGTCGTGTAGCCGCCGAGGTTAACGCTGAAGGGATACCAGCCATAGTAGTGGATGGTCGCGATCAGGTTGGGATCGTTGAGGTTCGTGATCGTGCTCTTGAGCGAATCGAGCATCGGTTGGTCGCTGCGGGTGTAAATCGTGGGCAGTACGAGCGGCCGGGTGGCGTTGTTGCCACCGGAAGCGCGCACGAGGTGGACGAAGTTCGTATTCACCTCATCGAGAAGGATCGCCATCTGCGCATCAGGCAGATCACTGCCCCCATTCGATCCCCGGAATCCCGGTTCATTGATGCTCTCGAACGAGAGGGTGTCCGGATAGTCCTTGAATTGAGTGGCGATTTGCAGCCAAAGCGCGTCGAACTTGGCCTTCACTCCGACTGGATCCCAACCGTAATCGCTGACCCAGCCCGAGTCGTGGTGAGCATTCAGCACCACATACAGGCCGGCGCTGAGCGAGATATCGACCGCCTGTTGGATCTTGGTCATCCACGCAGGATCGATGGTGTAGGCGGGCCCCGGTCCAATGTGGTCCCGCCACGTGACCGTCATCCGGATACTCTTGTAGCCACGGGCGACAAGCCCGTCGGCATATGCCTGGGTGATGGCAGCGTTGCCCCAGGAGGTTTCATTGGGCGCGGCATCGTAGGTGTTGCCGTAATTCACGCCGGGTTGCATGTCCTCGACATAGGTCTGCATCGGCGTGGCGGCGGATACAGGGGACGCCAGCGAGAAGAGCAGGGTGACCGCGGCGACGCTCGCGGGAAACGCGAGCATCTCAAAGAGGCGCCGCTTTAGTGACTTTAACAAGTGCATGGGGGTTGGGCGACACGGTTGGCTGCGTCGCGTGAGGGTTAGGGTTGTACAGGGGGTGGCTAACAGCGCCGCGTCGTCCGATGGACGCAGCGTTCCCTGCAGACTAACAGACTCACGGCGGGGAGACTACCGCAGGAACATGCTACAGTTTTTGTCCCCTCGCCGGGAAGGAGGCTGAACCGTACCGGTGCAGTCGAAGTTCGCCTCGGAGCAGGATTGTCGTCGCAAAGGCCGAAGTGTGCTGGTCCCTCGCGCGCTGCTCGATCTGCTTCCACCGTTCGCGACAAAGGGCGTTGAGGTCAGCGCGCTACCTCCGATTGCGCGGATCCCGCGAGGACCAAGCCTGTGGCAGAGGCCTGGCCGCCGTCAGCTTGCCGGCCTGCCGGTCGCTCCGCTCCAACCCAACGGCCTATTTTAGCGGCCCAAGGCGGATCAGACCGGCACGGTCACGACCACGCGGGTGCCCTGCCCGGGCGCGCTTTTGATCTCGGCGCGACCGCCCAACAATTCGGTGCGCTCTTTGATGCCCACCAATCCGAAATTGCGGCGATCCTTGCTGGGCTGCGCCTCCTGCACGAAACCCACGCCGTCGTCTTCGACGACCAAGCGGACGATCCGGCCCTCGAACGCCAGCGTGACGTCGATCCGGGTGGGCTTGGCGTACTTGCTGGCATTGGTGATCGCTTCCTGGCCGATCCGCAGCAGATTGTTTTCGACGACGGGCGCCAGGCGCCGGCGCGCGCCTTCGACCCGCATGTTCGGCGTCACCGGGGTGCCCTCGGTCATGCGCTTGAGAATGCCTTCCAACGCTTCCCCGAGATCGCACCGCTCCAACACATGGGAACGCATGTTCCAGATCGAGTCGCGGGCATCGGCCAGCGCCAAGCGCGCGAGTTTGTGGGCGGCCCCGATATGGTTGAGCGCCGCCGCCCCGATCTCCGCGGCATGCGTGCGGGCCAGCTCCAGCTGGACGGAAATCGCTCCCAAATTCTGCGATAGCGTATCGTGAATTTCCCGCGCCACACGGTTGCGTTCATTGAGGATCGCGGTGAATTCCGTTTCCGCCATGGCCCGGTGGTGCTCCTGATCCTTCAACCGCCGCCGCGAAGCCAGCATGACCATGGCAACCGAACCGATCGCCAGAGCCAGAAAGCTGGAGAGGAGCCACACCACGCGGCCCGCATTCCACCACGGGGGCGGCTGGATCACCGTCAGATCCGCGGGAAACCGCAGCAACAATTCGAACGAATGCGGTTCCCATAATCCGCCGAGCGGGCGGGCCTCGTCCGTCTTGACCGAACACACGCCGGACACCTTGACGAGGCTGCCGGGCAGCCAGTTCACCGGCGCCGGAACGTTTTCCGGCAGATACATCTGCGCCCGAATCGTGGTCTGCCGCCAATCCAAGGTCAGCGCGATGCTGTCCAGAAAACGACGCACTTCGACCAGCCGGGCCTCCAATTGCACGAGGTCCGCATCGTTGCGCAGTGCACTGGAGATATCCGTCAACACATGCGGCAGGAGAGCCTGACGGGAGGCCCTCTTCCTGAAAGTGGCGTCCTCGAGTTCGGCGCTGTATTCACTCCGGGCCGGAAACCCGACGACATCGACCTCGTCGCCCGGCTCCAGGGGCTCCCGCTGGGCGGTTTCTATGCGCAAACTCTGGTCGCCGTCGCGCACCCACAGCACGGCGCCCGGCCGGTGATAAACCACGATGCCGCGCACATGCACGCGATGGCTGTGCTTTTCCGCGAGCTGCAGTTGCTCGAACCCGAACAAGCTCGCCACGGGGCGCGGCTCGTCATCGAACGGTTTCTCTGGCGCCGGCCTTTCCACCACGATCCCGACTCCGCGGGGCACCTGCACGAAAGGTCGCACGAACTGCCGGTTGCGATTGTGCAGATTGAAGCAAAGTCCCCGCAGCCGCACTTCGGCTCCCACGTAATCCTCCGGATTGGATCCGCCGTCCAGTTCCACAACCACGCGGGCGCTCCCCGCGGCCAGTTTCATTTTGACCTTACGATCGCCCGGTTGGGCAGGCGGGTTGGACGGTGCCGTGTAGCGCGTCCCGGGCGGCGGCGCGGCCTGATCGCTGGGGGCCGTCGGTTCGACGCTGCGGACAATTCCGGCAATCTCGACCCACTTCGCGTCCATCTGGCCCGCGTTCAATTCATCCAGGCTGACCCGGATCGGCTCGGGAATCGGTCTGCGCCCGGTTTTGCGAATCTGGTGGGCCACCACGTAGGGAGCAAATCCGCCGGGATCGCTCACGCCTTCCACCTCCAACAGATCGCCCCGGCCCAATTCCGCCACCAGCGCCGCCGGCCCCTGGATGTAGATGCCATCCGTTTCATCCTGGATGACGAAGGCGATGCCCCGCGGATCCGCTTCCCCCATGAAAACGCCGTGCAACCGCACCGGGATTCCATGGCGCGCCTCCGCCTCCGTCAACGCTCGCACCTCCGCCGCCGTGGTCAGGAGAATCGGCGCGGTGGGTTCGGCGGCCCGGACGCCGGGCGCCAGCAACGCGAGGCATATTACTGCCGCGAAATTCCGCGCGCTAAACCGTGACCGAGAATAATCGCTCATCTCAATGTTACGTGCGGGGGCGAGCATGCGCAGGCGTGAAGGACTGGCAAGCATCGGCCAAGGAAAAACCGGATAACCACCGAGGCGGTTATCCGGTCATTATTGCCTTGTCCCCGGCTGAACCCGAGCCGGGCCCCGATGAAGAGGCCCGCCGCGTTTCAGGAAGGTCAGAATTTGAAGGTATTCGTGAGCTGCCAGGTGGTTTCGCTCGGGATGCGGACTTGGGCGACCGTGCCATCCGGATTCGCCGCGATCGGAATCAGGCTGCTCTTCGCGAAGAGATCCCGCACATTGAGCTGGATGCCCCACGTGATGCCGTGGCGCAGTTTCCGCTCATAGCCGATCCAGGCATCGTAGTTGGTCTCGCTCGGCGCATAGATGGGCTTCGTGACATCCGTCACCCAGATGGATGCGTCGGGATTGTATTTCGGATAGTAGCCGATGGCGGCCTTGTCCTGCCAGCGCGCGGCGCCGCCGATGTTGATGTTCTTGGCCCAGCCCTGACTGAACGTGTAGTTCGTCACCATGTTCCAGCGCCATTTGCGGAGTTCGTTGACCGCCTGACCATTCGCCGCCTGCAGGTTTTGGTACGGTCCGTACACGGCGTTCATCATTCGGTTGCCCGCCAGATCCGAACCATAGACATCACCCGTCCAGTGCCGGATGTCGGCATAACCGTCGATCGTCCAGTAGTTGAGTTCGGATTCGGGCGTGTTGTTGTAGCCATCGAACCAAATGGCCTTGTTCTTCGCGATGAAGTCCGCCCAATCGCCCAGGATGTTGGCCCGTACGGCCTGATTGCGAGAGGCGTTCAGGGTCAAACGCCAGTTGGGAGTCAGATTCGCGGTGAGTTCGTATTCGACACCCTTGGAAATAAGGTCGTTGGTGAGTTTCTGATTGGGAATCGCGCCGCCCTCACCCCAGATGCGGTAGTCGTCGCCCGTCACTTTCTTGAACCCTTCGGCCGCCACCCACGCCGGGTCCATCGGGCCAAACCACTGGGCATCCGTGCGCGCGGCGAACCATTGCGCGCGGAACTCGATTTCGTCCGGGGCAAGGTAGGGCGACAAGTAAGCCATTCCGGTGGCCGGATTGATCGTGCCTTGGGCGACAAAGGAGGGATCGCCGGGGGTGGCCGCACGGCGCAGGGGAAGCGGTCCGGCCAAGGCCGCGGCCAGCTGGGCGGGCGACCACGACGTCTTCCAATCCGCCGGGATCGCCGCCGGAGTCGTTTTGCTGCCGAACATCCACTCGTTGACGAGCCATTCGGGCGTGGTCTGGTTGTTGTTTTTGATCCCCCACGCTTCCTGGGCCATGGCGTTAATGGTGCGGACCATGCCGGCCTTGGCCCAGTAGATCATGCCGGTGGGATCATTGACGCTGGTATTCTTCTGAATCGTTTTGTACCAGGTCACCCGCAAGGAGACCTTGTTGTCGAGCGTGCTGATGAGGAAGCCCTTTTCCCGTGTCGTGCCGGAGGGAGCAGGCAGCTTGTTGCCCATGACATCGAAGCCGACATCCGAGGGACGGAAGCTGTTGGAGTCATTGTAGGTGAGGCTGACTTCGGTGCCCTTGGGGAGCTGATAGTGGAACAGATCGAGGATCTGGCTGGTGTGAAGCACCAAACCCCAGCTGCGGCGCTGCTCGGTGACATTGATGGGAGTGGTGCCTTGGGGATAATATTGATTGCTGAAGTAACTCCAAGCAGGGCTGAACGGCATCGTTTCGTTAGTCCAAACACTCGAGGGACCATTGGGTAAGAACTTGGAATTCGCTTGCGGCGCGGTTCCCGGCTTGTCCCAGCGCGTGTAGTGGTCTTCGCGCCAACCGAACAAAGGAATCAGAGCGTCGTTGAACAGTCTGCCCTGCCACACGAACGATTTCGATATCGTATCGTCGTACCCCTGACTGGCGCTCGTGTAGAGTTTGTCGATGTTGTCGAGCCAGCTGACGGTGGAGACGGTGGCTTTGTGCCAGCTCGCGGTGTTGTCGTCTGCGACCAGCGTGTTGCTGGTCGCGGCCGGGGTCTGGGCGGCCGTGATTCCCTGAATGGCCGTCTCGGGGATGCTATTGAAGTTGGCCACATTCATCAGGCTGCTGCCGATGTAATGGCTCCCCCACCAGGACTTGTAGCTGGGCGAACTGTTGAACTGGCCGCCGTAGGACAACGCATCCCAGGCATAGAGATTGAAGTTGCGGCTGAAATTCGCGTTGCGCTGGCTGGATAATACCCCGGTGAAGGTCTGCTCGCCAAAAATCTTGGTGAGAACGCTGTCTTTCCCAAGGTGATCGCGGAGATTGAACTTGTAGTAACCGGTGCCCCGATAGCCCTCGCGGTTGTTGTTGGTCATGTTACCGGAGCTGTTGCCAATGATGACGGGGCGGCCGACATCGGGGTTGGCGGAGCCGTCGCGCAGGGTGGTGTTGACGTCGACGGTCACGCGCGCGGTGGAGATGGCGTTGGCGTAACCGGAGCGATAACTCTGCTTGTCGTAGGCTGCATTGAAGCCGAGCCGGCCATCGAGGTAGGTCTGCGTGACCTCGACGTTGATCGAGTCGAAGTTATTCCACTCTTTCTTGTTGGGTCCCTGCATGGTCCGGTCGATGAAGGCGAGAGGCCCGCTCAAAATCGACTGCGTGGGCCAGAGGCTGCCGCCGAAGCCGCTGAAGGTTTTGCCAGTGGCGCTCTGATACTGATTGATGATCGCCGTGGCGATGGGGTTGTTGGCGTAATAAGCCGCGGTGTTTTTGTTCCAAGGGTCGGAGCCGCCTTCGTCGTAATTGGGATTGGTCACGCCGCTGAGGCCGCCCCAAGGCCCGCCTCTATAGCTATCACGCTGGCGATACGCGTCCATGTTGCCGTTCCCGATGGTCCCGCTGCCGGGGTTCTGGAAAATCGTCGCCGGAGAATCGTTCCACCAGTCGCGCGCCGGAGCACCCGCGAAGTAATGACTCAGCTCGGGATGGCGACCGCCGTTCGGATCGATCGGCGTCCCGTTGTCCGAAAGCGGATTATAGGCCAGATATTTGTTCAGGGGATTGAACCAATTCGAGATGAAGTCGGAGGCGGTGACGGAAACCGGCCGATTGGCGTCGATCTTGCCCGACTCAGCCTTCACATCGATCTGCGTGTACACCCGGTCGGCGAGGCTCGGCTTCCAGCGAAGGGCGGCATAACCGCGCTTGTCGTGGTTGAAGGTGAAGTCCTGGCGGTACTTCTCCTTGTCGTCCAAACCGATGACGCGGAGCGCGAGCGTGTCCTTGATCAACGGCACGTCCACATCCAGCACGCCGCGGATCGAGCCGTAGCTGCCAACGCGGAATTGTGCCTCCAACTTGACCTTCTCCATATTCGGGTCCTTGAGCGTGTTGTTGATGATGCCCGCCGGACTGCCCAGACCGAAGAGAATGGAGTTGGGACCGCGCTGAATATCCACCCGCGACGTGTTATACCCATCCATCGGAATGTTCGTGGCGAAGAAACCGCGCGTCAGATCGGCGGTGTCGAGGCCGCGCACGCGGGTGCCGCTCTGGGGATTGACGAGCATGCGGGTGCGGAGGTTGCCGTCGTCGGCGTTGCCACCGTAGTAGTTGCCGCCAATGCCCGCGACTTCGGTGTTCGTCGTATAGACGAGAATCTGCTGAAGGTTGGTTGAACCCGTGTCCTTCATGAATTCAGGCGTCACCACGGAAATGGCCGAGGCGACATCCTTCAGCTGCGTGTTGAGGCGCGAGCCGGCCAGAGACGAACTCGCCGCATAGCCTGTGTCCTTGGTGCCAACCACCTCGAACGGAGACAACTCGAGGATCTTTTCTTCCTTGGCGTCGTCTTCTTTTTTGGGGTCCGTGGTTTGAGCCTGCAATGCCGGCAAGGTCCACGCCGCCAACGCGACGAAAGTCAGGATCTCCAGCAGATGTTGTGAGTGATGTTTGGTGGATCGTTGCTGCTTCGTGTTCATGGTTCAGGGGCTGAAATTGCGCGAGAGATTGCTGGCGTGGAGTCGGGTGTTGCGAAAACCGGGACTCAAAAAGGATTCGGGGAAAGCAGGCGCTGCACACGGTGCCATCGCCTGCGCGGCGATACGATTTCGGGGTTGGTGGGGCGTGGGGTGGACTTGATGCACTTTAACCACAGGCGATCATACCTGCTATCACCTGATTGGGTGAAACCCGTCGGTCACCCCCGCAGCGTGGACCGCATCGGACGACGCACGGTTCCCGAGTTTCGCGCCTGCCGCCGGCGCGGCGCATCCGTGCGCCGGGTCAAGACGATGCGAGCGAGCCGCCGCATCACCGACCCGAAGCTTGCGGAACCCGGCCTCCGCGGCAGAGACTAAGTCAGCACCCTTCCCCTGATGAATCCGATCCTAACTGTTCCCTCGTGGCTGCGCGGGCTTGGCCTGGCGCTTCTGCTAACGGGTTTGCCCGCCATCGCCCAGAACGTCGTCGCCACCGACTCCACCCCGGTCGCCCAGCCCGCGTCCGGCAACGCCGACACGATCGTTTCGACGACGCCGATGCAATTCGTGGCCGAGGGCACCGGTGTGCATGGCCAGCTCGCCGTCGCCCAGGAAATCATCAGCACGGAAACGCGCGGCGACCTGGTCTACACGATCACGGTTGAACCTGCGCATGGCCGGGTGGGCATGGCCGGCGGGGACGAGGAGGATTTTTTCAACAACAAGACCGGGCGCTCCGGCTATTTCGCCTACCAGCCGCGGGAAGATTACGTGGGCGAGGACTCCTTCACCTACACCGTGCGCAACGAAACCTCCGGCCTGGTGTTCGAGAACAAGGTGGTGATTGACGTGAAATCCGCCGCGCCGGTCGTCCTGGAAAAACTCGTGATCACCGGCGCCCGCGAGCGCCCCATGGCCGAGCAGCCGGTGACGTTGGTCACCCGCCCCAACACCACGGTCACGCAGAAGGTCCCGAGCCACGAGGACTTCATGAAGGAGGCTGACCGCGCCAGCATCGCCAATCCGAAGCTGGTCTATGCGCTGGACGACGAGACCAAGCCCCAGCACGGCACCGCCCGCCTCGATCGCGCCACCGGCCAGCTCACCTATGCGCCCGATCCCGGCTTCATCGGCGAAGATCGTTTCAACTACTACACGTTCGACGAAAACAACGCCCAGCTCGGGGTGGAGAATGTCGTCGTGATCAGCGTCGAGCCCATCCGCGACCCGAAGCGGATCGCCGTGGACCGTTCCAAGAGCCGGGAGGTCGATCTGGTATTCGTCATCAACAATTCGCCCTCGATGGCCCCGCACCAAAGTCGCATCGCCGACAATCTCCGCCGCTTCCGGCAGCTTTTTGACGAGCGCCATCTCGATTACCGGATCGGGGTGTTGACGACCGACTTCGTCAACGCGGAGTCCGGCCGCCGGCGCGGGGAGCCTTACTACAAGACGGTGCGGTCCACGCAAATCGACGCGCAGGGCAACCCCGTGCTCGACCGTCGTCAGCGCCCGAAGGAAATCAAGAAGCGCGTCGCGAGCAACGGCGCGCTCGTGACCCTCCCGGTGATGCCCCAGCCGTGGGTGACGCCGCAGACGCCCGACCCCGTGTTTGCCGAGCTCGTGAAAGTGGGCACGAACGGCGACAGCAACCGCACGGCCTTCACGTCGGTCTATAATTTTGTCGCGGGCTACTACAACAAGGAGCACGCGCTGCTGCGTCCCGAAGCTACGACCATCGTAGTCTATTTCATGGACGAAGAGGAGACCCGCATGGCGGTGTGGAAGGACCAGCCCAGAACGCAGGCAAACGGCGAACGCGAGGCCGAATGGATCGAGAACGGCAAGCTCCCCGAACTCCTCCAGCAGTACAACGCACGCAACCCCGCGAAGCGCCAGACGCTCGACAGCTACATCAACTATTGGGTGCTGCGGCCCTTCATCATCGTCAAAGGCAACAAGCGCGGAAAAATCGAGATGCACGCGGTCGTGTCACCCGGCAACGTCTCGCACCGCCGCGCCGCCGAGCTCACGGGCGGCACCGTGCTGAACATCGAAAGCGATTTCTCCGCCCCGCTGGCCGCGCTCGGTGATCGCATCGCCGACACCGTCGCGGTGGCGCTCGATCCCGTGGGTCCCGGCGCCACCCTCTACAAGAAAAGCCTGCGCGTGCTGGTCGACGGCCAGGAAGTGCGGCCCGACCCCGCGAACGGCTGGGTGTACGACGAACTCACGCATAGCATCCGCTTCCAGGGCGCCGCCAAGCAACAGGCCTTCGCCGCCAAAATCGAGATCACCTACGAGGAGCACCGGTAAGGGACACCTGACGGGAGGTGGAGATAACTGGAGGGCCCAGCTCCAGCTGGGCCGGAAAGATCCGCGTTTCATCGCCGCGTTTTTCAGACGGGCCCAGCTCCATCCTTCGCCAAGGCTACGGACGGCCGGCCCGCGGGGCCGGCCGCCCGTTGGAGGGCTCGCGTCCCTGCGAGCCGCTTCGAGCAACGATTCGCCAGAACGCGACTTTGCGAGCCGCCGAGTTGCGCCGAAAGCCAAGTCGTGAATAACTACCGGATGCCACGCCTCCCGTCCGAACGTCTGATCCTGCTGATCCTGGCCGCGATTCAATTCACCCACATCATGGACTTCATGGTCATGATGCCGCTCGCGCCCCAGCTGATGCGCAAACTGGATCTCGGAGCCGGACAATTCAGCGCCCTGGTCGCCGCCTACTCAATTGCGGCTGGGGTCGTCGGTCTGCTAAGCGCGCCCTTCATCGACCGCTTCGATCGGCGGACACTTTTGTTGTGGGTGTACGCGGGGTTCACGGGCGCGACGCTGCTCTGCGGCCTTGCCCCCGATGCGCACACCTTGCTGATCGCCCGCGCCGTCGGCGGCGCGTTCGGCGGGATCTCGGGCTCCCTGTGCCTGGCGATCGTCAGCGACCTCGTCCCGCCCGAACGCCGGGCCGCCGGCATCGGCATCGTGATGACGGCATTCGCGGTCGCGGCCGCGATCGGCGTGCCGGTCGGGCTTCAGCTCGCGCATCAACTGCGGTGCGAGCGGCATCATGACCATGAAGTCCATGATGTGGGTGAATTGAATGGCTGCCAGGACCAGCAGGACCAGGCGCTCGGACGGAAGACGCGACATCCGTCCAT
>DATCRM010000088.1:0-3532 GCA_036568985.1 Lacunisphaera sp. | reverse complement strand
GCACGAACACGGGGATAATCGAGAATAGAAGACATGCGCGATTTATCAGAGGACAGAACTCGAAGGACGAAGGACAGAAAAATCTCCCCATCCTATTGTCGGTTGTCAGGGGTCGCTAAGGCGGTTCAAATTAAGATGTAGCCTCTCAGCTTCCAAGCAGGAACCAAATCCCCGCTACCGTCATCCTGAGCCGTGCGAAGGATCCAAGGCTAAGGACGGACTTGCGCCGACCTCTTGGATCCTTCGCACGGCTCAGGATGACGATAGCAGGAGCTTCGAGTTTTTCGTGAGTAGTCCGGGCTGCGAGTATATTTAAAACGCTGTACAGGGAGGATTTCACCCCAACCCGGCCATTGACGGGGACAAAGTGACCAGCAAACTGCCCCCACCTTTCCGCTTGTCCGAATTTCTCCAGCAACTTCTCAACGGTCTTTCACTCGGGGCCATCTATGCGCTCATCGCACTCGGGTACACGATGGTCTACGGGGTGCTGCGGTTCATCAATTTCGCCCATTCCGATATCTTCATGGTCGGTTCGTTCATCGGTTATTACGTCGGCCAGCGCGTCCCGGAGAACACCGTCTGGGGCGGGCTGGTTGTGCTGGTCGTCGCCATGCTCGGCTGTGCCCTGCTGGGCATGGTCGTCGAACGGCTTTGCTACCGGCCGCTCCGGGGCGCCGCCACGCTCAATGTCCTGATCACCGCCATTGGCGTTTCCCTGCTGCTCGAATACTCCGGCCAGGTGTTCTTCGGCGCCACTCCGCGCACCTTTCCGGCCGTGTTTCCCTCCGTCAACTACACGCTCGGCAGTCTCGTCATCTCCTCCAACCAGGTGGTCGTCATCGTTGTCGCCACGCTCCTCATGGTTGCCTTGGAGTTCGTCGTCCACCGCACGAAGATCGGGACGGCCATGCGCGCGGTCTCGCTCAATCCCAAGGCCGCGCAACTGGTCGGCATCAACAATGACATCGTCATTTCATTCACGTTCGGTCTCGGTTCCGCCCTCGCGGCAGCCGGCGGCATCCTCTACGCGCTCAACTACCCGTCGATCGATCCGCTCATGGGTGTGATGCCCGGCCTCAAGGCCTTCGTCGCCGCCGTGCTGGGCGGCATTGGCAACATTCCCGGCGCCGCCCTCGGCGGCCTCCTGCTCGGCACGGTTGAAACTTTCGTCAACGGCAGCCAATGGTCCACGTACAAGGACGCCATCGCCTTCGCCATCCTCATCGTGATTCTGCTGTTCCGTCCGTCCGGCCTGCTCGGCAAGTCCGGCACGGAAAAGGTCTGAGCGCTCAACCACCGACTAAACGGATGAACACGGCTCCAATTCCCAAAGACCATCATTCTGAGCGGGGCGAAGGATCCAGGAAGGTGGCTCCAGCCGGTCCTTTGCCTTGGATCCTTCGCTCCGCTCAGGATGACGCTTCTGGACGTTGTCCGTGTCCATTCGTGGATTCCGTGATCAAAAATTTCGCCTGACCCATGCCGCGCCCGCATCTCTATCTCCTGCTCGCCCTGCTCGCCGCCTTCGGGATTTCGTATTTCTCGGACCACATCGACCCCTATCACCTTGACGTCATCATCGGCATCGGGATCAACATCATCCTGGCGGTCTCGCTCAACCTGGTGAACGGCTACACCGGCCAGTTCTCGCTGGGCCATGCGGGCTTCATGTCGGTGGGCGCTTACCTGGCCGCGGGCATTTCCCTGTTCCTCGGTCCTCGGCTGCTGGGCGAAGAGGGTGGCACCGCCCTGCAGCAGGGAATGATGTTCCTCGCGGCGCTCGTTGTCGGGGGCCTCGGTGCAGCCCTGACCGGATTGGCCGTCGGCATACCCTCGCTTCGCCTCAAGGGCGACTACCTCGCGCTGGTCACGCTGGGTTTCGGCGAGATCATCCGCGTGATTTTTCAGAACGTCGAGGTCCTCGGGGGCGCGCTCGGCCTGAATGGCATTCCCGCCTACACGTCCATCTTCTGGGTTCTGGCCGTGGCCGCCGTCACCGTGTTCACCACCGTCTGCCTCGTCAGCTCCACCTACGGCAGGGGCTTCCTCGCCGTGCGCGACGACGAAATCGCCTCCGAAGCCGTCGGACTCAACACCACGCGTTACAAGATCGTCGCCTTTGTCATCGGCGCGTTTTTCGCGGGCGTCGCGGGCGGACTCTACGGCCACTTCAAGATGACCATCACGCCGACCGGTTTCGACTTCACCAAGAGCATCGAGATCATCGTCATGGTCATCCTCGGCGGCATGGGCAACACGCTCGGCGTCATTCTCGCCGCGATCCTCCTCACGTTGCTGCCTGAGCTGCTCCGCCCAATCGCGGAGTACCGCATGATCATCTATTCGCTCGTCCTCATCGTCCTCATGATCGTGCGCCCGCAGGGTCTGTTCAACTTCAAGCTGGGGAAGGTGAAATGATGCGCGCAAACCCCTCCATCTTCCCCACCGTCATCCAGCCTGGCCGCCACAGCCCCGGCGACGGCGGAAGCCGTGCGAAGGATGACGCCGCGAGAGAATAATCTCGTTTCGGCCGATAAATGTAACTCGTAAATCATAAATCGTAAATCCCGCCTTGTCCGCCCTCCTCCAGCTCAACCAAGCCACCATCCGCTTCGGCGGCCTCACGGCCGTCAACGCCGTGGATTTCGCGGTCGGCGAGGGCGAGCTGTGCGGCATCATCGGTCCGAACGGCGCCGGCAAGACCACGGTCTTCAACCTCATCACGGGCGTTTATCAGCCGACCTCCGGCTCCATCACTTTTGCCGGCCAGTCGCTGGCCGGGCTACGCGTGAACGAGATCGTCGAACGAGGCATCGCCCGCACCTTCCAGAACATCCGGCTCTTCGGTTCGCTCTCCGTCTTCGACAACGTTCGCGTCGCCTGCAATCTCCACCGCGCCACCTCCGCGATCCATCCCCTTCTCCGCCTCGGCGCCTTCCGGGCCGACGAGGCCGCGATCACGAAACGCGCCGAGGAACTGCTCGATATTTTCAACCTCCGCCGCTTTCGCGACACGCCCGCCCGGAGCCTGCCTTACGGCGAGCAACGCCGCTTGGAAATCGTCCGCTGTCTCGCGACCAAGCCCAAGCTCCTGTTGCTCGACGAACCTGCCGCCGGCATGAATCCCACGGAGAAAGCGGACCTCATCCGTCTCATCCAGCAGGTGCAGAAGCAATACGCCCTGTCCATCCTGCTGGTGGAGCACTCGATGAAGGTCGTCATGGGTGTCTGCCAGCGCATCGCCGTGCTCGATTACGGCGTGAAGATCGCCGAGGGCGCCCCGGCTGCCATCCAATCCGACCCCAAGGTCATCGAAGCCTACCTGGGCGAAGACCATGGAACGTCGCTGGCCCATCACTGATGAAATTTTCGATTTTGGATTCTCGATTTTGGATTGCCGGCAACCATGACGAAAGTCGCGGCGTCATCCACGCCGCGGGATCAATCGAAAATCAAGAATCGAAAATCGAAAATCCCTGATGCTTTCCGTTCAAAATCTCGAAGTCTGCTACGGCGCCATCAGCGCGTT
>DATCRM010000087.1:0-6097 GCA_036568985.1 Lacunisphaera sp. | reverse complement strand
GATCGATGATTTCCGCATCTACAACACTGCGCTGAACGCGACCGACGTGGCCGCCCTCGCCGCGGCCAGTCCGGACATTCCGCCCGGGCCGGCCAAGATCGCTCTGGAAAACGCCGACTTCGAGGCCGGCGTGGGCAGCTGGCCCGAGTTCGATGGTTTCGACAACCCGGCTCACGATGTCCCCGGCTGGAAGAACTATCCCGCCGTCCTGAGCGACGCCGGCGTCGAGGCCGGAAATGCCTGGTGGGGCACTTACAATGGGACTTTCTCCGCCTTCCTTTTCCCGGGCTGCGGAGCCTACCTGACGAGTGAATACACCATCAAACCGGGTGACACGTTCGACATCGGATATGTGGCCAAGGTTTGGTGGGGACCGTCGCAATGGACGGCCAAGCTGTTCTACAACGTACCGACGAACGTGATCGGCAGTATCTCGTCCGACATCAACGGCGGCTGGTCGAACTACACCGGCCGGATCGCCGCGACGCCCGAGTCGGTGGGCGGCAAGCTGGGCATTCTCTTCGTGAATACGGGTGGGAGTGTGGCGACGCTCGATGCGGTCACTCTGGCGCGGGTCCTGCCGGAAACAGCCCCGCCCCTGCTGGTCGAGACCGACCGAACCGTCCTCGCCCCGGCAAACCACAAAATGGCGGAGGTGAAGATTAAAGCTCGGTTCTTTGACCCGTCGGTCGATCCCGTGAAGCTTGGCCTTAACGCAGCCTGCTTCATCGCGAGCAATGAACCCGACGACGGCGCCGATGACGGCAGCACTTCGGGCGACGTCAACGGATCGGATGGCTATACCGCGCCCGTTCTGGTCACGCTCACTTGGGATGGCTCGGCGTATGTGGCCACCGTTGGCCTACGCGCCGAGCGCAGCGAGTCCGGTTCGGGCCGGGTCTATACCATCGTCTGCAATGCCGTCGACGGTTCAGGCAAGAGCTACACCACCAGTTGCGAAGTGACGGTACCCTGAGTGGCTGATACCAGCGTCCCTTGGCTTTCGGCGAGAATTGTAGGGCGGGGTCTCCGAACCCCGCCTTTGTCCGATGGCGTCAACACGCCCGCGGCGGGTTCGGAGACCCTGCCCTCCAGTCTAGAAGCCAAGGTCGTTTGGTATGAGTCGGGTGAGGG
This sequence comes from Lacunisphaera sp., assembly GCA_036568985.1. GTDB lineage: Bacteria > Verrucomicrobiota > Verrucomicrobiia > Opitutales > Opitutaceae > Lacunisphaera. Next base: position 4,963 of record DATCRM010000087.1, on the reverse strand, counting down.
TCCAACGAGCCCCTCCGCATCTCGACCACCCGCCATGACCGTTGCCTGCCCATCGTGGACGTGGCGGCGTCATGGCTGAGTTGATGCCGGGCACGCAAATTAGCTCTGAAAGTTGCGATACCGAAAGGTGGCCGCGCACGTCCCCGTGCGCGTGGCTCGATGCCCTCCGAAACGGGCACAGGGACGTGCCCGACCCCCCGCGCCGACTGCATCGTTGCGGATGATTGAGCCGTGTGAAATAACCGCTCCAGGCCCCTGGCGGTAGCGGCACCATTCTCACTCCGCTAGCGCCCGGTGCACCGCGTGGAGGAGTTTCGCCGCCTCGCAGGGTTTGCTGAGGACGCTCCTGATCCCGAGACCCTCAAGTTCCGCCAGCCGCTCGGCGGTGACGGAGCCGGACAGAACCACAAAGGGCAGGTCCTTCTCCACGATGCGCAGCGAGCGAACCAATTCGATGCCGCCCATCACGGGCATCTCGACGTCCGTCACCACCAGCCGTACCGCGCCGCGGAGCTCCAGGAAACATTTCACTGCCGCCTCGCCATTCCCGGCGGTGACAACCTGGTAGCCGTGCAGCTCGAGCATCTCGCGCGTGGCCACCTGCATCGCAACCTCGTCGTCCACGAGCAGCACCAAGCGGCCTCCGCCGCGGGGCAACTGGTCCGCAGCCGCATCGACGCCGGCCGGGGCGGGTGCGTCCAGTGCAGGCAGGTGGATTTCAAAGGAACTCCCCTTGCCCACCTCGCTCGACACCTTGACGAAGCCGTGGTGGTTTTTGACGATGCTCAGCACGCTGGAAAGCCCCAGACCGGAACCCTTGCCTACCGGTTTCGTGGTGAAGAACGGATCGAAGATGCGGTTGATGATGGCGGGCGGGATGCCCTCGCCAGTGTCGGTCACCGTCAGCTTGAGATACGGCCCGGGCGGGGCGGACGCCCCTTCCTCCAACCGCACATTCTCCGCCGCGATGAACAGCTTGCCGCCGCCGGGCATCGCGTCCCGGGCGTTCACGCTCAAATTCAGCAGCACCTGGTGCAGCTGGGTCGCGTCGGCGTGCACCGGCCACAGGTTCGCCGGCGTCGAATACCCGAATTCAATATTTCGCGGAAACGTTTCAGACACGATATGGGTTAGATCCTTGATGAGGTGACGCACCTGAACGCTCGTCCGGGCGCCCTCGACCCCGCGGCCAAACGTGAGCAGCTGCCGGATGATACCCGTGCCCCGCTGGGCCCCGGACTCGATCAACGCCACGATGGTCTGGTCGCTCGGGGCCGTGAGCTTCATCTTGAGCAGGCCGGCGGCCATTAGCATCGGCGCGAGGATGTTGTTGAGGTCGTGGGCCAGTCCGCTGGACAGCGTGCCGATCGCCTCCATCCGCTGGGCCCGCAGGAACTGCTCCTGCAGGACGCGCCGCTCCTCGCCCTCGAGATTGAGCGACACCAGGTTCGCCATCGCCATGGCAAAGGTCTTCTCGTCCGCCGTCCATGCGCGCGGGCCACCCACGTGCTCGTGGCAGAGAACGCCCACTACCTTGCCGCCGATGTGGAGGGGAACATCCAGCATGGCCCCGATGCCCAGCGGGTGGAAATAGCCCGCGGTAAACTCCCGGGTGCGCGGGTCGTTGCAGGCATCATCCGCCGCCACGATCACGCTGTCAGCCAAGGTGCGAAAATAGACGGGATAATCGAACGCGGACAGTTGCAATCCGGCCGTGTGCTGCCGCGATGGCAGGTCGAAGAGATCGCGGCATTCCAGCACGCGCTGGTCGGAACCGTAACGCCACACGCTGACCCGGGCGGTTTCGAGTGTGGTGGCGCTGCTTTCGGTCAGACGCCGCAGCGCCTCGGCCAAGTCGTCCTCGCCCTCCCCCTTCCGTCCCGTGTGCCCAATGAGGGCATCGCGCTGCCGGGCGGTGCGCGCTTCGAGCGCCAGCCGCTCGGTCTCGTGACGCGCCATCTCGCGCGCGAAGGCGATCTCGGTGGCGAGTTCGTCCAACAGGCTGATTTCCGCGGCGTCGAAGAATTCCGGCTCGCCCGCGTACAGGTTGAAGGTACCGACGGCCCGGTCGCCCTCGAGCAGGGGCAGGGACACGAGCGAAAGGTAGTTGCGATCCAGGGCCAGGTTCCGCCACGACGCGGCCCGCGGGTGGGTGGCCACGTCGTTGCATACGGTGGATCGGCCCGTCCGGAGCGCCTCGTCCGTGAAATCGCATCCGCGCGCCGGATCGCTGAACATCTGCCGAAGCACCTCGATGGTGTCCGGCGAGGCCCCGCTGTGCGCCACGAGCTGCAACCGGCCCGTTGCCGGGTCGCGCAGGCCGATCCATGCGAGGCGGAACCCGCCGCGCTCGATGGCGACGTGGCAGGCCCGCGCCAGGATTTCCTCGGGCTTGTCCCGGCGCACGATCAACTGGTTGACGTCGCTGAGCATCGCATAGGTGCGGTTCAGCCGGCGGATCTGCTGCTCGGCGCTGCGGGGCGTCGCCGCCCCGGCGCCCGGGGTGGCGAGCGTCTCCGGCGGTAAGGAAGGCTTTCCCGGGGGGTTCATAACACGAGACCGTGGCATCCCACCGGCGGCCCGACCGGCAGAATGAAGTTCCGGCCCGAAACTAGGTCCGGTCAGCCGCGGAGCGACATAAATTTCCGAACCCTCCACGTCCGCCGGAAACATCACATCAATCTTACGACGGGGGCGGAGAAACAGAATCTGTTTCCGCATAGTGTCCTGGCTCTTTGCTCCCTTCGCGTTCTCCGTGTAAACCTGTCTTGGGTTCATCGGTTCGTTTTTTGGCTCCGTGCCTTGTTGTGGCCATAATTCCGGAGCCGTTTGCGACTGCCACGGCGCGCCCGGCGATCACGCCCTGCCTCGATCGGCCCCAATTCCTCAGCTCGCTTGGATCAGCCCCAGTTGCACGCCCAGCTTTGTCAGCTCGGGCTGCGACAGCAGTCCGGTTTTCCGGATGAGATTCGCGCGGTGCTCCTCCACCGCCTGCGTGCTGAGGCCGAGCTTGATGGCGATGGCGTCGTTGCCCAAGCCCTTGGCAATGTGCATCAGCACTTCCCGTTCGCGGGCGTTGAGGGTCTCCCCGCCCGGACGCGGGCCCGAACGCCCAAGCATCTTCGCGACGGTCGGGCTTAGATACGTGCCGCCTTGCGCGATCACGCTCAAGGCCTCCGTCAACTGATCCAGCGTGTCGGTTTTCTCCACGATGCCCTTCGCCCCGAGGCTGAGCGCCCGTTCCAGCACGTCCGTATTGGTGATGCCCGAAAAAATCAGGCAGCGGATCGGGGAATTTTCCTTCCGCAGCGAATCCAGCAACTCGAGGCCGGAGGCGCCGTTCAGGTTGATATCCAACACGACAATATCCGGCTCGGTTTTGCGACAAAGCTCCAAGGCTGATTTCAGACCGGACGCTCCTCCCACCACCTTGAAGCCCGGGAGAAACCCGATCGCCTGCGCGAACATCTGGCGGATGACAACATGGTCGTCGACCAACAGGACTTTCATGCCGGCCAAGATAGTAAAAGCTTCCGCCGGCGCAAACCCGCATTTCCGAACTCACTCCCCTCATCGGTAGGATCGCGGAAACCGATGTGCGACCGACAAAGGCCCTGTTACTTTCGGCTCGTGTTCGTTCGGGGATACGCGGGACAAAAGCATTTTGTAGGTCGGGGTTTATCCCCGACATCTGGTGATTGAATGTCGGGCATAAAGCCCGACCTACATCACATAGGCCCCGCTACTTTCTCCATTCACTATTCGCCCGTTCTTCGCATAGGATTGCGAAGGTCTCGTCAAACACGAGGTGATCGAGGCCTTCAAACACTCCAGCCCCGGTGAGTTTATCGACCATGCAATCTTGTAACCCTGCCCTGCCCTCCCTCGCAGAAATGCCCCCGCGTCAGCGGCGGAACCAGGCCCTATCCGTCATGTTTTCCATCGTGCTTGCCACCTCCGCCGTCCTCGGCTCGTCCGCCAAGGATTCCCCTGTCGATGTCGTGCCCCTGCCCGCCGAGATCCATCCCGGCAGCGGGCAACTGGCCGTTACGCGCGATTTCTCCGTCGCCCTGACCGGCCAGTCGGACGAGCGCCTCCGCTTCGCCGTGGTTCGTGCCTTGCGCCGCTGGGAACAGCGGACCGGGCTGACCTTTGCGCGCACTGCAGCGGGTTCCGTCGCCTTCGCCGCCGATGCCGCGCATGCCACGCTCGTGATCGACTGCACGGCCGCGAGTCCCGAAATCCCCCAGCTCGGCGACGACGAAAGCTACACCTTGGAGGTGACGCCCTCGCAGATCGTGCTCCGCGCCCCGAGGTCCGTCGGCGCGCTGCGCGGCCTCGAAACCCTGTTGCAGCTCCTGCGATCCGACGCCAACCATTGGTTCGTCCCCGCCACGGTCATTCGGGACCAGCCGCGCTTTCCGTGGCGCGGCCTGATGATCGATGTGTGCCGCCACTGGCAGCCGATCGAGGTGATCAAGCGCAACCTCGACGGCATGGCGCTCGCCAAGCTCAATGTCTTCCACTTTCACCTGACGGAGGACCAGGGTTTCCGGATCGAGAGCAAAAAATTCCCGCGTTTGCACGAGCTCGGTTCCGATGGCCTCTACTTCACGCAGGAGCAGATCCGCGAGATCGTCGCCTACGCGGCGGCCCGCGGCATCCGCGTGGTGCCGGAGTTCGACATGCCCGGCCATGCGACGAGCTGGGTTGTCGGCTACCCCGAATTCGCCAGCGCCCCGGGGCCCTATGTGATCGAACGCGCCTGGGGTGTCTTCAACCCGACGCTCGATCCGACCAACGAAAAGGTCTACGAGATGCTCGATGCCGTATTTGGTGAGATGGCGGCGCTGTTTCCCGACCCATATTTCCACATCGGCGGGGACGAAAACAACGGGGTGCAATGGTCCGCCAATCCGCAGATTCAGGAATTCATCAAGGCGCACCAATTGAAGGATAACCA
>DATCRM010000086.1:0-24523 GCA_036568985.1 Lacunisphaera sp. | reverse complement strand
TTGTCCGCGCCTTGTCGCCTTCCCCACGAAAGTTGACCCGGAGCGAGGCAATGCCCTTGGCCGCCAGATCCTCCGCGAGCCGCTTGAGCAGATCGCCAACATCATCCATGTCCGAGGCCATGCCGTGAAACAGGAGCACCGTGCGCCCGTCCCACGCTTGGTCCGGCCGCACCCACGCTCCCGACACCCCGGTGGTGACGGTCACCGCCGTTTCTCCCGCCCGGCCGGCCGATACCACGGCGAAAAACAACGCAGCCCGGATCCATCTGGTGAATTTCATACGTCCGTGGTGCACGAATCAGGCCAACGCGGGCGAGGCAAAAACATCCCGGCTCAGACGGATGCGTCCCCGGTTTCAACCATCGGGGCCGTGGACCCGCCGGCCATCGGAGCCCGGGAATTCATCGCGTCGCGTTCCACCGCCTTGGCCACGATCTGGTCGCGCAGGACCGGATACTTGGTCAGAAACAGTCTGAAGTCCCGCGCGCTGAGCGTGAGAAATTTGCTGTAATCCAGCGCCGTAACATCCGCCGAGCGACGCGCGCCACTGAGCAGGGCCATCTCGCCAAAGAACGCGCCGGACTGGAGCTTGATCTTCTCCGTCCGCTGCTGTGGCACCACTTCCACTTCGCCTTGCGCGATGAAGTAGGCCAGGTCGGCTTTTTCCCCGGCCCGAATGATCCGGTCACCGGGCCGGGCTTCGCGCGTTTCAAAGTGGAGCAGGAGCAATTCCCGTTGTTCCGGCGTCAGGTTGGAGAAAAGCGGAAAGCGGTTAACCAGTTCCTCCGGCGTGAACCGCTTGTGGGCTTGGGACCGTTCCGCCTGCACCTGCCGGGCCCGGTCGAGTTCCGCCTGCAGGTTTTTCAGGCGCGCCCCGCGCGCTTCCTCGAAGCGCTGGTACAACCGCGGGTTGGCACGCACCCGGGCAACCATCCGATCCGTGAACCAGAAGGCGAGCGGATTGAGCGCGATCGAGATCAGCGAGCCAGCGAGGATCAGGCTCAGTCCCTCGGACGGGAGCAGCTGGTAACTGATCCCCAGCCCGGCGAGAATGAACGAAAATTCACCCACCTGCGCCAGCGCGGCGGCCGCGATCAGCCCCGTGCTCAACGGATAGCCGAACGCCAGCACGATTCCGAGCGCGAGCACCGACTTCCCGATCACAATCATGCCCACCACCGCGAGCACCATCAGCGGTTCCTGGACCAGGATCGCCGGATTGAAGAGCATTCCGACCGAAACGAAGAAAAGCACCGCAAACGCGTCCTGTAGCGGCAGCGAATTTTCCGCCGCCTTGTGGCTGAGCTCGGATTCGCTCAACACCACGCCGGCAAAAAACGCGCCCAGCGCGAACGAGACGTCGAACACCTTGGCCGAGGCGAAGGCGATGCCGATCGCCACCGTCAGCACACAAAGGGTGAACAACTCCCGCGAGCCCGTGCGGGCCACCTGGCGCAGCAGCCAGGGCATCACCCGCGGCCCGAAAAACATGACGATCAACACGAACGTCCCGACCTTCATGAAGGTCTGCAGCAGCGTCAGCGCCAGACTGCCCGAAGCACCCCCATGATCCGATTCCGGCACGTGCCCGCCGAGTGCGCCTGCGAACGCCGGCAGCAACACCAGCGCCACCACCATCGCCAGATCCTCCACGATCAGCCAGCCAATCGTAATCCGGCCGTTGACCGTCGCCACCCCGTTGCGCACCTCCAAGGCTTTCAAGACGACCACCGTGCTGGCGACGGACAAACTCAGGCCGAGCACCAGCCCCGCGCCCCACGTCCAGCCAAAGGCTTTGACCAGCAGGGCGCCGACCGCCGTCGCCAGGACGATTTGCAGGAGGGCTCCGGGTATCGCGATCCGGCGCACCGCCATCAGGTCGCGCACCGAGAAATGCAGCCCGACCCCGAACATCAGCAGCATGATGCCGATCTCCGCCAGTTGCCCCGCCATCCCCGCGTCCGCCGCCAAGCCCGACGCGAAGTTGGTGCGGAAGAAAGGCGAACTCAACGAAAGCACGTTCACGCCCACGCCGATCGCCACCCCGGCGAGCAGATAACCCACCAGCGGCGGCAGCCGCAGCCAGTGGGCGCCGTAGCCGAAGACAAAAGCAAAGACAAAAGCCACCGCGACGGTGGCGATTAGCGTGACATCATGCGGCATGGAACCCCGGTAGTAATCCGAACACGCGGCCCGGATTCAATCGCTTTTATGCCGGCAACTACAACATTCCCACCGGCAGCCTGACCATGCGCTGCCGTTTCTTCTTCCACGAAGCCGACCCCGAGGCGCCCTACGTCGCCGACCACGCCGCCGGCCGGTAACCGGGACGTGGCTGAGTAATTAGGGACTGAGTCCCTCCTGGAAACAAATGACGCCTACGTCGTGATGAAATCGAGGACGACCGGTTTGGCCAGGGCTTCGAAATCCTCATAACGCATCTTGATCACCTCGGTGTGCGTGCCGGCATTGAAGGCGATTTCCTTCTCCGCGGCCAGGCTCTCCGCCACATACACCGGCAGCCCGTAAAGATTGCCGAACGGCGGCATCGCCCCGAGCTCACAGTCCGGGAACAGGTCGCGAAACTCCTGCTCCGAGGCCAGCCGCACATGAGGCACTAGCAGCATTTCGCGCAGATCGGACATCACGATGCGCCGGCTGGCGGGCAACACGACCAGCGCCATACCGTTCTCGGTGCTAACCACGATCGTCTTGGCAAAGTCCCGCCCTGAGACGTGGGCGGACTGCGCGACTTCCTGGGCGGTGAACGCCGGCGAATGCCGGATCGACACATACTTCACGCCATGGTCGTCGAGGAATTTCCTGAGCTTGCTGGCGGGCATAACGCCTCCTGGTTGATGACTGCGGTTGCGATCTGCGACGATGACCGGCCGATGCGGAGCGGCCGAAGCGACCTCGATCTGCCGGCGCAGCCAATTTAGTCCGGTTCGCCGGAAAGTAAACCCCGTCCTCTGCGTCCACCCGCTTGCATCTGTGTTCACGAAAATGTCCCAAGCCGTGAACCACGAAGGCACAGCGACACAAAGAGCGAAAGAGGGTTCGTGCTTGTGCCTTTGTGGTAAAAACAAGCAGCTTTCCCTATGAAAATCCTCTTCGTTGGCGGCTCGGGTGTGATCAGCCGCGCGGCGACCCAGCAAACCATCGCCGCGGGCCATGAACTCTGGCTGTTGAACCGCGGCCAACACCGCCCCGTCGAGGGCGCGCGAATGCTCGTCGCAGATATGACCGACGTCGCCGGCGTCCGTCATGTGCTCCACGGCCACACGTGGGACGTGGTCGTGCAATGGATCGCATTCGGCCCGGAGGACATCCGCCGCGATCTCGAGCTTTTCGGCGCGACCACCCGTCAGTACATATTCATCAGCTCGGCGAGTATCTATGAAAAACCTCCCGCGAACTATCTCATCACCGAGTCCACGCCCCGGGTGAACCCTCATTGGGAATACTCCCGGAAAAAGATCGCCTGCGAACTCGAGCTGGAAGCGGCGCACCAAGCCACGGGTTTCCCGTACACAATTGTGCGCCCGTCCCTCACCTACGGCGACGACCAGATTCCGCTCGTGCTCAATGCCTGGCAGGCACCGTGGACCGCCATCGACCGCCTGCGCCGCGGGGTGCCGCTGATCATCCCCGGCGACGGGACCTCGCTGTGGACGATCACGCACAACAGCGATTTCGCCACCGGCCTGCTCGGATTGTTCGGCCAATCTGCGGCGCTTGGTGAGGCATTTCACATCACCTCGGACGAGGCGCTCACGTGGAACCGGATATTTGTCGAAACCGCCGCCGCGGCGGGCGTGAGCGCTCCGAAGTTCGTCCACATCGCCTCGGATTTCATCATCGCGTGCGTGCCCGCGGTCGAAGGCACGCTGCTCGGCGACAAAGCGGTATCCGCGCTTTTCGACAACTCGAAGCTCAAACGCCTCGTGCCCGGCTTTGCGACCCGCACACCCTTCGCCACGGGCATCCGCCGCACCCTCGCCTGGTTCGAGGCCGACCCAGCCCGTCAGCGGGTCGATGCCGAAATGAACCGCCGTTGGGACAAGCTCGTCGCCGCCTACGACCGCGGACTCGCCCAAGCCAAGGCCGAATTCGCAGACGGCTAATCTCTGAACGTCGGCCGCTGCACATGACACCGTGGGCCGGGTGAAGCCGCTTTTCGCATCCAGCCAGTTGGGCAAGGGAGGCCGCAGTTAGGCAAGCAGCCAAGAGCAGTGCCTCGGCGACATTCGACCGAGACAGCCAAGCACTTCGCGCGCGCTCCTCTTATCAACCCTTACATGGTATTAAAGGCTAGGAGCTTAAGAAGTTCCCTTTGCGGCACAGTTGCGTGAATCCAAGCTCGGTAAGCGCTGGCCTTCGAATCCTTAGCAACAGGGGAACTTTATTTCACAAGGCCGTACAAGACAGAGGCCATGGCCGCGCGCGGGCCTGCGCGCGCCAAGATCAACCAACGATCCGACTACGCCAAGATGAGCTCTCTTCCTTTCAAATATCGGCCGGAGATAGACGGCTTGCGTGCGCTCGCCGTCATTCCAGTCGTACTTTTTCACGCCGGCTTGGGCTTTCCGGGCGGGTTTTGCGGAGTGGATGTTTTTTTCGTCATCTCTGGCTTTCTGATCACCTCGCTGATCATGAAGGATCTCCACGCCGGCCGCTTCAGTGCGCTGACCTTTTGGGAGCGCCGGGCCCGTCGTATTTTGCCAGCCGGAATAGCCGTCATGCTGGCCGTCCTGCTCGCGGGCGTGTGGCTATTGTTGCCCGAAGATGCGGAGCGAATGGCCGGTTCGGTGAAATGGCAGGCGATGTTTGCAGCGAACATCTACTTCAAGCAGACGATCAACTATTTTTCCGGAGCCGCCGAGGAGATGCCGCTGCTGCATACGTGGTCGCTCGCCGTCGAGGAGCAATTCTATGCCATCGCTCCCTTTGCGCTCTATCTGCTGTTCCTCCTGTGGCAACGAACGAAGCGCGTGAGCTTCCCGTGGTTGATCGCCCTGGCAGCCTTCGCGAGTTTCGCTTACAGCGTTCTTAAGGTGGAGCGGGATCCATCGGGCGCTTTCTATCTTTTGCCGTCGCGTGCGTGGGAAATGCTCTTGGGTAGCTGGGTTGCGGTCGCGCCCCGTCCTTCGTTTTCCAGTTCGAGCGGCATTGGGCGAGGCCTCGCGTTTACGGGAATCGCAGGCATCCTCGCCGCGTATTTTTTCTATGAAGAGTCAACGAAGTTTCCCGGACTGGCTGCATTCCTGCCCTGCGCGGGAGCCGCCATGTACATCTGGGCTTCCTCGACGCCGTCGTCGAATCCCGAACGGCCGGGTTTCGACGTTGCCCATTGGCTGAGCCACCGTGCGATCGTCTTTGTCGGTTTGATCTCCTACTCCTTGTATCTCTGGCATTGGCCCCTGATCGCGTTTTCGAACTACTGGCTTTTGTTTGACCAACTACCTTGGCTGCGCGTGGGGGTGCCGATCGCTTCCTTCGTAGTGGCGTATCTTTCGTGGCGATATATCGAGACCCCATTCCGGGAGAAACGCTGTTTGCCCGAACGGGCCGGGATGCTGGCCGCGAGCGCCGCCGCTATCTTGGTGGTCTTGCTCGGCGGACAATACCTGAAAACCATCCACGGCTTCGAGGCCCGCCTGACCGGAGCGACGAGTAAACTCATCACGGAGAAAAAGGAGCGCGCAGATCGCAACGGCAGCATGCGCGAGCTGAGTCTCGCCGATGTTCAGGCACGACGGTTTCTGCGTTTTCCCGGCTCCACGGACAACCACCGGCGCGTCTTTGTCTGGGGTGACAGCCATGCGCGTGCCGCACTGCCCGGCGTGATCACCGCAGCCAAGCAACAGCAGATCACCGTACTGGCCGCCTGGCACGGGGCCACTCCGCCATTGATCCACTATGCATCGGCCTCTCCTTTTTCACTGGGAGAACGCTCGCCGGCATTCAACCAGTGTGTGCTGGACTACATCATCCAAAATCACATCGAGGATGTCGTGCTTGCCGGCTACTGGAAAAACTATCTGTCCGGCGAACCTGAAGAAAAAGCCGCCAATGAAGTCTTTGCCAAGGAACTCGCGGCCGTGATCGCTCGCCTGACCGCCGCCGGCTGCCGAGTATTGGTTTTGCTCGATTGGCCGGCTCATCGCATGAAGATACCCCGGTTGATCTTCGGCCAGTATTCCCTCGGCATGGATTTGACGGACTTCATCTGCCTCGAGCCTGAACACCAGGCATCCACCCGCCCGATGCGCGCGATTGTGCCACAATTGGAACGGGCCGGAGCCAGGATCGTCGATCCGACCGATCTCTTTCGAGACGAAGCGTCGGGCGGTTATGCTGTCGAGGATGACGGCTATCCGCTTTACTATGATACCAATCATCTCAGTGTTCGCGGAGCAAACCGGCTGGCCAAGGTGCTGGTTCCCTGTTTCGCCGATTCAAAATCACCGGTTTTAGCATCGGCTGATCCATTGCCCGGACGCTGATCCTTTCGTAATTCCGCCTCTGGATGTCCGGAGGAGGAATTATGGAAGGGCCGCGATCCAAGCAGAATCATGGCCTCCAGATAATTCAGGGGAACATCACGGCCCCGTCGCCCGATACGAAAGACAGCCTCAGACTGTAGGGCGGGGTCTCCGAACCCCGCCGCGGACGTATTGAAATCATCGGACAAAGGCGGGGTTCGGAGACCCCATCCTACAATTTTTGCGTGGAGTCCAAAAGCCGAGGCACGCGCCCTCATTTCTTCGCGGCGCAATTAAACATCCACTTGATGCCGAAACGGTCGGTGAGGCAGCCCCAGTAGGCGCCCCAAAACATGTCCTGCAGCGGCGATTCGACTTTGCCGCCCTCGCCGAGCGCGGCAAAGAGGCGTTCGGTTTCCGCCCGGGTGTCGGGCTCGAGGTTGATGTAGACATTGTTTCCCTGGTTGAGCGTGAAGCCCATCGAATCCGGCGAGTCCGTGCCCATCAGCACGTGGCCACCCAGGATGGGCAGCGCCACGTGCATGACGAGCTTGCGGTCGGCTTCCGCCAGGGGCGGCTGGCCCTCGCATGGCGGGCCATCGCCCATGCGCACGATCGGACCGGCGAAATCGGTTTTGAAGGCAGCCTTGTAGAAGAGGAAGGCTTCCTCGGTGTTGCGGACGAAGTTGAGGTAAGTGCTGACACGAGCCATGGGTTTAAGGGGATGAAGTTATTGGTTGTGGGTTATTGGTGGGACGATGCGGTACTACTCTTCAACGAACGAACCCGCCAAATCCGGACAGGAAGGTTCGATTATCAGTATCGGGCGTCAGGTGATCGGTATCTGAATGAGAAAAACGAACCGGAGCAGATGTCCCCAGTCCGTGGTCTCGGTCCTTTGTCCCTGGTCGTTGGTCTTTCCGCCCTGCCGCTTACTGCTGAATGTCCGGCTCGACGAGCATCGCGAGCTGGACCAGCGATTCCTGCCAGCCGAGGTAGCACATTTCCGCCGGGATCACGTCGGGCACACCCGCCTGCTCGATGCTCACGTCGGTGCCGCAGAGCACCTTCTTCAGGGTGACCGTCACCTGCATTTCGCCCGGCAGATTCGGATCATCGAACTTGTCCGTGTAGCGCAGGCGCTCACCGGGCACGAGTTCCAGGTAGGTGCCGCCGAAGGAATGTCCCTTGCCGGTCGTGAAATTCGTGAACGACATGCGGTGGGTGCCGCCGACTTTTGGCTCAAGGTGGTGGACCTTGCAGGTGAAACCGTACGGCGGAAGCCATTTGCTCATGGCATCGGCATCGAGGAACGCCTTGTAGACTTTCTCGGGGGTGGTTTTGAGGACGCGGTGCAGACGGATGGTATTCGTGGGCATATTTTTGTTCTCCTTGGGGTGAAGTGAAGCTGATGGTGGATTTGCTGTTTTCAAATACTCAACGAACGAAGTTCCCGCCGACGGACATGGTGGGATTCTTTTTCCGACCCCATCATCGGCGATCAGTTACCCATCTCATCCACCCGCAAAGATCCCCAGAGAGATTAGGGCGTGTCTTCAACCTCTTAAATCCGCAAACCCGTGAGCCGAGCGAAGGATCCAAGCAAATATGCGCCACACCGCAGGAAAACGAACCTCCCCTTGGATTGGAACCCTGTCGCCTTCGGCTCGGTAACTTCGCTGTGCTCAGAATGACGAACCGGGTTTGAAAACACGCCATAAACGAAGGCGGGTATCGACAGCGCCGCTTCCGGCCGGGCGGTACAACGGGTTTCGGCTGGCATCGACCAGCAATGACCGGAATCTCCAGCTCATGCCTCACGTCCCCGGTTTGCGCAGCTGTTACGCCAAGGTCGGCCGTCTCGTCTACTTCGGCCGGATGCTCGACAAGATCCGCCTGCATGCCGCGGGACAATTGCCGGCCGAATATCAGACGAACCTCGGCGATGGTCAGTTCTACGTCCTCGACGGGCGGTGCTGCCGCTTTCTCGGCATTCGGTACGCCGACCTGCGCGAGCGCGTCCTGGCCGGCGCCACCGACGAGGAGGCGATCGCGTGGGCCCACGCCCACGGCACACCGCGAACGGATGAAGAATGTCACGTCTGGAACCGCTTCATCGTTAAACTCGGCTGGCGCGATGAGCGTTCCGCCGTCCTGCCCCAGCGCATCCGCGACGCCGGGCTCACCGGCAAGCCCATCGAGACGATTATCGACCACATCGAATACGACGAAGGCCGCGATCCGGTTGGCACCAGCGCTTGGGATTCGGTTTGAAAAAGCACCTTACCTGTACGCCGAATCCGTCACAAACAGCATGCTCCAAAGGCGTGCGCGAAATCGAAAACATTGACCACAGTTCGAACGTTTGGTCATCTCCGATTGATCATTTCGATGTCCATTCGGAGGGCCCGCCCGATTGGTTTATCTCACTTTAGGAAACGACGCCTATTCAGCACGCAACCTCAATCTGGACGAAAAGAGTTTTACTCGCACTTGGAGCGATCGGATTAGTCGCTGCAGCCCTCCGGTTCGGGCCCATGGCAACATCCTATGCTTTCATTCCACCTGAGTACGGATACTTTCGCTATTATCAGGACTTCGATATGGAGCGCAGGGAAACCTACTGGAGCTATTGGAAATGCAGCGGAACGATGGTCGGGTCAACCAATATACGGCACAATTATTCCAGTGAACGATGGGAGCTCGTTCATGACAGCGGGCACCGGCACTTTCTTTACGACGCACGTAACGAGTTCGACGGCGTGATCACTTTTACCCGGACAGAAATGATCTTTCACGAACAGGGTGGAGAGGAACGTCATTACCCTCGGGTTCTCGACCTATGGGACATCTGGTTCGATCACCGAAAGGCATCGGGAGAAAGAACCCGCCATCGGTCGCTTGCGGCTGATAGAGAAGAGCATCAGCGACGCATAACCGCTCGAATGCAGGAGCGCGGCATCAGCATTTCCCCCGCCAAGAATGCCCAACGACGACCACCAGTGCTGAAGTCCCCCGTTGTCGCTACTGCGTCGCCGAAGCAAGTTCCGCTATTTGCCGTTACAGAATTTGGCTATGGCAACAATACAGGGACCGTTTATGCTGTTTACGCAGATGGAACTGTGATTTGTCGCTCGCTTCCCGAAAATCCTGCAGCGCCATACCATCAACTAAAGGTTCCCAACGCGGCACAATTCATCCGGGAACAGCTGGGGGCCGATTTTCTCAGCCAACCAGATAAAATCAGGCTATCAGATGCCACAGACCAACTCATCACAACAGTATGGACCCCGGAAAAAACGCTCGAAATCTATGGCCGCTGGCGTGAACCGGATTCGAGTTGGGGACCCCCGGCGGAGTGGACGGACGCCGACAAACAGTTCAATGAACGCATGAAGGAGCGATGGGACTCTGTACTGGCAGGGATTCGTCCGACGCTGCGAAAGATCGATGATCTGCGCTCGGTTCAGGGAATCAATTGGCTGCCTCCACAGATTGAAGTCATTTTCTCAGAATATGAAAACGCTGTGGACCAACCAATCGATTGGCCCTCCGAATGGCCCGGGCTCTATGCCGATACTTCGATAAAGCGCCAAACCGACTGCTATAGCGTTTACGTGCCGGCGGCAGATTTAGGAAAACTCACCGCATTCTTGGATACCCGCCGCGAGCGTGGCGCCGTAATGATTGATCTGAATCAGATGTCACCGTCCGTGCGGTTCCCCTTCCCGAGCGAAAACACTTGGTTGAAACATGTGACTGCTTGGTAGAGGTGACCGATATCGCTCGATCTAAAGGCAGACCAAACGGACGCCGATTACCCTTCCTCGGTTACACGTCGGAAAAAATGCCCGGCGGACGATTGAAATTTATGCGCCCAGTGCCCTAAGTGGCCGGATGCCGTTGCGTGTCCATCGTTCCTTGCTTTTCTGGCTGGCCGCTGTGGCCGGCCTGGCCGGCGCAGCGCGTGGATGGGCCCAGACGGCGCCGCTTCGTCCCCCCGAGCCCCCGCTCCAGCTCGAGGATTTCAAGGTTGAGGCCGACCCTGACGCGGAGGACTTCGACGGCACCGGCGTGGGCTCGGCGGAACAGCAGATGCGCGATGAACCTTTTGCCAATGACCTCATTCGCGCCTCCGACTACACCGTGGACAGTGACGGGCTGGAACTGAACGCCGAGCTGTCGGCCGTAGCCGATACCTCCCCCGCCGACCGCATCGCCGGCGAGGACCGGCTCAATCTCCGGGGCTTCCCCACCCCGGCGTTGCGAAACAGTTTCATTCAGATCGGCATTCCCGAGACCCTGAACAGCAACCAGACGATCGTCATTCAAGGTCCGTTGGTGCCCGTGCTCGGTCGCGGCGCGCCGGGCGGGATCCAGGATTTCATGACGAGCCGGCCTCGCACGAAAGAGCAAGTGAGCTTCAGCACCGCGTTCTCCAGCCTGAACCGGCAGCGTGCCGCCTTTGAATACACGAGTCCCATCGTGAAAAAGAAATCCTGGCAACGCGTCGCGCTCGAATGGCAACAACGGTCCGGCCCGGAGGAGTTCGCCCGGGAGGACACGCGCGCAGCCTATGCCGCGATGACCTGGCGTCACAGCCGGGCCGCCAGCACGCTGCTGTCCGTCGACTTTCGTCAGGTCACCGGCTTTGTGACTCCGGGCATCCCGGAATATCGGCCCGACTCCACCCACCGCATCGCCGGACCCTATCTTCCCCTGGCGCTTTTCAACGCGAACGGGCCCGATGCGGTCGTGCGCCGTCGCAGCGCGGCCATCGGCCTGCAATTCGACGGCCAGCCCGCCAAAGCCCTGGCCGTGCGCGGCGGTCTCGAAGGCTGGTGGCGGACGGTGGAGCAGGACCGTTTCACCAACACCGTGCTGAACCTCGCCACCGGCCGTTTCGAAGGCGTGCGCGAACCGCGCCACCTCGAACAACCGCAACAGGCCGCCGCCGCACAACTTGAGGCGACGCTACGCTTCCGAGCCACAGGTGCCGAGCACAAGCTCATGGGCTCGGCCAGCACGACTTGGGGACGTTATACGCGCGAGGAGCGCTCCCTGACCGTCGCCGCACGCGACGCCCTGCCGGCCGATGTACGCACGTTCGATCCCGCCGCGCCGAATTTCTTCCTGCCCTCCTTCAGCGAGGCCGTCTACGGCCGCATCAACACCGATCGCGATGAACGCGCCCGCTACGGCTCCGTCGAGGTCAGCGATCGCCTCGCGTGGCAGCGCGGCCGCGTGGTCATGACCGCAGGACTGCGCTATGATGAGGTCGACCTGGAAGTCGCGGACCGCAAGCCCGGCGCTCTTTTCCCGCTGACCCGCGACAGCACCGCCCAGATCAGTTACCATGGCGGAGTCAACTGGCAGGTGGTGCGCAACCGCCTCCTGGCCTTTGCCAACACGAGCACGGCGTTCGACCCCTCGACGCCGGTCGATGCCCGGACCGGTCGCATCCAGGACAACGAAACCACGGAGGGCTTCGAGACCGGCTTGCGCGGCCGCGCCCTCGGCGGACGCCTCGATTTCTCGACCTCGGGTTATTTACTCTACAACCGCCACATCGCCCGACGCAACCCGCTGTACAACGATCCCGTGGCCGACGCCAACCAGACGCAGCCCCAGCTCGTCGCGTCCGGCGAGGAGCGCTTCAGCGGCGGCCGGATCGAACTCAAGTGGGCGGCGAACAAGACCATGACCTTCTCGCTCAAGAGCGTGTTCAGCCGGGCGATCACGACCGCGTCACCCGATCTGCCTCAA
Organism: Lacunisphaera sp.; assembly: GCA_036568985.1. GTDB lineage: Bacteria > Verrucomicrobiota > Verrucomicrobiia > Opitutales > Opitutaceae > Lacunisphaera. Next base: position 12,269 of record DATCRM010000086.1, on the reverse strand, counting down.
GAAATCGGCCGGCCAATCACACGTCTGCCCTCCTACACCGTCAGCGCGAACCTGCGGCACCGGCCGGCGGGCAACCAGGCGGGTTTCACCTGGGGCGCAAGCTGGCAATATCTCGACGGCTACGTCGCCAACTACGAGGACTCCCGTCGGGACTTTCTGGAGTACCCCGGCTATGGGCTTTGCCATCTGAGCTCCGGCTACCAATGGCGCTGGGGCGCCCGGCAACTCCAAGTCGAGGCGGCGCTGCGCAATGCCTTCGACCGCGATTTGCTCGCGAGCCTTGCCCGCGTCGGCGCCGGCCGCGAACTTGCATTCTCCGCGCGACTGGTATTTTGACCCGCCCGTGCCTAGCGTGACTTTTCGTTCATGCGTCCCACTTCTCTTCGTCTCGTGAAACCGCTCCTCTTCCTTCTCGGCGCCCTGCTCGCCACCGGTCTCATCCGCGGCGACATTGCCCCGACGACCTTCACCGGCTCGGACATCCTTCCCCTGCAGAATGCCGAGGTACGCATGGCCAGCGCGAGCGTACGAATCACGTGGGGAGAGCCCAACTGCGCCTTGGAGGCCAGTTTTGCCATGATCAACGAGCGCGAGGGCCTCACGGAGCTTGAGGTGGGATTTCCCGTCGGAGCCTATCATCCTGATCCGACGGGACGCGCTCTGGATGAAGACGAGGAATCGGCGAAGCCGCTCCTGGAGCCGGTCGGGCAGGAGGTAATCTCGATCGCCGTCAATGGCGCGCCGGTCACGGCCTACCGCCGCCTGCCGCGCGAACAGATCAATGAAACGCGGCGACACTACACCGCCTGGTATTTTGCGAAGATCGCGTTCCGTCCCGGCGCCAGCGTGATCACGGTCAATACCCGGCTTTCACCCTCGCCGGCGGAGGCGCCCTACACGGTCAACCTGTCGTATTGTGTTTCCACCGGTGGCCGGTGGCTTGGTCCCATCGGCTGGGAAACCGTGGAGATCGTGTTTCCCGGCGCCTCTGCCGCGTCTCTCATCGCAGGACCGGTGCCCCGGGGCGGAAAAATCGCCGGCGACACCGTGCGATGGGAATTCCAGGCCTTCGAACCCCAAGGACCGGAATACGACATCGATCTGACGTTTTATCATCCGACCGTCGCGGCCAAGCTCGCTGCGATGCGATCGGCGCACGAACAGAAACCCGAGGATTCGCCGGCTGCCCTGCGTTACGCCACGCATCTCTTCAACCTCGGCGCCGCAAAGGGTAACTCCGGGTTTCCGCCGAGCGAATTGAGCTCCGACATGTTCCAAAAGATGCTGACCAGGATTGAAAGCCCCGCTGACCGCGCCCTCTTCACCCGGTTCTACCGGAAAAGCGGCGATCATTTCGCCTCCGAATCGAGCGAGTGGACGGAGGACCGCCGGCAACTGGTCCGAATTCTAGCCGATGCGGGTTATTGTGCCGACTATGCCGGGCTTCGTCACGTGCTCGAAGCTCGCCGCCTCGTTGAACAATGCCTGACCCGCAACCCCCGCGACGCCGCTGCTTGGAATGTTTATCTGACCCACTTCTGGCGCTTTTCCTTCGCCGCCCGGGGGCACTGGTTTGGGACAACCGTCTTCAGCCAACCCCTGCGAGCCGCGATCGAATCGGCTTACAAACAATGCCCCAAGGATCCGAGCATCCGATCCTGGCACAAGGCCATGAAGTCAGACGGAAATCCCCCCACTATTACCCCCGAACGCCCTGACATCGTCGCCGCCGCCTTCCGCAACGAATTCGGTTTGCCGTAGCCCCTTCGTCGCGCCCGAGACCCGCTTGGCTCAGCCGGAACAATTCAGGTGAACCACGAAGGAACACGAATGAAGAAGAAATCCTGAGAAGCTACAGCGTTTTAAATAAAGATCCTCGGGGCCAGGCCCGAGGCATTTCAGAAATGGAGGCAGGACTATCAGTCCTGCGAGGCGCAGGACGCGCTCTTTCCCAAACGCGGGGCTGATAGCCCCGCCTCCAACCAAGTCGGAGCACCTGTCAGCCGTAGGCCAGGCGAAGGCTGAAGCTCCGAGGTATTCGACCCACAGGGAATAAACTCGTAGCCGAGCCACTCACGAAAAACTCGAAGCCCTACTACCGTCATCCTGAGACGCCGTGCGAAGGATCCAAGGGTAAGGACGGATCTGCGCCGACCTCGTGGATCCTTCGCTCGGCTCAGGATGACGGGTTTGCGGATTTAATGGATTTGAAAACACGCCACATTAGCCCGCCTGTGCGACGAATCTCTTCCGGATTCGTGTGCATTCGTGTCCATTCGTGGTTTCCTGATGCAAAGTTACGGTTCAGCCCATGAAGGTCAGCACGACACTCCGCGTGTGTGCCGCCTTCCGATGCTCCCAGAGAAAAATTCCCTGCCAGGTGCCGAGCAGAAGCCGGCCCCCGGCAAACGGGACGGTTTCGCTGGTGCGCGTCAGCGCCATCTTGATGTGGCTGGGCATGTCGTCGGCCCCTTCGAGCGTGTGCGTGAAATGGGGATCGTCGTCAGGCACCAGGCGATCCAGCCACGCCTCCAAATCCCGTCGCGCTGACGGATCCGCGTTCTCCATCAGGACCAAGCTGCAGCTGGTATGCTGGCAAAACACGGTGGCGATGCCCTGCGTCAACCCGCTCTTCACCAACGCTCGCGCCACCTCGTCGGTGATCTCGTAAGTTCCGGGTCCGCGGGTACGAAGAGTGATCGTCGTCTGGTAAAGCGCCATGGGGTTACGCTACCCCGCGGACTTCAGGCGGCAAGGGCTTGATATCGCGCGGTGCCGGCCAGACCCAATGTTGCAGGTCGCTTTCAAAATCGGACGACTCAACCGCGCCGCGCTTATTCACCGCCCGGCACAATTATAAAGTCCAGGCGTCCGTCGTCGGTTTTTTGGCTTTTTGTCTGGAAAAGTTCACCGTACGGTCCGGCGCAAAATTTGCTGCAACCCCAGCCATGCCGTTTTCCGCCGACTTCCACGCCGACGATCCGACACTCCTGAGCTTGGCTCATCGCGCCCCCGTCATGATCTGGATGTCCGGAAGAGACATGGGCTGCTTCTACTTCAACCGTGCATGGCTCGCTTTTCGCGGGCGCCTGTTGGCGGAGGAATATGGCAACGGCTGGGCGGAAGGAGTGCATCCCGATGATTTGGACCGCTGCGTCGCGCATTACGTCAGCTGCTTCAAGGAACGCGTGCCGTTTGTGATGAAATACCGCCTGCGGCATTTTTCCGGCGCCTACCATCAGATCCTGGACCGGGGCACGCCGCACTATTCCGTCGAAGGCAACTTTCTCGGCTACTTCGGCGGTTGCGCCGAAACGGAGAACCTCCCTCAGGTCGTGCTGCACACGCAGCTCCGCACGAGCCTCGAAAGCGTCGCCGCCTTCGCCCGGGAGCTCGCGGAAGCCCAGTTGGAATCCGCCACGGACGCACCCGGGATCACGCCCGCCCTGAAAGCGTTTGCGCAAAGCCTGCGCCAGGCCCAAGGCGAGCGTGCCGTTGAAATGAAACATGCGGCGGGCGAACTCCAAAAGCTCGTCCACGACATGCTCGCCCATGGCGCCATTCCCAACGGCGCGTGTTTGAAGTAACGATCGGCGGTCTTTGTAGGGCGGGGTCTCCGAACCCCATCTTCGTTCGATCACGTAATCGCGCTCGATGAGGGGTTCGGAGACCCCGCCCTACAGTTCAGCGCCGATTGCCTCAAGGTAGCTTCTGCGCCGAGGCGTCCTTGTGCTCGACCCAATCGTCGCCCATCGGCATCGGCCGTTCCTTGTCGATGCCACGGTAAAGTCCCCACTTCGGCCGGTAGTCGGTCGCATCGGGTCGGAATACGGGCACATTTTTGATTCCCTGAAACGCGTCGCCGTCGATCGATGCGACGATTTCGCCGTCATTTTCCCGCGAGGTCTTGATGCGAATCCGGAACGTTTGCCAGGTGTGCGGCTTCCACGTCACGACCCGCACGTCGGAAAACCCCTTCGCATCACCCGACCAATAGCGCACCGCGGCCTTGCCCTGGCCTTCGAGGATCGAGAGCACGACGAGCGGCGCCCCCGCGTCGCCATCCGTCGCCTTGAGCTGGAATACATGACAAAAGCGCGTGGCCGGCCGGAACTCGGGATTTGTCCGCCACGTCGTCGTGTATTCGAAAGTCTCGCCGGTCTTCTGGTGCGCGCCGATGCCTTTCACCTCGGCACGCTGCCGCGAAGTGTCCTGCTTGTCGCGGTCGCTGTCCCACCAGTCGCCACCGCGGTAGCGCAGGGTCATCCGGACCGTGCCCGGCGCCACGTCCTTGATGTTCACATAGTCGTCATAGACAAACTTCCCGCTCGCCATGATATAGCGCAGCTCCGGCTCCTCCACGCCCTCGAAGTCGGCCAGCTTCGTCGCCGTCTTTGCCGGTAGAATGCCAGCTCCGAGAAACACCAAACCGAGGCACGCGATAAGTTTCATACCCGCCACTATCGCGACGGCCGGAGGACCGCCAATCCGCGTGTTGCCTATATGGATAACCGGGCCGGGGCGCAGCCTGCCTGACCCCGAAGACCCCTTTGTAAGAGCCTGCTTACAGGCGACACGCCCGCTCAATCCGCCCGCAGCGCTTCCAGCGGATCGAGTTTCGCCGCGCGGCGGGCGGGGAGCCAGCAGGCGGTGATGGCGGCGAGGCCGACGGCCACCGTCGCGAGCAGCAGCGGAGGGGCCGTAAGCCCGTCCATGCGATACACGAGCGACTTCAAGGCCGACGAAAGCGCCACGCTGCCCGCCAAACCGATGACCAATCCCGTCGCCACCCAGCGGGTGCCCTGGGCGAACACCAGCCGGACAATGTCGCCTTTCAGCGCGCCCATCGCCACCCGCACCCCGATCTCCCGGGTGCGTTGCTGCACGGAGTACGATAGCGTGCCGTACAGCCCGACCGCCACCAGCCCTAGCGCCACCGCCATGAAAAAGTTCACCAGCCCGGTCACCGCGCGATCGCCCTTCGTGGACTGGCCGACCACCTGGCGCATCGTGCGCACATCCTTCAACGCCAGTTCGCCATCGATCGCCGCGAGTTCCCGGCGCAGCAGGGGCGTCAGTTGCTCGAGCGGCAGCGGCGAGCGCAGCACGAGATTGATGCGGCGGCCCCAATGACCCTCCGGCGCCGTGTACATCTCGGGCTGCACATCGGCCGTGGCGCCCCACTGCTTCACATTTTCCACGACGCCCACCACCCGCACCACATACCACGGTTTTTCCGGCTGGTTCGCCCGCATGATCTCTCCGATGGGATCCTTGTTCGGCCAGGCCTTGTCCACACAAGCCTGGTTGACCACCACGCCGCGGATCTCGCCCGTCCGGTCCTCCGTCTGCAGGTTGCGCCCCTTCAACAGCCGCAGCCCCATCGTCGCAAAATATCCCTCGGTCACCGACGAGCGTTCGACCGACATGCGTTTCTGCGTGGGATCGTAGGTCTCGTCGTTCACGAGCGCACTGGTGTTGCTGCCACCCTCGAGCGGAAGCTTCGACGTGATGGCGGCCTGCGTCACTCCCGGCAGGGCCTTCACGCGGTCCACGAGGCCATACCAAAACCGCACCCGCGCGGCGTCCTCCTTGTAGCGGTCACCATTCAATGCGATCTGCGCCGTAACCACCGCATCGGTGGCAAGCACCTCGTTTTCCTTCAAAACCTTGAGATAGGCGGCGGAGAACAGCACCGCGCCGTTGGCGAGCACGAAGGCCAGCGCCACTTGGGCGATGACGAGACCGCGCAACATGCGGTGCCGGGCGGGCGAGCCCACGGCGCCACGCGCGTCGGCGCGCAACACGCCCGCGACCGAGGTCCGCATCGCGGCCAACGCCGGCGGCAGTCCGGCCAGCAACGCGGTCAGAGCCGTGGCGCCCAGGCCAAAACCCAGGGCGGGCGCGCTCAACGCGATCGCCGCCTTGCGGGCCGCGCTGACCGGCGCGATGACCTGCAGGATCTTCACGCCACCGCAAGCGAACGCAATCCCCAGCACCGCGCCGGCCAAAGCCAGCACGGCGCTCTCGGTGAGCGCCAGTTTTACGAGATCCCGGCGCGAGGCGCCCAACGCCACCCGCACCCCAAATTCGCCCTGTCGGCGCGCGCTGCGCGCCAGCAACATGCTGGCGACGTTGCCGCACGCCACCAGCAGCACCAATCCCACGGCGCCGAAAAGCAGCCAGACCTGTTTGCCAATGTCCTGGGTCATCTCCTCGTGCAGCGATCGGACCAAAAATTCCTTGCGCGTATTGGAGTTGGGATAGAGCTGGGTCAGCCGTTTGCCGATCGTTTTGATCTCCGCATCGGCCGAGCGGACCGACACACCGTCGCGCAGACGGGCAATGCCGAGCAGGTAGTGGCTGTCGCGCTGCTTGATTTCCTCCGCATCAAACGAGCGCGGCGTCCACAGCTGGCAGTCGTCCGTTCGCATCCACGGGCTGACGAATTCGAACCCGGCCGGCATCACGCCGACCACCTCGGCGTCGTTACCATTGAGCCGCAGCTTGCGACCGACCGCGGACGGATCGCCGGCGAAAAGCTGTCGCCAAAGCTGATGACTGAGGATGACGACGGGCGCCGCCCCAACCGCTTCGTCCGCCGGCTCGAACCAGCGGCCGAACATCGGCGCCACGCCAAAAGCGCGCAGCACGCCGGACGTGCTGGCGACTCCGATAACCGACTGCGCATTCTCCTGTCCGACATTGAAACTCTGGGGCTGATAAACGCCCATGACACTGAAGCTCGCCGCGTCCGTGCGGAGGTCCTGCGAATCGGCCGGTGAAAGCGGCCAATGATTGCCCGACCACACGTGGACCAGGCGGTCGGAGTCGGGATAGGAAAACGGCGCGAGCACCAACGCCTGCAACGCGCTGAAGATGGCGGTCGTGGCACCGATGCCCACGGCAAGCGTGAGCACCGCGATGAGCGCGAACCCCCGGGAACGGGCGAGGGAGCGCAAGGCGAGACGCAGGTTGGAGATCATGGCTGTGCTCTCTTAAAACCCAGCCGTCCGGTAAAGGTTACGGATTTTTCAGCGCCCGCTTTCCTGCCTCGTCCCTGGCTGCTTTTTTCGCCTTTTCTCGCCTTTTTGTGGCCAATCCTGCCTCGGTCGCTCTTGCTTCACGCCATGCCCGACGAACCGGATCCGCCCCGAAAGGTCTACGGCTTCAAGGCGCGCGATTTCAAACGCGACAACGCCCCGGCGTCGGTCGAGCCGCCGCTGCCAACCGCGAAGGAGCTGGCGATGCTGGCGGGAACGTCCCCCGTCGATCCGTCGCGGCGTAAAGCCGCCCCTACAGCCAAAGCCAGCGACCCGAACGATGTTTACACGGTCCTGAGGGAGAATCGTGCATCCGCGGCCAAGCACGGCCTGAACGAGGTTGAAATCAAGAAAATCAAATCACGTCGAAAGCGGGATTTCTGGCTCGTGCTGGTTGGCGGCAATCTCGCCATCATCGGCGCTGTGGTCCTGACCAGCATCAATGTCGTCACCGTAATCTTCGGTCTGGCCGGTTTGATCGTCTTCAGTCTCAGCGTGAGCTGGATCATGTGGCAGGTGATGGACAGATACTGACTTTCGCGCACGTGAGGTAGGGCGGAGCGGCCCACTCCGCCGCGAGGGTGATATCACGTTCACGGCGCACCGAGCCGGTGCGCCCTACCCCTCGGCCGGGCAGGCGAAACGCAATAGCCCGACGCCGATCAATGGCGCGTCGGACCGTCGTCCACGAAGATGAGGAAGGTCAACGCACTGAGAATGAGAGCCGTTGCGATCATGATGAGTGAGGGCCGGCGAGGGCGGACCACCGCCGGCCCGATTGAAGGATTCAATAAATGCCGCCGCCCACGCGGAGCTGTTCGCCCGTGACCCAAGCCGAGTCGTCGGACGCGAGGAAGACCGCCGCCTTGGCGATGTCCTGCGGCTGGCCCGCGCGGCCGAGTGGCGTCTTGCTGACCGCGTCCTTCTCGAAGTCGGAGCCGGCGATACCGGCGGTGTGCGTCCCCTCCGTGATGGTCAGGCCCGGGTTGAGCGCGTTTACCCGAATGTTTTTCGACCCGAGTTCCTTGGCCAGAACGCCGGTGATGGCGTCAACCGCGCCCTTGGTGCCGGTGTAGACCGCACTCGCCGGCGGGGTGAGATCGGTCACGACGGACCCAACGTTGATGATGGTGCCGCCCGTGGCGGGAAAATGCTTCACCGCCTCCTGGGTGGTGAGCAGCAGACCAAGCACGTTGATATTGAAGATCCGATGGTAGTGTTCGACGGTGATGGCTTCGAGGGGCTGGAACTCGTAGACGCCGGCGTTGTTCACGAGGATGTCGAGGTGACCGAAGGCCTTCTTGGTCTCGGCGAACAGCCGCGTGATATCGGCGGGCTGGGAGACGTCGCCTCGAACGGCGACGGCGACGCCGCCGTCAGCCGTGATCTCGGCGACGACTTTGTCGGCACCGGTCTTGCTGGAGGCATAATTGACGACGACGGATGCACCCGCGGCGGCGAGGTGCTTGGCGATGGCTGCGCCGATGCCCTTGGAGGCACCGGTGACGAGAGCGGTTTTACCCGCGAGCTTGGACTGGATGTTGGATTTCATGGTGAAGGAAAATGCTTTGGTTTTTGTAGTAGGAGCCTGCTTGCAGGCGATTCGCGCGCGGACCGTTGGCGGGCGTTTCTGATCGCTTGCAAGCAAGCTCCTACATTTCGGAGCAGGTCAGTTGGTGGCGACGGACGCGGGGCGTTCCCAACCACCGCCGAGGGCCTTGATCAGGCCGACGCTGTTGACGAGGCGCTGGGCCGAGAGCTGGGCGGAAGCCCGCTCGGCGGTGAGCACCGTGCGCTGAGCATCGATGACCTCGAAGTAGTTCACGTAACCGGCGTCGTAACGGGTCTGGGCCAGCTCGCCTGCGCGACGGGCAGCCGCAACCACCCGGTCCTGCGCGGCCGCCTGGTCGGCGAGAAACTGCGTGGCCGTGAGGGCGTCCTGCACCTCGCGGAAAGCCACGAGCACGCGCTGGCGGAAAAGCGCGACGCTCTCGTCGAAGGCCGCGCGGCTGCGCGCGAGGTTGGCGCGATTGCGACCGCCTTGGAAAATCGGCAGATAGAGACTCGGCCCGATGGACCAAAGACGCGAGTCGCTGTTAAAGAGCCGGTCGATGTCACCGCTCGCCTGGCCGAAGGAACCGGTCAGAGAAACGGCCGGAAAGAACGCGGCCTTCGCCACGCCGATGCGGGCGTTGGATGCAGCGAGCGCTGATTCCGCCGAAGCGATATCCGGGCGACGCTCCAGCAGCTCGCTCGGCAACCCGGCAGGAATGGCCGGCACCATTGAAAGTCGAGCGGTCAGCGTTGAGAGTTCGAAGTTCGGCGCAGCCTCGCCCAGCAGTACCGCCAGCGCGTTTTGCAACGACGCACGGCGGTTGGCCAGGGCGGCGGCGTCCGCTTCGGTCGAGGCGAGTTCCGCCTCGGCGCGGGCGACATCGAAGTCCGTGGCCGCGGCGTTCGTGCGGCGCGAATGGACGAGCTCCAGCGCCTTGCGGCGCAGCGCGATGCCGTCGCTCACGATCGCGGTCTCGCGATCGATCGCCCACAGCGAAAAGTAGCTCGAGGCGACCTCGGCGGTGAGGGCGAGCCGGACGTTCTCAAAGTCGGCGGCGCTGGCCGACACCTCGGCGCGGGCGCCTTCGTTGAGGCGGCGGACGCGCCCGAAGAGATCGAGCTCCCACGAGGCATCGAGCGAGGCCCGGTAGGTGGTGGTCTCCGCCACGGGAAACTTGTTATCCGTCGTTTCCGAGCTGCGGGCCCGGTTGACCGATGGATTCAAACCGACCGAGGGCAGGTAGTTGCTGCGGGCGACGCCGGCGGCGGCCCGGGCCTGTTCGACGCGGGCGGCGGCGGCGGCGAGGGTTTGGTTGGCGCTGAGCGCGCGAGCCATGAGGTCGTCGAGGGCGGAATCGTTGTAGGCTTTCCACCATTCGCCGCGCGGCAGGACTTCCGCGGGCGCGGCTTGTTTCCAGGCCACGGGCGTGGGGACGTCGGGACGGTGGTAATCGGGGCCGATGGCGGCGACGGATGTCGCCGCAAGTAACAAGGAGGAAGTGAGAAGTATCAGGGGAGATTTCATGGAAGGAGTGGTAGGGCGGGACCGCTGGGCCCGCTGGTTTGGCATGATGGGAGAATCGCAGCGCGCCCAGCGGTCGCGCCCTACCTTCAGACGTGTTCGGGCGTGGGTTCGGGAAGCGCGATGGGCGCGGGCTTACGCACACCAAGTTTTTCCAGGACGGTGTAGAACACCGGTGTCAGGAAGAGGCCGAAGAAGGTCACGCCGATCATGCCGGCGAAGACGGCGACGCCCATCGCGCGGCGCATCTCGGCGCCGGCCCCGGTGCTGACCACCAGAGGGAAGACCCCGGCGATGAAGGCGATCGAGGTCATGAGGATCGGACGCAGGCGTAGGCGCGACGCCTCGATGGCCGACTCGACGATCCCCTTCCCTTCCTCGCGGAGCTTCACGGCGAATTCGACGATCAGAATCGCGTTCTTGGCCGCGAGGCCGATGAGCACGATCAGGCCGATCTGCGTGAAGACGTTGTTCTCGCCGCGGGTGAGCCAAAGGCCGACGAACGCGGAGAACAGCGCCATCGGAACGATGAGGATTACCGCAAATGGGAGCCGGAAACTCTCGTATTGGGCGGCCAGCACGAGGAACACCAGGAAGATGCTCAGCGGGAAGATGTAGATGCCGGTGTTGCCCGCGATGATCTTCTGGAAGGTGAGCTCGGTCCAGTCGAGGACCATGCCCTTCGGCAGGTTCTCGGCGGCGAGCTTCTCGATGATTGCCTCGGCCTGGCCCGAGCTGAAACCGGGCGCGGGTGCGCCGTTGATCTCGGCGGCCGGGTAGCCGTTGTAGCGCATCACGCGGTCGGGTCCGTAGGTTTCGTGGACCTTGACGAGCGAGCCGAGCGGGACGAGCTGACCGGCGGCGTTGCGGGTCTTGAGGCGCAGGATGTCCTCGGGACCATCGCGGAACTGCGCATCGGCCTGCGCCACGACCTGATATGTGCGGCCGAAGCGGTTGAAATCGTTCACGTAGAGCGAACCGAGGTTGATCTGCATCGTCTCGAAGACGTTCGCGAGCGGCACGCCCTGGGCCTTGGCCCTCGCGCGATCGACGTCGGCGGAGAGCTGCGGCGTGTTGATGGTGTAGCTCGAGAACAGGCCGGTGAGACCGGGCGTCTGGTAGGCTTTGCCGATCAGGCCCTGCGTGGCGCTGTAGAGCGCGTCGAGGCCGTTGTCGCCGCGATCTTCGACGTAGAGCTTGAAACCTCCGATGGTGCCGAGGCCCTGCACAGGCGGCGGCGGGAAGATCGCGATGTAGGCGTCCTCGATCGAGGCGAATTCCTTCTGCAACTGCTGCGCGATGGCCTGCCCGGCCAGTTCGGGCGTCTTGCGATCCTCGAAAGGCTTGAGGGCGACGAAAACGATGCCGCTGTTGGGTGAGTTGGTGAAGCCGTTGATCGAGAGGCCGGGAAACGCGATGGCGTTGGCGGCACCCGGGTGCTTCAGCGCGATTTCGCTCATGCGGCGAATGACCGCGTCGGTGCGCTCGAGCGAGGCGGCGGCCGGCAGCTGTGCAAAGGCCACGAGGTACTGTTTGTCCTGCGTGGGTACGAAACCGGTGGGCGTCTTGTTGAACAACACGCCGGTCAGCGCGAGCAGGCCCGCATAAACGACGAGCGCGATCACGGACACGCGGAGCAGGCGGGACACACCATTAGAGTATTTTTGCGAGGCCCACTCGAAGAACCGGTTGAACGGACGGAAGAACCAGCCGAAGCCAAAGTCCATGGCGCGGGTGAGCCGGTCCTTGGGAGCGTGGTGGCCCTTGAGGAGCAGCGCGCTGAGCGCGGGCGAGAGTGTGAGCGAGTTGAAGGCGGAGATGACGGTCGAGATGGCGATCGTCATCGCGAACTGCTTGTAGAACTGGCCGGTGAGACCGCTGATGAACGCCGTCGGAATGAACACGGCCGAGAGCACCAGTGCGGTGGCGACGATCGGGCCCGTGACCTCGCGCATGGCCTGGCGCGTCGCCTCGAAAGGCGTCTTGCCGAGGGCGATGTTGCGCTCGACGTTTTCGACGACGACGATGGCGTCGTCCACCACGATGCCGATGGCGAGCACGAGGCCGAACATCGAGAGCGTGTTCACCGAGAAGCCGAGCAGGGGGAAGAAGATGAAGGTCCCGATCAGGGACACGGGCACGGTGAGCAG
>DATCRM010000085.1:0-6520 GCA_036568985.1 Lacunisphaera sp. | reverse complement strand
CGGCGAGGGAGGTCAAAACCCCCAAGCTAGTGAACACGACCGGTGAGAGAATCGCCGCGATCCACCAGCCGCCATTCCCACATGCTGGGGGATGAGTGGCGCCGTCAGGCATGGGACTCCGGGGTGGGCGGGAAGGAACGCGCCGCGAGGCCTTTCAGCACGAACTGGTAGAGAAGGACCGTGGCCAAGCCGGCGGCGATGCTGCCGAGCATCTCGTTCGTGGTGCCGAACCACTCGATCTGGGCTCCGCGGGCCGGGTTGCCGTGAATCAGACGTATGACCTGCAACGCGAACAGCAGATGGGCGACGGCGCATACCTGCCGCGCCGTGGTGGCGTCGGGCCGGCGCAAGTGCCGTACCATCCGCACCACACCGTACAAACCTGCGGACGCGATCATGATGAAGGTTCCAAACATCGCCACCTTGCCCCCGAGCGACATGGTATTGACGCGACTGGAATTCCAGAGCGACAGCATCAGGGCAACGCTCACCATGGCCAACAGAGCACACAAGAGGGCACAGAGCACGGCCAGAACTTTGAGGAAAAAGCGCATGATTCCCGTCTGGCCCGACGAGGCGCCCAGCAAGGACGGAAATCGCCGCCCCGGCAATCCCGGACTGATTATTTGAACCACGAAGACACGGAGGCGCGAAGGACGGACCAGGGACCAAGGACCAGAGACCAAGGACCAGGGACCAAGAGACTGCTGACTATCGGACCACCGACTTCGTTGGACGTCCCTTTGCTCGCTTCGCTTCCTTCGTGTAAACGGGCATGGATTTGTTTTCGTGTCGCTTCGTGCTCTCTGTGTCTCTGTGGTGAAAAACCCTGCCTTGGATTAGTGCCTGTTAGTGTGGATTAATGGTTAACCAGCCTTGGAATGGAGATCGGGTTATCCGCGGCCATCGGTGTGATCCGCGGGAAACCTGCCTTGGAGCGATTCCGATCCTTTGAAACGCGGAGGACACAGAGAGCGCGGAGAAATTCCCAAACCGGGTTTCTCGCGAAGAGATCGAAGGGAGCGAAGGAATGCTTGGGGCGGGTGTTCCGCCTTCGTTCCGTGCTCTGCGACGATTCTCTGTGACCTACTTCCCGGCAGCGATGGCCTGGCCGACTTCGCGGGGTTTCGCCCCGGTGGCCAGCATGGCCCGGACCAGCAGGTCGAACGAGACATTGGATTCGCCGGCCTCGAGCTTCGCCACCCGCGACTGGCTCGAACCCAGCCGGCGCGCCAGTTCGGACTGGGAGAACCCCAGCCGCGCCCGGCGGCCACGCACGGCTCCGGCGAGCGACAGGCGCATGGCAACCAAAGTCGCTTCCTCCGGGCTCAGGTTGAGAAATTCCGCGGCGGTGCCCACGCGGAATCCCGCTTTCGCCAAGCGGGCTTTTTTTTCAGCTTTCATGAAGTGATCGGTATGCCAGATATGACATATGTCAACAGGGTTGACCTGGACAGCGACTGCTGCGGACGACATGGATCCGTCGTTGGATCTCAGGAACGCGAATGAGCGACATCGTGGGCATGGGGTTTTCCGTCCGGCCCGACGAGGCGTCCAACAAGGACGGAAATCGCCGCCCCGGCAATTCCGGACTGATTATTTGAACCACGAAGACACGGAGGCGCGAAGGACGGGATCAGGGACTAGGGACTAGGGACCAAGGACCAGGGACAGGGACCGGGGGCCAAGGACCAAGGACCAGGGACAAGAGACCAAGGGACTGCTGAGTGATCGGCAGACATTTCACACAGAGGCCGCAAAGATTGCGAGGGAAGGGGAAGGCCCGAGGTCACTTCGCTCCCTTCGCGTCCTCTCTGTAAACCTGCCGGAGGAATCTCTTTCGTGCTTCTCGTGTTTTTCGTGGCCAACCTGCCGTTGATCGGCTGGGCGGGCTATCCGTGTCCATCCGTGCAATCCGTGGTTAAAAAAAGACCAGGGAGCAGGGACCAAGGACCAAAGGACCTGCGGAATGATCGGCCGACCATTTCACGCCAAGGTCGCAAAGGTCGCGAGGGAAGGGGGACGGCCCGAGCCCATGCTTCGCGTCTTTCGTGTAAACTCTGTCCGGCCTCTGCCTCGGTGCCTTCTGTGTATTCCGTGTGTTCTGTGGTTAATCCAATCCAGACTCGAACCTTCGCTCCCTTCGCGTCCTCCGTGTAAACCCTGCCGGAGTTTGCCGGGGCTTGCGGCTCCGTGGTCTTTAGTTGGCACGAATGGCTTCTTGTTGTGCCGGCCCGCGGTGCGTTCGGTAGCAGAACTCACTTATGAAAACTTTTCTTTCCCTCGTTGCCCTGGGTGCGTTCCTCCTCGGCGGCCTGCGCGCGGACGACTCCCCGCCGGCCCTGAAGGACGTGTTTGCCGGCAAGTTTCTCATCGGGGCGGCCATTGGAGCCGACGTCGCTTTGCAGGCCGACCATCCCTTGCGTCCGTTGGTGGAGAAACATTTCAACTCCCTCGTCCCGGCCAATCTCATGAAATGGGGGCCCTACAACCCCAAGCCAGGAGAATACAACGATGCCGCCGCCGAGGCCTACTTCGCCTATGGTCGTTCGATCCATTGTTACATGGTCGGCCACTGCCTTTTCTGGCACGCGCAGACGCCGAAATGGGTCTTTGAGGACGGCTCGGGCAAGCCGGCCTCGCGCGAGCTGCTGCTTCAGCGCATGCGCGAGCGCGTGCGACGCGTTTCCCGGCTTTATGGCTCCCGCACCGATGCCTGGGATGTGGTCAACGAGGCCATCATTGAAGACGGCACGCTGAGGGACACGGCGTGGCACCGGATCCTCGGCGAGGATTTCCTGCCCGAGGCCTTCCGCATCGCCGGTGAGGAACTGCCGAAGAACGTCAAACTCCTCTACAACGACTACAACATGGAGACGCCCGGCCGTCTCGCCTCGGTCGTCAAGCTGGTGCACGACTTGCGGGCTCGGGGCCTGCGCATCGATGCCGTCGGCTCGCAGGCCCACTGGCGGCTGGAGACCCCGACCATCGCGGAGATCGAGGCGAGCATCGTCGCGCTGCGCGATGCCGGCGTGAAAGTCCACTTCACCGAGCTCGATATCGAAGTGCTGCCCCGCCGCGCGAACGGCGCCGAGGTTTCGCTGCGGGAGGGACGCACGCCCGAGAACGATCCTTACACCGCCGGCCTGCCGCCGGAGATCCAGGAGAAGCTCGCCCGGCGCTACGCGGACATTTTCACGCTCTTTCTGAAGTACGCCGACGTGATCGAGCGCGTGACGTTTTGGGGCGTGACGGACGGCGACTCCTGGCTGAACGGCTGGCCTGTGCGCGGGCGTACCAACCACCCGCTGCTCTTCGACCGCGCCGGCCAACCCAAGCCAGCTTTCGATGCGGTCATCCAGACCGCGAAGAAGCCGTGATCGGCGTGCCTGGGGCATGGGACAAGGGACAAGAGACCAGGGACTAGGGACCAGGGACTAGGGACTAGGGATTTCAAATTTCAGATCTCACGACTCAACCGGGCTGCTGGCTATGGGGCTTCGACGAGGGATTCAAGGTAACTGGAGGGATCGCCAAACCGTTTTCACACGAAGGCCGCAAAGTTCGCGAAGCCTGATCCATGCAGTAAGGAACCACGAATTCACACGAATCCAGAGTGAGGGTTGCCCCGACCGGACCGCTGACCTCACGCCACCACCTGGTGATCGGAATCGAGGCTTGGTTTCTCATTCGTGTTCCTTCGTGTCCATTCGTGGTTGAACTGAATCGTTCCGGCTAAGGGAGTGTGCCGGTCCGGGGTCGTACTCCGCTCACTTCGCGTCCTTCGTGTAAAACCTGTCTGGGTTCTGCCGCCTGTCATTCTGCGGCCGATTTCTCCGCCTTGGTTGGAGGCGGGGCTATCAGCCCCGCGTTTGGGAAAGGGCGCGGCCTGCGCCTCACAGGACTGATAGTCCTGCCTCCATTTCTGAAATGCCTCGGGACTGGCCCCGAGGATCTTTACTTCCCTCCGCCCATCTTGCGCGCCCGTTCCAAGGCTTCGCCGGTGGACCCGGCCATGAGCTTCACGACTTTTTCCGGAGCGACCCGCACGAAGTACGTCTGGCCCAGCGCGCCTTTCACCTCGAGGTCCACGTGGGGCAGGGTGACGGTCGGCGGGATCTTGAAAATCTCCGAGAGTAACGCGGCGGCTGCGAGGTCGCGAATCCTGGCGTCGGCGTTTTCGTAGATGTAGTCGTAGATCTTGATGACGAATTCGCCGAAGATCGTCTCCATGTCCTTGGCGCTGGTGTCCATTTCCACGAACTGCTTCGCGGCCTCCTCGGATGCGGCCATGACTTTCTGCGGGCCCACGTTGGTCTCGACGGAATAAAGGTACTGCTTGCCCACGGGCTTGAGCAGGGTGATCGCGCCGGCGACGATCTTCTTCGGCTGCTCCGGCGGCTCGCCCTTCGGCGAGAGGCTCTGCTCCATGAGAATGTTATGCTCGTCGCGCGCCTCGACGGGGACGTCGAACTCCGCCAGCACGCGCCAGGAATTCACGACGTGAAAAGTCGCCTTCTTCGTGGTGGGGTTGTACGTGAAGCCGTTGATCACGACCTGGTGGCCGATCTTGCCGCTGCCGTCGAAAGGATGGGTGGCGAGGAAGTCCGCGGGCAGCGACAGCCAGATGTTTTCCGGCAGCGCGGCGAGGATGGGCCGGCCCTTGCGGAGCTCCTGCCGCGCCCACTCGAAGGGTGCGATCGTGCCGTCGGGGAAATGCACGGTGGGACTCGGGTTCTGCTTGAGGAAAAGCATCAGCATTCCGACGTAATAGTGGTAGTCGCGGTAGGGTTCGTTCGTGGGGACGAGGTTGATCACCTTGTAGATTTCGCCGTCCTCGATCGGGTAGCCGGCGATGTCGAGGTAGTGCACGCGGGCGTAGAACATGCAGGTGCCGCCGATCTGGTCGCGCAGCTTGGCCGGGGCGACGAGCTGGACGGTCTCCGTGCCGTCGACCGTGGTTTGTTTCTCGATGGTCTTCTTCGCCTCGACCTTGGCGACCACGACGCTCGACTTGCCCTTGGCGAGCGGGTTGGCGGCGGCGAAGGTCTTCATCTCGTCGATCTCGGCGTCCGTGAGGTCGATGACCGGAAACTGGCCCTTGCGGCCGTTCTTGAACAGGACGGTGACATAACCGCCTTCGACGCGGGCGGAGGCGAGGTCATCGATCTTGGGGTGCGGCTTGGCGCTGGTCTTGGGTTTGGGCGGCTCGGGGGCGGGCGCGACGGGCGCCGGAGCGGGTGGTGTGGGCTTGGCTTGTTCCTTGGAGGAACGGCCGCAGCCGCTGACGACGAGGGCAGCGGCCAAAGCCGAAGCCGGGATGAGAAGACGGAGGCGGTGCATGAAGGAAAGAGAGGTCGGCAATTTCATGCTCCGATTGGTCATCGCGAGGCCGGCTTGGGCGGACGCGGCGGTATTCGCCACGGCACGTTGGGCCGATGCATCTGCGCTTTGAAACAGCGTTGCATGAATCCCGCCTGGCCCAGCGAGGCCGCCAGCCAAGAGTGAAAGCCGGCTCGAAGCAATCCAGGCTTTGAAAAAATACCAAAGGTCGGGACCACTACCCGGAAGGTTTTGGCCACAAAAGCACAAGAAGCGCAAAAAGGTGGGACCCGGGACTGGTGATGCGGGGATGGCGAATCCAGACGTCGTCACGTCGATCGATACCACCCTTTGCTTCCTTCGTGTAAATCCTGTCCGGGGAAATCCCTTTCGTGCTTCTCGCGTTTTTCGTGGCCAATCCTGACTTTGGCTTACCCCGTCTTCTTTTGGACGGCGCACGCGGCGCCGCGGCCGAACACCAGGTAGCCGAATCCCAGCGCGAAAATCGCGTACACCGCGAGCACGCCCACGAGGGGTCCGCGATAGCCGGCAACCCACTCGTATTTGGCCAGCGCCAGGGCCCCCATGGCGAAATGCAGGCAGTTCCCCAGTGCGAGCGGGCGGGCATAGATGCCGCCGATGAGACTGTCCTTGGCCGTCCAGTTGGCGATCGCGAACGCCAGATAGAGCGCGCCTAGGAGCTGCATCAGGACCGGCAGCGGTTCAGTCGGGATCACCTTGAGGGCGCCAAGCAATTCCACGGGAGCAAACGATGCCGCCAGGCCGGCGAAACTCATGACCACACTGCTGGCGACCAACAATAACCGGGTATTCATGCATCATCGTTTAGCAGCAAATCTCCGGTCACGAGCACGAATCGAGGACAGGCGGCCCAATCGAGGGACGAGTGGCGGTCTAATTCGGGCGTATCCGTATGCGTCACGGTCCGGGGCTTTCGGCCCTCTTTGGCGCTTAATGATAGAAGCAGATGAGCTCTGGACAGGCGAGGGAAGCCGCCGATTTTATTTCGACGCGACCCCCCTTCCATGCCCCCGCCTGATTCCGAACAAACCCGCTGGTTTGCCGAGGAAGTGCAGCCCCACGAATCCACGCTGCGCTCGTGGCTGCGCGGCCTGTTCCCGAGCCTGCCGGATATCGACGACCTCGTGCAGGAGTCCTACGTGCGGCTGATCCGGGC
>DATCRM010000084.1:0-18507 GCA_036568985.1 Lacunisphaera sp. | reverse complement strand
TTGCGGTGGACGCGATGGGCGGGGACTTGGGGCCCGCCGAGATCGTCGAGGCCGTTAAACTGGTCCTGACGGACGATTCCATTGATCCGATTACCTTGGTGGGTGACGAGGCCGTGTTGCGTCCGATCCTGACGGCCGCCGGCCTGCCCAACCATCCCAAGATCTCCATCCTGCACGCAGGGGAGGTGATCACGATGGAGGACAAGCCGCTGCAGGCTTTGAAGCGGAAGAAAGACTCCTCGATGGTCAAGGCCATCGACCTCGTGAAATCCGGCGAGGCCCGTGTAACAATCAGCTGTGGCAACACCGGCGCCTTGATGGCCGGCAGTACCCTCCGCCTGCGCATGATGGACGGCGTGGACCGGCCGGCGCTCGCCGCCGTGATCCCGCGTGAGAACGGCTATTTCATCCTGATCGATGCCGGCGCCAATCCCGAGGCCAAGCCCGAGCATCTCGTGCACAATGCCATCCTCGGTTCCAATTACGCCAAAGTGATCCTCGGCATTCCCTTTCCCCGCGTTGGGCTGCTCACCATCGGCACCGAAGAGGGCAAGGGCAATGCGCTCATCACCGAGACGCACGACCACCTGAAAAAGATCGGCAGCGTCGTTAACTACGTCGGACCGATCGAGGGCTTTCAGGTTTTCCGCGACACCGTGGACGTGGTCGTCTGCGACGGTTTCGTCGGCAACACCCTGCTCAAAACCTGGGAATCGCTCGCCAAGTTCATCACGGGCATGCTCAAGCAGGAGCTGCAGGAAAATCCGCTGCGCATGGCCGGTGCCGTGCTGGCGAAAGGCGCCTTCGACGCCCTCAAGTCCCGCATGAATCCCGACCGCTATGGTGGCGCGCCGCTGCTCGGTGTGCGGGGCAACGTCCTCAAGGCCCACGGTTCGAGCAACCGCCACGCCATGGCCAGCGCGATCCGCGCCGCTGCCAAGATCATTCACCAGGATCTCTACCAGCACACGGCCCAGGATATCGCCCGCGCCAACGAACTGCTCGACGGCTCGAACCCGGACGGGGCCTCTGCTTCCTGAATTTCCCATGACCTCAGTCATCATTGCCGGCGTCGGCTCCTATGCCCCCGCCAGGGTTCTCACCAACGACGAGCTGTCCAAAACGGTCGATACCTCCGACGAATGGATCCGCACCCGCTCGGGCATCCGCGAGCGACGCATTGCCGCCGCTGACGAGGCCACCTCCGATCTCGCGATCAAGGCCGCCACCTCCGCCCTCGCCGACGCCAAGGTCACCGCCGCGGACATCGACCTGCTGATCGTGGCCACCTGCACGCCCGACCTGCCGCTACCTTCCACGGCGTGCATCGTGCAGCACAAGCTCGGTATTCCGGCCCACGCGACCTGCTTCGACATCGCCGCCGCTTGCTCCGGTTTCCTCTACGCTCTCGAGATTGCCTACGGCCAGCTCCAGACGAACCGCTACAAGCGTGCACTGATCATCGGCGCCGAAAAGCTCTCCACCATCACCGACTGGACCGACCGCACCACCTGCGTGCTCTTCGGCGACGGCGCCGGCGCGGCCGTCCTGACCAAGATCAACCAGCCCGGCATCGGCATCCTCGGCACCGACCTGGGGGCCGACGGTGAGTTCGTGGACAACCTCTACATTCCCGCGGGCGGCAGCCGCAAGCCGGCCTCCGCCGAATCCGTGGCCAAGCACGACCATTGCATCCGCATGAACGGCCGCGAGGTGTTCAAGAGCGCCGTCCGCGTCATGGAGACCGTGGCCCGGGAAATGATGGAACAACACAAGCTCACGCCTGACCAAATCTCCCTCGTGATTCCCCATCAGGCCAACATCCGCATCATCGAGGCGCTCGCCGGGAACCTGGAGATGCCGCTGGAGAAGTTCTACGTGAACCTCGACCGCTTCGGCAACACCTCCTCGGCCACCATCCCGCTCGCGCTCGACGAAGCCCGGCGGGCCGGCCGCGTCAAGCCCGGCGATCTCACCTTGCTCGTGGCCTTTGGCGCTGGCTTGACCTATGGGGCCACTCTAGTTCGATGGTAACTTTCCGATCCATGCGTCGCCCCTCCACCCTGTCCCTCTTTGCCGCCTTGGCGGTGCTCCTGCTCCTCCCCGCCCGGCTCGCCGCCGATCTGGTGTGGACCCCCGAGGGCGGTTGGAAGGTCCAGGGTGGCGTGCTCGCAGGCTTTTCCGGCGAGGAAGGCCGCAATGCGCTCGACCTGATGAACAAGGCGCGCACCGCCGAAGAGGCCGGCAGCCAGAACACGGCGTTCAAGCTCTACAGCAGCGTTACGAAGAAATACCCCAACTCGGTCTACGCCTCGGAGGCGCTTTTCCGCATCGGCCTCATTCAGCAAAAACGCCGCCAGTACCACAAGTCCTTCCAGACCTACCAGACCCTGGTCAGCCGCTACCCGAACACCGAGAAGTTCAACCAGGTCATCGGCGAGCAATACCGCATCGCCTCCGACCTCGCCGAGGGCAAGCGCGCCAAGTCCGTGTGGTGGCTGCCCGGTTTCCGCGCCCGCGAGCGCGCCGTGGGCTATTTCGAGACGATCGTCATGACCGCTCCCTACAGCGACTACGCCCCGCTCGCGCTGATGAACGCCGCCCGCGGCTACAAGCGCATGGGCGAGACCGTCGCCGCGATCGATGCCCTTGACCGGATGATCAACACCTACCCGCGCAACGTTCTCACGCCTGACGCTTACCTCAAGATCGCCGAGACGCACTCCTCCCTGGTCGATGGCCCCTATTACGACCAGGCCTCCACCAAGGAAGCCATCACCTACTACGAGGACTATATGATCCTCTTCCCCGGTGACGGCGGCATGGCCTCGGCCGAAAAGGGCCTCGACGAGATGAAGACCGTCCTCGCCAAGAGCAAACTCACGATCGCGGACTACTACTACAAGTACCGCAAAAACTACAAGGCGGCGAAGGTGTTCTACAACGAAGCCATCACCGTCTATCCTGATTCCAACGTCGCCAAGGAAGCCCGTGAGAAACTGACGAAGGTTGACGCCAAACTCGAGGAGCAGGCCCAGAAAGCTCCCTCCGGCCAGACCCCGGCCACGCCCCAGCCCAAGAAGTCGAAGCGCTTCTGGATATTCTGAGCGGGGTGTAACACCCGCCCCCTGTCATTCTGAGCGCAGCGAAGAATCCAGAACATGACTTCCATGTGCGGCGCAGCCTACGCTATGTTTAGGAAAACGCGCGCCGGCATACTGTCCTCTGTCTTCTGTCTCCTGTTCTCTGTGGCCTGCCTCACCGGCTGCGCCGGCTACCGCCTCGGCACTGGCTCCGAGCCAAAATTCGCGACGCTGTACATCCCGCCGGTCACCAGCGAAGCCCTCATCCCCCAGGCCCGTACGCTCGTCACCAGCGCGGTCCGTGAAGCTTTCATCAAGGACGGACGCGTCACGCTGGTCGACACCGCATCCGCTGCCGACGCCGTGCTGACGATCACTCTGGCCGGTTATGAACGCTCTGTGGCCGTGTCACGCACCGATGACACCGGACTGGCGCGCCGCTTCGATGTCACGCTGAAGGCCCAGGCCACGCTCACCGACAACCGCACCAAGCAGGCGTATTTCTCCCGTCGTTCGCTCGACAGCACGCGCGGCGTCTTCACCGACAGCGGCCTCGTCCCCTCCGAGTATCAGGCGCTGCCCCTTCTCGCCGAGCAACTCGCCAACGAAGCCGTGCACGCGGCGCTGGATATCTGGTAACCGCGCTGCGCGCGGAACATCACAAACGCCAAAGGTCCAAACTCCAAACAAAGGGAGTCGGATTTTTGAGTTCGGATACTGTTTGGGATTTGGCGTTTGGCCTTTGGAGTTTTTCCCGGGCGAATGCCAAAATCCAAGGTTGAGCCCGAAGCCGCCTGTGTGCTCCATGCTCCCTGCTCCATGTCCCTCGCTCCCATCCTCGCACCTTCCCTGCTCGCCGGTGACCATGCGGCCCTCGGCGCCAGCGCCCGCCTCGCGGCCGAGGCCGGCGCGCCGTGGCTGCACCTCGATATCATGGACGGGCATTTCGTGCCGAACCTAACCTTCGGGCCGGAAGTCCTCGCCGCCTTGCGCCGCACCGGACTGAAGACCTTTTTCGACACCCATCTGATGCTGGCCGAGCCGCAAAAATACATCGAAGCTTTCGCCAAGGCCGGCGCCAATAACATCAGCATCCATATCGAGCCCGCCTACGACCACCGCGCCACCCTCGCGCGCATCCGCGCGCTCGGCTGCCAATGCGGCATCGTCCTCAATCCCGGCACGCCCGCCTCCGCCATCGAGCCCGTGCTCGATCTCGTGGATCTCGTGCTCGTGATGACCGTCCAACCCGGCTTCGGCGGACAACCTTTCCGGGCCGACATGGTGCCCAAGCTCCGTGAAATCGACGGCTGGCGCACGAAACGCGGCCTCAAATTCCGCCTCGAAGTGGACGGCGGCATCGATCTCGCCACCGCCGCTCAATGCCGCGCCGCCGGTACCGACACCTTCGTCGCCGGCACATCGTTCTTCAAGGCCACCGACCGCGCGGCCTTCGCCGCCGCCATGGCCAGCCTGCCTTGAGCTGTAGGAGGGGCTTTATGCCCCGACAGCGAGTGACGCCTCAACCCCATCGGGGCGTAAAGCCCCTCCTACAGCGCAGGAATCCTCTCAGTTTCCGTCCCGGGCAATCTCCGCTGCCCGTTGATATTGCCGCCGGAACTGCTCCGCCAGTTCGCTGGCAAGGCGCACCTCGTCCACCTTGTTCTTGGAATTCAGCGCGGGCTTCACGCGACTGAACATCTGCTCGTAGTTCACAACCGAAAGATCGGTCAGCGCCGCCAGCGCCCGGTCGTGCACCGCGGAGTCGAGCCCCGGCGCGTTGATCGCGCGCCACGCCGCAGCCAGCTCCGCGTGTGTATCGATGGCCATCACGCGGATCACAAATGCCATCTCGCGAAAGAGGCTTCCCGTCCAGGCCGCGTTGTAGACAAGCGGGGTTTCGCCAGCATAGGGATTCACGTCGGGGTCGGAGCGGTGCGCAGTGAACTCCGGCTGCGCGTAGAAATCCTTCCGGATCGGCAGCCGGCGCAGGGCGAAGTGCCCCGGGCCGCCCGGCGTGCCGGGTTTGAAGTTCCACAGCTTTTGCCCCTCCAACGACATCACGTATTCGATGAAGGCCACCGCCAGCTCGCGGTTGGGTGCGCCGCGCATCAACGCGATGGGATCGGGTGAAAGCGTCGTTCCGTCCACCGGCATGTAGAAGCCGAGCCGCTTACGTCCGCTCCGCTCGCCCGAGCTCTGCTCCTGATAACGTCCGTAGAAATCGATGCACATGCCCACCGCACAGTTGCCCGCCGCCACGTCGATGGGCGGCTTCTGCGAGGAGTCGGTGAAATAACGAGCGTTGGCCCCGATGAGCTGGAGCAACCGGAGCCCGCGCTCCCAGCCTTGCGCCACCGCCGTTTTCTCCGTCTCGGCCTTCGACCGGCCGGTCTCCTTCGTCTGCCGCGCCCACTCGAGATAGATCTGCTGCTGGATGATGCTTTCAAATGATTTCGCGATGGAGCCGCTCTTCGTTGGGTCGCACACCGCCACTTCGCCGTAAAGCCGCGGGTCCGTGAGATCGGTCCAGCCGTGCGGGATGCCCACGCCGAGCCGAGCCAACGAATCCAGATTATAGAGCATGCCATGGCCGCTGAGGACCGGGCCGAGCCAGCGACCCTGCTTGTCCCAATACGGCTCTCCGGTGTAGCTCTGCGGAATCACCGCGTCGGTAAACCACTCCGGATGCAGCTTCAACAGGCCCGAGTCCACGATTCGCCCGGCATCGGCCTGGCGGATGAAATCAAAGGTGCCGCCACCGAAAAACACGTCGATGCCGCAGCCCACCTCGGACGCCATAAACTCCTTGCGCGCCGCCAGCGCCTCCGGACTGGCGTCCTTCGGCAACCGCGCATTCGCAAAGGCGGCCTGCACGTCGATGCTCCACGGTTGGCCCAGCTTGCGCGTCCAGTGGTTCTGAAACGACGAAACATACTCCGACTCGAGGAACCGGGCGATCTCGCTCGTGCCGCCAATCACGCGCCAGTCGATTGTCACCGTCTTGCCGGTTTTCGCCCGGTACCACTCCTGGAAACCCTGGGCATACTCCTGGCGGATGGCCTCGTTGTGCGGCGTGATGATGACCACGGAGCCGTCGGCTTTTCCGATCACGGCCTTTTGCGGACGGAAAACAAACGGCAGGCCGACCACCGCCACCAACGCCAGGATGATGAGCGCGCGCTTCATGGCGCCAAGGCAACACACCCCGTCGCTTCGCCCCTCCCCTCTTGATAGAGGGGACCCAGACTCACGCACGCGGAGATCCCCTCTATGAAGAGGGGTGCCCGAAAGGGCGGGGTGTGTGGGATACGTGCGACCTCGTGCATCAGCAAGATTTCAAGGATAACCTGTGATCTGCGTATCGCTTCACTCCGTCAGCACCACGACATCCTCGGGCTCGACGGTGGCGAAGAGTTCGCCCCGGTTGCGACCGTCGACGAACCGCGGGTTGCGCTCGAAGATCTTCAACTTGGTCCCGTTCGCGGTGACGAAATCGTACTGCGCGACTTCCCCCAGATAGATGGACTCGCCGATGCGGCCTTTCACCACGTTGCTGCGCTCCGCGTCGCGGTGCAGCTCCCAACACTCGGGTCGGATGGAAACCGTGACCTCGGCCCCCGCCGCGGGCGGCCGGGCAGGATCGCCAAAGATCCCGTCGAATTTGCCCACGGGCGTCTCCACCGTCACATAGCCCGCCGCGATGCCCAGCACCTTACCGGGCAGAAAATCAGTCTCGCCGATGAAATGCGCCACCGTCTTCCGGGTCGGACGTTTGTAGACCTCGCGCGGTGTCCCGACCTGCAGGATGTAGCCGCTCTCGAGGATCGCCATGCGGTCGGCGATGGAGAGAGCCTCCTTCTGGTCGTGGGTGACGTAGACCGTCGTGAGCTTGAATTCCTTGCACACGCGGCGGATTTCCGTGCGCATCTCCAACCGCAGCTTGGCGTCGAGATTGGAAAGCGGCTCGTCAAGCAGCAGACAGCGCGGCCGGATCACCAGCGCGCGGGCCAAGGCGATGCGCTGTTGCTGGCCGCCGGAAAGCTGGTTGGGTTTGCGCTCCGCGTACTTTCCCATGCGCACGGATTCCAGCGCCTCGCCCACGCGGCGCTTGATCTCGTCGGCGGGCACCTTGCGCTCCTCGAGGCCGAAGGCGACATTCTCCGCCACCGTCATGTGCGGCCACAGCGCGTAGCTCTGAAACATCATGCCGGTATTCCGCTTGTGCGGTTCGAGCCGGGTCACGTCCTCGTTGCCGAAGAGGATCTGGCCCTTCTCGGGAATATAGAAACCGGCCAGGCTCCGCAGGAGTGTGGTCTTCCCGCAACCGCTCGGGCCGAGCAGAAAAAACAGTTCTCCGGGATTGATCGTCAGGTCGAGCCCATGAAGTGCCACAACGCTGCCAAACTGCTTAGTCAGTTGCTTGACCTGGATGGAAATCATAAGTTGGCGCGCGCCCGGCGAGGCAACCCGGCGGCCCGCATCAAGTCAAAGCGATTAAGCCCGCCGCAGAGGGAGGAAGTAGGAAGTAACAAGTGACAAGTATCAGGATGTGTCGCCTACGCGATAGGCCGGATTGGGGACGTGGACAGCCCTGATACTTGATCCTTGATACTTGTTACTTCGCCCTCGGCTCTTGGCACTTGTCCCTTGGCCCTTGGCACTTTTGGATCCCTTCATGCCCTCCCCCAAAGGCCCGCCCGAACTCAAGCATCTCGATCATGTCCTCGTCACTCCGACCGCGATCAAGCGCCGCATTACCGCTCTCGGTCACCAGCTGAACGCAGACTATGCAGGCAAAGATCTCATGGTGGTGGCCATCGTCAACGGAGCATTGATCTTCACCGCCGACTTGCTGCGCCAGCTGCGCAGCTCCCTGCGCCTCGACTGCCTGCGCGCCTCCAGCTACCACGACGGCACGAAGGCCATCGGCGAGCCGCGCATCGTCGATTCCATGAAGCTCGACGTCAAAGGGCAGCACGTGCTGCTCGTAGACGACATCCTCGACACCGGCAAGACCCTCGCCGCCGTAGCCGGCATGATCAAGGCCAAGGGCGCCCTGTCCGTGAAGACGTGTGTCCTTCTCGACAAAAAAGCCCGCCGCGCCGTGCCGTTCGAGGCCGACTACGTGGGCTTCGAGATCCCGAACGAATTCGTCGTCGGCTACGGCTTGGATTTCAACGAGCGCTACCGCCACCTGCCCTGCATCGGGGTATTGAAGCCGAAATATTATGCAGGTTAGCGCGCGGAACAAATCAGTCTCGCGACTGCGGAAGCGAGCTTCGGCAGCATTCTGCAAATGGAGGCGGGATGAAAGCTCCGCTGCGAATAGAGAATAAAAGCGCCCGACAACTTGGGGCGGGGTTTGAATCTAAAAACGCACCCGATCTGAATGTGTTGCGGATTTGCGACGGAGCGTTGCGAGACCGAGGAGCGCAGACCCCAACATGGCAATAGTGGAACCGGTGTCCGGAACGCGGGACGATTTCACGGTAAATCTAATCTGGTTCGACGTTCCATAAGAATAACTATCGAGGTGTCCATTTGGGTCAGGCACGTTCCAAAAATCCCAGAAACTCAATAAGTAATTATTGCCCTCCAGAAAAGTACCCGGAGGAAGCGTGAGGCCAGAAGGATTCTGAACCAAATCCAACTCGCCATCTGAAACAAAATGGTAGGAATTCTGATTGTCTATAGTGTGGATCGAAAAGAATGCAAAAACAGCAGGCGAAAGCGGCTGTATAAAGCTAAGTGCGGTTGCCTGATCTTTGGTGACATTAGCTAGCGCGTTTAATGATTGGTTAGTTAGCAGGGGAACGAAATGGGGCAGCAAATTGGGATCAAACTCCATCGTAGTTTGGTCCCCATCGAGTATGCCTCCATTCAATGTGGCTGTTAGACTTTGCACGTCGCCGGAGTTTGGTGACCACACGCTAGCCCCGGACCAAAACATTCCCAATCCTCCGCTATTAGGCAATACGCCCGAGGAATTAGCCATGGCCCCGCCCGAATAATTTGCACCCGAAACAGTGGATACGGAAGAATCGTACGGTATCACTAATTCCAATTGATTCCCTGGAAAAAGGGGCGATCCGCTATAGGTGACCGAAGACGGGAAGCGTATAGAGAGATCAAAATCCCCGACTTCGCTACCAACTACTCCAAGTGAACTATTGTGGTTTTGTACGGTTGTGGTGCCGGATGTTGTTTGGGAATATTCAACGGAGAATGAGCCATACTTAAATAGTGTCGGGGTGCCTTGCATGAGTTGGACGGCCCCAACGCAAAAGAATGCGCAGACCGAAATTCTGATAACGCTTTGGATGGATTTCATGGTGTTTAGTAGGGCCCGTCGGGAACGGAATGTACAAAAAGTTCGAAACCTTAGCAGGTGATGAGCCAGTAATAACAATCCTAATCGATTGCCTTTGATGATCATGCACTTCTATCCAATAATTCTCAATTCGAGATTTCTTCGAATCGCAAAACATACTTGGATCGTCAGGAACTATTACACTCAGAAGAAGCTTCAGCACTCGCGCTTCGCGCGCCCCATATCCCTCCCCTTGCACCGCTCCGCGCTGCCCACCGTTGCATGGCGGCGTCCATTTCGACTTCGTCAAAATGGCGGAGAGAGAGGGATTCGAACCCTCGATAGAGTTTCCCCTATGCAGCTTTAGCAAAGCTGTGCCTTCAGCCACTCGGCCATCTCTCCGGGGTGAGCCGGCAAGCAAACGTGCCCTCCCGGGGAGTGCAAGGGCTTTTTCCCTGACGGATCCCAATCCTTTGATCACGGATTGCACGGATCATCACGGATGGGCTTCCTCAGCTCCCCATTGGTGTCCATTGGTGTGGATTAGTGGTTAAGCGGTTCGGATGATTTTATCCGTGTTAATCCGTGTTCATCTGTGGTTAAAAAACCCGTGACCGCTCCCCTGCTCCTCGATTTCCAGCACCTCACCGTCCCGCGGGGCGATCAGTACGTGCTGCGGGATTTTTCACTTCAGATCCGGCGGGGCGAACACGTGGCCATCCTCGGACCCAACGGCTCCGGCAAATCCACCCTCATCAAGGCCATCACCCGCGAGATCTATCCGGTGGATCGCCCGGACCTGCGCTTTCAACTCCTCGGCCGGGACGACTGGGACGTGAACGACCTGCGCGGACATTTCGGCATCGTGGCGCTCGACCAGCTGCACAACCTGTCACACGAGGTCACCCTGCGACGCGTCACAGCGCGCGAACTCGTACTGTCGGGCTACTTCAACAGCCTCGGCCTGTGGCCGCATCATCGCGTGAAACCGGCGCAGGAAAAACATGCCCGCGCCATCCTGCGTTTCCTGGAGATTAGCCACCTTGCCGACCGGGCTGTTTCCGAGATGTCCTCCGGCGAACAGCGCCGCGCCATGATCGGCCGGGCGCTCATTCACAATCCCGAGGCACTCGTCCTCGACGAGCCAACCAACAGCCTCGATCCCGGCGCCGTGCGGGAATTCCGCGGCCTGCTCCGCAAACTTGCCCGCGCCGGCCGCAGCCTGCTGTTGGTCACGCATCACATCGCCGATGTCATCCCGGAGATCGAACGCGTGATCCTGATGAAAAGCGGCCGTATCGTCGGCGACGGCCCGAAGGCGCAGATGCTCACGTCGGCGAAGCTGTCGCGGTTGTTCGGGGCGCGGCTGAAGGTGACAAAGCGCGGCCAACAACGTTACGATGCGATATAGCTTGGGCCCGGAGGGCCGAGCTCCCGCGAGGCCGCACAGGCGCAATCGGCCTCGCCGGAGCTCGGCCCGGTTGTAGCGGCCTCAGGCATCCCGATGCACCGTGCCGGGCGCGAACGCTGGCAGACAGACCGCGATGTATTCGGCGCCGTCGGGATGCGGCGTGCTGTATTGCACCCACTCGCCCTTCGGCGTGTGCACGGCTTGGCCAGCTTTGACGGTCAGCGTCGCCGCCCTGGTCTTCACCTGAAGTTCGCCGCGCAGGACGACCGTATATTCGTCAAATTCCGGGGTCTGGCCGGGCTCGACCCAGCCGCCCGGACTGCGCATGCGGGCGATGCTGGTGGACGCGGTGCCGCTGTTCACGCGGCCGAAAAATTCCTCGATGAGCTTGGGCTTGTTGCCCGCAGCTTCGATGACAGTGGGTTTGGGAATGAGGGTAGCCATGGGAGGGCGGTTCGATTGTAGGAGCCTGCTTGCAGGCGATTGCCGCCAGCCATCGCCTGCAAGCAGGCTCCTACAAAAACAAGGGATGGGGTGGCGCAAAAAAACGCCGCGAATTGCTTCGCGGCGGATAATCAGAACTGGAACGAGAGTTTCATCCGGTTGCAGTCCGCCTTCGCCAAGGCTACGGCGGACGCCATTGAATCGGATTCCGACTCTAATAGCGGTAATGCTCAGGCTTGTACGGTCCCTCGACCGGGACGCCGAGGTATTCGGCCTGGGCCTTGGTGAGCGTGGTCAGCTTCGCGCCGATCTTCTCGAGGTGCAGGCGGGCAACTTCCTCGTCGAGGTGCTTCGGCAGGCGATAAACGCCGACCTTGTAGGTGTCCTTGTTCTTCCACAGGTCCAGCTGCGCGAGCGTCTGGTTGGTGAAGCTGTTGGACATCACGAATGAGGGGTGGCCGGTAGCGCAGCCGAGATTCACGAGGCGGCCTTCGGCGAGCATGTAGATGCTGTTCCCCTTCGGGAACGTGTACATGTCGTACTGGGGCTTGATGTTCGTGCGCTTGGCGTCGGAGGTGTTCAGGCGGTCCACCTGGATCTCGTTGTCGAAGTGGCCGATGTTGCAGACGATGGCCTGGTCCTTCATCGCACGCATGTGCTCGAGCGTGATGATGTCCCGGTTGCCGGTCGTGGTGACATAGATGTCGGCTGTGCCGAGGGTGGACTCGATCGTGTTCACCTCGAAGCCCTCCATCGCGGCCTGCAGGGCGTTGATGGGGTCGATCTCGGTGACGATGACGCGGGCGCCAAATCCCTTAAGCGAGAACGCGGAGCCCTTGCCCACGTCGCCGTAGCCGCATACGCAGGCGACCTTGCCGGCGATCATAACATCAGTGGCGCGTTTCAGGCCGTCGGCCAGCGACTCGCGGCAGCCGTAGAGATTGTCGAACTTGGACTTCGTGACGGAGTCGTTGACGTTGATGGCCGGGACGCGGAGTTTGCCCTTCTCCATCATCTGGTAGAGGCGGTGCACGCCGGTGGTGGTCTCCTCCGAAACGCCGCGCCATTCCTTGGCGATCGTCGTCCACTTGAGCGGGTCCTCCTTGTGGACCTTCTTGAGCAGATTCTTGATGACCTGCTCCTCGTGGGAGCCGGACGGGGTGTTAACCCAATTGCTGCCCTCTTCGAGTTCGCACCCTTTGTGGATCAGAAGCGTCACATCGCCGCCGTCATCGACGACGAGCTGCGGACCCTTGCCGCCGGGGAAAGTGACGGCCTTCAGCGTGAGATCCCAATATTCCTCGAGGGTCTCGCCCTTCCAGGCGAAGACCGGCGTGCCACTCTTCGCGATGGCCGAGGCGGCGTGGTCCTGCGTCGAGAAAATGTTGCACGAGGCCCAGCGCACATTCGCGCCGAGCTCCTTGAGCGTCTCGATGAGGACCGCGGTCTGGATCGTCATGTGCAACGAGCCGGTGATGCGGACGCCCGCGAGAGGCTTACCCGGACCGAACTTTTTGCGGACGGACATGAGGCCGGGCATTTCGTGCTCGGCGACGGAGATCTCCTTGCGACCCCAGTCGGCAAGACCGATGTCTTTGACCAGATAGTCGTTGGCTTGGGCGGAGGAAGTGGCGGTAGACATGGCGGGATGGGGCTTATTTGACGGCGGCGCGCAGGGCGGCGGCCTTGTTGGTCTGCTCCCAGGGGAGGCCGTGTTTGCCGAAATGACCATAGTTGGTCGTCTGGCGGTAGATCGGTCGGAGCAGGTTGAGCTGGCTGACGATGTCGGCGGGTTTGAACCCGAAAACCTTGGTGACGGCCTTGGCGATCTTCTCGTCGGAGACCTTGCCCGTGCCCATCGTGTCAACGTAAACGCTGACGGGATCGGGATAACCGATGGCGTACGCGACCTGGAGCTCGGCGAGGTCGGCGAGGCCGGAGGCGACGATGTTCTTGGCGACCCAGCGGGCCATGTATGCAGCCGAGCGGTCCACCTTCGACGGATCCTTGCCGGAGAAAGCGCCGCCGCCGTGACGGCCCCAGCCGCCGTAGGTGTCGACGATGATCTTGCGGCCGGTGAGACCGGAGTCGCCCTGCGGACCACCGATAACGAAACGGCCGGTGGGGTTGATCAGGAACTGCGTGTCCTTCGTCAGCATGTTGGCCGGGATGACCTTCTTGATGACGTGCTCGATGAGATACTCCTCAATCTGGCTGTGGGAAACCTCGGGCGTGTGTTGCGTGGAGATGACGACGTTGACGACCTCGACCGGCTTGTCGTTCTCATAGCGGATGGACACCTGCGACTTGGCGTCGGGCCGGAGCCACGGGGCCGTGCCGGACTTGCGGATCTTGGTCAGCAGGCGACCGAGACGGTGCGCGAACATCACCGGGGTCGGCATGAGCTCGGGAGTCTCGTTGCAGGCGTAGCCGAACATCAGGCCTTGGTCGCCCGCGCCCTGCTCGGCCTTTTTCTTGCCCTTCACCTTCACCGCATCGACGCCCTGCGCAATGTCGGGAGACTGCTTGGTCAGGTAATTGTTGATGAAGACGCTATCCGCGTGAAACACATCGTCGATGTTGGTGTAGCCGATCTCGCGGATGGCTTCGCGGACGATCGCCTCGTAATTGAGTTTGGCCTTCGTGGTGATCTCGCCGGCGAGAATCACCATGTTGGATTTCACCATGGTCTCGCAGGCCACGCGGCTGAATTTGTCCTGCGCCAGGCAGGCATCGAGCACGCTGTCGGAGATCAGGTCAGCGACTTTGTCGGGGTGGCCTTCGCCAACCGACTCGGAGGAGAAAACAAAGGAATTTGCCATGAGGCAAAGAACGGCACGCCCGTGCGGCAGGCAAGTAAAAACATCGTCGCATCAGGATTTCATGATATATGCAAATAAAGACCATTGTTTCTCCTTAATACGCATATAGATTCAGCCGTATTAGGCGGCTGCCTCACGACATGACTCCCCCCTCAGAGACGCCCAACCCCACTCTGGCAGGACGCCGCATCCTTATCGTGGACGACGACCGGCTCAACGTGCGCATCCTCTCCAGCATCCTGAAACCGGAAGGTTATGAACTGGCCGAAGCTCACTCGGGAGAAGCGGCGTTGGCGATATACGAGGAGTTCAAACCCGATCTCGTTCTGCTCGACGTGATCATGCCCGGCATCAGCGGCTTTGAAACCTGCCGCACCTTGAAGGCCAAGCATGGCGATATGGTCGCCCCGGTGATTTTCATCACGGCTAAATCCCAGTCCGACGATGTCGTCGAAGGACTTGCCGCCGGCGGCGTGGATTATCTCCCCAAGCCCTTCAAGGCCCGCGAGGCGCTCGCCCGCCTCCGCACGCACCTGCAAAACCGGATCCTGACCGAACAACAACGCCAGCTCGTAGCGCAGCTCAGCACTGCGAACACAGCCAAGAAACGTCTCCTCGGCATGGTCGCCCATGACCTGCGCAATCCTCTCGCCTCGATCCGCGGCCTCGCCGAATTCCTGCAAGACGGCACCGTCGGCCAGCTCACGCCTGACCAGCTCGATCTCGTCAACACCATCCACGAAGCCAGCCAGGGCATGCTCACCATGGTCAACGAGCTGCTCGACCTCTCGGTCATCGAATCCGGCGAGTTGAAAATTCAGCCCGATGATCGGCCCATCGCCGAACTTCTCACCAAGGCGGTTTACCTGAACAACATCAACGCCGGCAAGAAAGGCTCGCGCATCGAGTTTGCCGCTCCACCCCATGCCATGCTCCTGCGCATCGACGCCGACAAGGTCCGGCAGGTCCTCGACAACCTCCTGAGCAACGCCATCAAGTTTTCCCCGCCCAATTCCGTCGTCACCGTCTCGACCGAGACGAACGATGCCTACTACTCCGTCCTCGTGAAGGATCAGGGACCCGGCATTCCCGAAAACGAGCGCCACAAACTTTTCCAAGATTTCGGCCAGACTTCCGTCAAGCCCACCGCCGGCGAAAAGAGCACCGGCCTTGGTCTCGCCATCTGCAAACGCATCATGGAGGCCCACGGCGGCAACATTGAGGCCGAAACCGCCCGCACCGGCGGCGGTCTTTTCAAGATCACCTTTCCCCTCGCCACATGAACTATCCACGCAAAATCCTCCTCACCGATGACGAATCCCATATTCGAAAGTTCATCGGCCTCGTCCTCAAGAAATTCGGCGACCCCGGGATCCTCGAAGCGGCCGATGGTGCCATCGCCGTGAAACTCTATGAGCAGGAGAAACCGGACCTCGTGCTCCTCGACGTGAACATGCCCAACATGGACGGCATCCAAGCCTTGGCCGAGATCAAGCGCCTCGATCCCGACGCGCTCGTCGTCATGCTCACTTCCCTGGCCAACCGCCACACGGTCGAGGAATGCGTCCGCCTCGGCGCCATCGATTACATCCGCAAGGACACGCCGCGCGACGAGTTGAACAGTCAATTCACGCGCATCATCGAAGAATGTTTCGGCGACGAAGAGGAGCCCGCCCATGAAACCTGAAGCTCCCGTCGCCGGCTACGGCCTCGCCGAGGTGCGCTATTCCCTGCCGCAGTTGCTCCGCGAGGTGCAGCTCGAGCGCGACGCCCCGGCGTTTGCCATGGAAAAGCTCGAACAGGTCGAGATCGCCAAACTGTTCCAAAAAAACCGCCCCCGCCGTGCCAACAAATCCCGAAAATAAGGCGTTTCTGGACTTGGTCCGCGCCCTGCCCAACTTCGATTTCGGCCTCGAACTCGACGCCACCGGCAAAACGCACGGGCCCGGTACGCTCGCCCACCTCCAGTCGCTCATCGACGGCCATCTGCTCTCCAAAGAGGAAGCCTGCCGCCTCTGGGCCAACTCCATCGGCATCGCCTACGTCGATGTTCTTGCGTCGGCCATTACCGAGGAGGCCGTCGAAAAAATTCCCCTGGCGATCGCCCGCAAGGTCAAGGGTCTCGGGCTCTATCTCATTGACAATGTGCTGACCGTTGCCCTCGCCTCGCCTGAGGATCGGGACCTCGTCCGCCGCCTCGAACAGATCACGCAAGTGACCGTGAGCCCGGTCTTCTGTCTGCCTTGCGAAATCGAGGACGCCATCGCCATCCAGTACAGCACGGAAAAAACCCTCACCGACAGCCTCACCGACCTCGAACAGGACAGTCGTTTCAACCGGCCTGCGACCGCGGGCGGCAGCATCGAGGTCGACGCCGAGTCCGATTCCCTCGTCAAGGTGCTCGACGAGATGATCTATTTCGCCCTGCGCGAACGCGCCACCGACATTCACATCGAACCGCAGGAAATCCAGTCGCGCATCCGCTTCCGCGTGGACGGCATGATGCGCGAAGTCCTCACCTTCTCCCGCAAGGTCCATCGCGCCATCGTCGCCCGGCTGAAGGTGATGTGTAACCTCAATATCGCCGAGACCCGCTTCCCTCAGGACGGTCGTTTCTCCCTGCCCATCGGCACCAACAAGGCCA
Source organism: Lacunisphaera sp. (assembly GCA_036568985.1). Taxonomy (GTDB): domain Bacteria; phylum Verrucomicrobiota; class Verrucomicrobiia; order Opitutales; family Opitutaceae; genus Lacunisphaera. The sequence continues at coordinate 1,790 of DATCRM010000084.1, read as the reverse complement.
ACTTCCGCTTCTCCTGCCTGCCCTCCATACACGGCGAGAAGATCGTCATCCGCGTCCTCGCCGCCAGCGGCAAGAAATCGATGATGACCCTCGACAAGATGCTCATTTCCCAGCCGATCCTCGGGCCGCTGAAGCGCCTCGTGCAGAATCCCAACGGCATCATCTTCGTCACCGGCCCGACCGGCAGCGGCAAGACCACCACGCTTTACGCCGCGCTCAACGAGATCAACGACCCTTCCATCAACATTTCCACCATCGAGGACCCGGTCGAGATCCAGCTCCCCGGCGTCACCCAAAGCCAGGTGAACGCCAACATCGACCTGAAGTTCGCCACCGTGCTCCGTTCCCTCCTGCGCCAGGATCCGGACGTGATCCTCGTCGGCGAGATCCGCGACCTCGAGACCGCCAAGATCGCGACCGAGGCCGCCCTCACCGGCCATCTCGTCTTTGCCACGCTTCACACCAACAGCGCCGCGCAGGCGATCATCCGCCTCATGGAGATCGGCGTGGAACCCTACATGGTCGCGCCCTCGGTTCTCGGCGTCCTCGCCCAACGCCTCGCCGCCCGCATCTGCGAGCGCTGCAAGGAGGCCTATTATCCGCCCCGCGAGGTGCTGCTCAAATATTTCGAGGAGGAGGGCCTCACCGAGGTTCCCTTCTATCGCGGACGCGGCTGCCCGCACTGCCGCGGCACCGGTTACAAGGGCCGCGTCGCCTTCCACGAACTCGTCCTCATCACCGAGGAAATCCGCCAGCTCATCTCCGAGGGCAAGAGCGCCCAGGAGATCACCCGCGCCGCCGCCAAAGTCGGGTTCCGTCCGCTCCGCTACGACGGTCTGCGCAAAGTCCTCCTCGGCCTCACCACCATCGACGAAATCGAGCAGAACACCTCTTTCGAATGGGCCTCCTGAAAACCTTAATTCCATGAGCAACACTCCCGCCATCAGCGACCAAGCCCTCGAAGACTTGCGCGCCCTCAATCCCGAAGATCCCGCCTTCCTCCGCGAGCTCATCGAGCTATTCCTGCAGGATGTGCCCGCGCGCTTCACCGAGCTTGAGCAAGCGATCGCCAAGGGCGACGCCGCCCTGCTCACTCGCGCGGCTCACACCGTCAAGGGCAGCTGCAGCAATTTCGGCGCCGCCAACCTCGCCGCCATCGCCCTGCAGATGGAGCACCAGGGCAAAGCCAACTCCTTCTCCGAAGCCAAGGCGACGCTTCCCCTCCTGAAATCCGAGTTCGCTCTCGTCGACGCCGCCCTTCGGAAATTCCTGTAAGGCAGGGCATGACCGCCGGGCGCGCCGCCGTAGGACCGCCACTCGCCGCCGGACCGAGGAATTTTTCAAGTAAAGATCCTCGGGGCAAACCCCGAGGCATTCCAGAAATGGAGGCAGGACTATCAGTCCTGCGAGGCGCAGGTCGCGCTCTTTCCCAAACGCGGGGCCGATAGCCCCGCCTCCAGCCAAGTCGGAGCACCTGTCAGCCGTAGGCCAGGCGAAGGCTGCAGCTCCGAGGTATTCGACCCAACGGGAATAAAGGCGTGGCGGCACGAAGTTCCGATCAAGTGACACGGCACTTCATTTCTTGGTGTCTTCGTGCCTTTGTGGTTCAAGCCCTTCCCTTCTGTTTTTGTGTTTCTTGTGTTTTTCGTGACCATTCGTCTGGATTATTCAGGATGTACCGCCTTCTCCCCACCCTCGCCATCGCTGTCACTCTCGCTTCCGCCATCGCCGCCCCGGCCTTGGAATGGAAGACCACCCAGCAAACCGTGAAGGCCGCCCCGCTGCAAAGC
>DATCRM010000083.1:0-16224 GCA_036568985.1 Lacunisphaera sp. | reverse complement strand
GTGTTGGAAGGCGGACCCGACCTGGGGCTGGGACCGCTCAGCGAGCGCGTGAAGGTTTTTCGCGAGCAGTACGACCTCTTTCGCACCGCCATCATCGGGGAACCGCGCGGCTCCGACGTATGCGTGGGCGCGCTCATCGTCGAGCCGCACGACAAGACCTGCCAGTTCGGCGTCATCTTTTTCAACAATGTCGGTTACCTCGGAATGTGCGGCCATGGCATTATCGGCACGATCGTGGCGCTGGCTCATGCCGGGGCGGTTTCACCCGGACTGGTGCGGATTGAAACGCCCGCCGGCTACATCGCCGCCGTGCTCGGCGCGGACGGGCAGGTCACATTCGACAATGTCCCCAGCTACCGCCGCGAGCATCAGTTGCCGGTCTACCTGCCCGGAGTCGGCGATGTGATGGTGGATCTCGCGTGGGGCGGCAATTGGTTCTGCCTCATCGAGCGGCACGAGCAGCGCCTGGCGCTCGACAACCTCGCGCAGCTCACCGACTACTGCGTTCGCGTCCGGCAAGCGGTGCATGATTCTGGATTTCCGGACATCGATCACGTCGCGCTTTTCGGTTCGCCGACGAAGCCCGGTGCGAGCAGTCGCAATTTCGTGCTTTGTCCCGGCAAAGCCTACGACCGGTCGCCGTGCGGCACGGGTACGAGCGCGAAGCTCGCGTGCCTCGCGGCCGAGGGCAAACTGGCCCCGGGCGCGGAATGGGTGCAGGAAAGCATCGTCGGCAGCATCTTCCGGGCGAAATACCGGAAGCAGGGCGACAAGATCGTCCCCACGATCACCGGCACGGCCCACGTCACGAGCGACGCGACGCTGCTGATTGATCCGTCCGACCCGTTCGCGTGGGGGATACGGTAACCTGAAAATTTTCTGCCGCGCTCCATGCCGCTCCCACACACCCCGGCGCTACGCGCCACCCCTCTTCATCCGGAACAATGCAGTCGGCGCGGGTGGTCGGGCACGTCCCTGTGCCCGTTTCGGAGGGCATCGAGCCACGCGCACGGGGACGTGCGCGGCCACCTTTCGGTATCGCAACTTTCAGAGCCAATTTGCGCGCCAATTGCATCGTTCCCTCTTCATAGAGGGGATTTTAAATCCACGCAGCCGAAGTCCCCTCTATCAAGAGGGGTGCCCGACAGGGCGGGGTGTGTCGGTTCGACTTCGGATGTGAAATGTTCAGGCTGAACCATGCGCCCCACGAAATCGGTCATCGTTTGCGGTGGCGGCATCATGGGCCTTTGCACGGCCTATTACCTCGCGCGCGAGGGACTCACCGTGACGGTGATCGAACGGCAGTCCGAGGCGGACCACAATCACTGCGCCCTTGGCAGTGCCGGCTATATTTCCCCCAGCCACGTTATTCCCATCGCCGCTCCCGGTATGGTCTGGAAGGGACTCAAGTGGATGCTGAACTCGCGCAGCCCGTTCTTTATCGAGCCGCGGTTGGATACCGAGCTCATGCGTTGGGGCTGGTTGTTCTGGCGGGCAAGCAACCGGCGGCGGGTCGAGCGCGCCGCGCCCGTGCTTCGCGACCTGTGCCTCAAAAGCCGCGCGCTTTTCGAGGAACTTGACGACCTCACCGGCAACCGGTCGGAGTTGCGCAAGGATGGTCTGCTCAATGTCTGCCGTACGACCCAAAGTCTCGACGAGGAGGCCAACGGTTTGGCCCGCCTGGCGAATGACCTCGGCGTGGAAGCACGGGTGCTGGATGCCCGGCAGACGGCCGCGCTCGGTCTGGGCGTGAAACTCGACATCGCGGGATCGGTTTATTTTCCGATCGACGCACACCTCACGCCGGCGCGGTTCGCCACGGGGCTCACCAGCCTGCTTAAAGAGATGGGCGTCCGTTTCAGCTGGAACACGACCATCTACGGCTGGCGCACCTTGAGTGGCCGGGTTGCCGCCGTCCAGACTACCGCGGGAGATCTCACGGCGGACGAATTTGTGCTGACGGGCGGTTCATGGTCCTCCGGCATGCTCGCCGGGCTTGGTCTGCGGCTGCCGATGCAGGCGGGCAAAGGCTACAGCCTCACGGTGCCGAAGCCGCGCTATCGCATTACCAAGCCTTTCATTCTGAAAGAACGCCGGGTGGCCGTGACTCCGATGGGCGACACGCTTCGTTTCGGCGGCACGATGGAAATTGCCGGACACAACGATCGCGTGCGCACGGAACGCGTCGAGCAGATCATGGCAGGAGTCATGACCTACATGCCCGAATTCACGCCGGCGGATTTTGCCGGCCTCAAACCCTGGTTTGGCTACCGGCCCGTGTCGCCTGACGGCATGCCCTACATCGGCCGCTTCGGACGTTACTCCAACCTCACCACGGCCTGCGGCCATGCCATGTTGGGCGTAACCTTGGCCCCGGTCAGCGGTCTGCTGATTGCGGACCTGCTTGCGGGCCGGAAGCCCACGATGGATCTGTCTTTGCTAAATCCCGACCGTTACGCATAACTTTCCAGCCATACCCCTATGAAACCAGACGGCGGCTCCCTCATCGGCTTCGGTTCCAGCGGCACGGGCGGTGCAACGTTCAAGGCCTTTGATCCGGCCCGGAACACCCCACTCGAGCCTTCCTTTATCTCCGCGACCGTGGGCGATGTGGACCGTGCGGCAGAGCTGGCCGCCATGGCTGCGCCGGTGCTCGCCCGGCTGTCGGGCGTGGCCCGCGGCAAATTTCTTCGCGCGATCGCGGCGAACCTTGAAACCAAGACGGACGATCTCGTCGCCCGCGCGATGCAGGAGACCGGCCTGCCCGAGCCTCGCCTGAAGGGCGAGGTGGCGCGAACCGCGGGCCAGCTTCGGCTCTACGCGCAGAGCGCGGAACGCGGGGACTGGCTCGATGCCCGGATCGAAACCGCGCAGCCGGATCGCAAGCCGCTGCCCAAGCCGGACCATCGTTCCCTGTTTCGTCCACTGGGTCCGGTCGTGGTTTTCGGTTCCAGCAATTTCCCGTTCGCTTATTCCGTGGCGGGCGGGGACACGGCCTCCGCCCTTGCCGTCGGTTGTCCAGTCATCGTCAAGGCCCACCCGGCGCACCCCGGCACCAGCGAGTTGGTTGGCCGCTTGGTGCTGCATGCCGTGCGGGACTGCGGTTTGCCGGAGGGAACTTTCTCGTTGCTGTTCGACGCGGGCTTCGAGGTCGGCCAGGCTCTCGTGAAGCATCCCCTGATCAAGGCCGCGGGCTTTACGGGCTCGGTGAAAGGAGGGCGCGCGCTGACGGATCTCGGGGCCGCGCGACCGGAGCCCATTCCCGTGTACGCCGAGATGGGCAGCGTCAACCCGGTGTTCATCCTGCCGGGTGCCATTGCGGAACGCGCCGCCGGGCTCATCGAGGGGTTGTACGCCTCGTCGGTACTCGGCGTCGGCCAGTTTTGCACCAACCCGGGGCTGATCGTGCTGCAGCGATCGCCCGCCGCCGAGCAGTTCGTCAAGGACATGGCCGCGCGTCTGGCCGCCACCCTTGAAGGCGTCATGCTCACGCCCGGCATCCGAAAGACTTTCGTCGCCAACACCACCGCGCGCGCCCAGCAGCCCGGGGTGAATGTCATCGCCCAAGGCAACGCGGTCTCGCTCTGCAGCGCCGCGCCCGTGTGGTTCGAGACCGGCGCCCGCGAGTTCCTCGGCAACCATGCCCTGTCCGAGGAAATCTTTGGACCGAGCTCCCTGGTCATCTGGTGCAAGGATCGCGCCGAGATGCTCGACGTGGCGGCTCACGTCGAGGGTTCGCTCACGGCCACGCTGCACGCCGGAGCGGCCGAGGCGAAGGAACAGGGCGATTTGATCGATGTACTCGCAACGAAGGCCGGCCGGCTGGTGTTCAATGGCTACCCGACCGGCGTGGAGGTCAGCCACGCCATCGTTCATGGCGGACCCTATCCTGCGACGAGCGACGGCGGGCGCACGACGTCGGTTGGCACACGCGCGCTGGGCCGTTGGGCGCGCCCCGTGTGTTACCAGGGTTTTTCCGACGAGCTCTTGCCCGCGGAGCTGCAGAACGCAAACCCGCTGGGGGTCTGGCGCCTCGTCAATGGCGAGCTGACCAAGGCGGCGGTAAGCTAGGGCGGCTCGCGGTCGACCGCACTGTCGTGCGGGGCGCCGTGACGGCCTCCCGCCGGGCTGGTTGCGTTTTCCCGGAAACTCGCTGGCCTAACGCCTTCGAAAAGTCCAACCTGCCGGACCCCATGTTACCCGCTCCGTCGTTCGTCACCGCCAATTTTGTCGCCCGTCCGCTGAACTACCGCATGGACAAAGGCTGGTCCCAAGGCGACCAGGCCTCGAACGACTGGTTCGCCCCGCTCGCCACCTTCGAGTCTCGGTTTGACGCGATGCTCGCCGACATCAAGCAGCTCGGATTTTCCTCGATCGACCTCTGGTGCGCCCACCTGCACTGGCGCTGGGCCACCGTGCATCACGTCGAGACGGCGAAGCAGTTGCTGGCGAAACACGGCCTCGCGGTGCGGAGTTATCCGGCCTGGGTCTCGGGCGGAGCGGCCGAGTTGCACGCGGCCTGCCGGCTGTGCGCGACGTTGGATATTCCGTATTTCGTCGGGCACAGCGAATTCTTCGCGGTCGATCGCGAGGCGGCGGTGGCCATCCTGCGCGAGCACGGCGTGGGTTACGCGATCGAAAATCATCCGGAAAAATCCTCCGCCGAATTGTTGGCGCGCTTGGGCGAAGGCGACGAGGATCTGGTGGGACTCGCGCTCGACACCGGTTGGTGCGGCACGGCGAAATGGGATGCCCTGGCCGCCGTGCGGGAACTCGCGCCGCGGATGTTCGCCATTCATCTCAAGGACGTGAAGGCGCCGCGCGTCGCCCGGGTCGGTCTGCCTTTCATGGACATGGGCCACGAAACCTGCCGGCTGGGCGACGGCATCGTGCCGATTCGCGCGATCGTCGGACACCTCCGCACGATCGGCTTCCGGGGTTCGATCGGCATCGAGCATGAGCCCGAGACGCATGATCCCCGCGAGGAGGTCCGCGAAAGCCGGGAGCGGGTCGAGCAGTGGTGGGCCGACATGTACGTGAAGGAGGTGGCGCCGCCGCTGCGGGTCGCCGTGGTGGGCTGCGGCAACATTGCCGGCCAGTATGGCGAGGCCCTGCGCCGCTGCGCCGAGATCAAGATTCTCGGTGCCAGCGATCTCGATCCGAACCGGGCGACGGATTGGATCGCGAAACACGGTGGCCGGGCCTACGCCTCGCTCGACGAGGTGCTGGCCGATCCGGAGGTCGAGGTGGTCGTCAACCTCACCATCCAGCAGGCGCACGTGGAGGTTGTCACCCGCAGCCTGGAGGCGGGCAAGCATGTGCATTCGGAAAAACCGCTCGCGCCGACCTACGCCGAGGCGAAGAAGCTTGTGGATTTGGCCGCCGCGAAAGGACTGCGCCTCAGTTGCGCGCCGGTCACCTGGCTGGGTGAGGCCCAACAGACGGCATGGAAACTGATCCGGGATTATCGCATCGGCACGCCGCGGGTGGTGTACGCCACAGTGGACTGGGGCCGCATCGAGCAGTGGCATCCGAACCCGAAGCCCTTCTATGCGGCCGGCCCGGTGTTCGACGTGGGGGTCTATCCGATTTCGCTGCTCACGGCCTGGTTCGGTCCGGTGCGCAAGGTCACGGCCGGTGGCGCGCTGCTCCTGCCAGAGCGTTGGGGGAAGGATGGCCGGCCATTCTACATCAAGACTGAAGACTGGGCGGTGGCGGTGCTGGAGTTCGCTTCCGGCCTGCAGGCGCGCCTGACCGCGAATTTCTACGTGATGAACGCGTCGCAATGGCAGGCGACGCTGGATCTCCATGGCGACGCCGGTTCGATCAACACCGAGTGGTACACGGCGACGGCGCCGGTGCGGTTGTGCGCGAACGGCGGAAAATACCAGCGCATGCCTTTGCTGCGCGAGCCGGTCGGCACCGGCCGGTGGTATGTGGACTGGGCCGCGGGCTTGGTCGAGCTCTGGCGTGGCTTGCGCTCCAAGACGCCGCACCCGACCAGTGGCGCCCACGCTGCGCACGTGGTCGAGGTGATGGAAGCCGTCCACACCGCCATGCGCGAGGGCCGCGCGGTCGCGCTCACCAGCACCTTCCCGCCACCGCAGCCGATGGACTGGGCGAAGTGAAGATCACGATCTCACACAAAGGAGCCAAGTAGCGAAGCCGGGCCCTTGGCTCCTTAGCTGCTTTGTGTTCCTCAGGCTTTCCTCACAGCTTGCTTACGGCGTGGCGGATCGCGCGTTGGTAGGCGCGGATGCCTTGGTCCTCGCTGGTGTCGCAGAGAGCGTTCAAGGCGAGGCGCAGGGCTTCGCCGGTTTTCCCGTCGGCGTGCAGGGTCAGGGCCAGAAAGGCGTCGAACTCGCGGTTGTCGGGAAACTGAAGCTGCGCCGAGCGCAGCACGGAGGCGGAACGCTCGAACTGGCCGAGGTGGCGCAGCGTAGAGCCGAGGCCGAGCAACGCGCCGGCCAGTTCGTTGTCCGGCAGGCCGAGGGCCACGGCTTTCTCGTAGTAGGGCAGGGCGTCTGCCTCGCGCCCGAGCACGTCGCAGGTCCACGCGAGCTGGTAGGCGATCTCAGCGACATTCGGATGGCGGGCATCGAGCTGCTGCAGTCGCGGCAGGACTTCCTTAAGCTGCCCATGCGCGCGGGCGCCGACGATGGCGTCGAGTTCCTCTTTCCAAGCGGGGAGTTCGGTCGGGCTGGGATCCATTTTTAACGCGGAGAACGCAAAGGTCCGATGAAATTGTTGTAGGAGCCTGCTTGCAGGCGATCTTAAATCTCCGGATGGATCTATAATAGAGGAGTGGGGTGACGCACACACCGCCTGCGCTAAGGTCGCGGTATGTCCACCAAGGAATTGACCCAGGAAGCGATGGCGCTCCCTCTGGCAGAACGGGTGGCCTTGGCCCAAAGCCTGTGGCAGAGCATCGAGGGTCAGCCGGATGACAAGGTATCGGACGAGGTGATTTGGGCAGTCAACGAAGCGGACCGTCGGGACGCGGAACTTTCATCGGGCCAAGCGATCGGACGCACTCACGAACAGGTGATGCGAGCCGCGCGCAAGGCGCTCGAGTGAAAAAACCTATCACTCCGCCGCCGAAGCCGAGCTGATCGCAGCGGCCCGATTCTACGAGGGAAAGGTGTCTGGGCTTGGCGCCCAGTTCCTCGACGAATTTGATCAGAGCGTCGCGAAAATACTCGAGACGCCGGAACGGTGGAGGGCTGTTCGCGGAGACAAGCGCCGATTCCTGATGCCGGGATGGGCCCTTGGATCCTTCGCACGGCTCAGGATGACGGCCAAAAATAAAAAGGGCGCACGCAAGGTGCGCCCCTACCGGGACGAGGGCGCCCCGGCTCAAAGGGTTTTCCCAATAATCAATAACCCTTAACCCTTAACCGCGCCGCCAGCAGGCGGCGCAGCCTTCTTCTCCGGGAGGGCGCGGGTGGCGACCTCCTGTTTGAAGCGGGCGATGACGTCGGCGACCTTGAGGACGCCTTCGTCGCCCTTGGCGCGGGAGCGGACGGAGACGCTCTGGGCCTCCGCCTCCTTCTGGCCGAGCACGAGCACATACGGCACCTTGTCGATCTCGGCGCGGCGGATCTTGGCGCCGAGCTTGTCGGAGTGGGTGTCGAGCGTCACGCGCAGGTCGGCCGCCAGCATCTGGTCGTAGGTGGCCTTCGCGTACTCCATGACCTTGTCGCTGATCGGCACGAGGCGGATCTGCTCGGGCGCGAGCCAGAGCGGGAAGTCGCCGCCGAAGTGCTCGATGAGCACGCCGCAGAAACGCTCCATCGAGCCGAAGGGCGCGCGGTGGATCATGACGGGACGGTGGGCGGCGTTGTCGGCGCCGATGTAAGTCAGGTCGAAGCGGACGGGCAGGTTGTAGTCCACCTGCACGGTACCGAGCTGCCACTCGCGGCCGATGACGTCCTTGATGACAAAGTCGATCTTCGGGCCATAGAAGGCGGCCTCGCCGGGCTCCTCGGTAAACGGCACGCCGAGCGTCTGGGCGGCGGCGCGGCAGGCGGCCTCGGCCTTGTCCCAGTTCTTCGCGTCGCCGGTGTATTTGTTGGAGTCGGGATCGCGGAGACCGACGCGCACCCGGTAGTCGGACATGCCGAGCGTGGTGAGCACGGTCTTCACGAGCGAGAGGCAGCCGATGATCTCCTGCGGCACCTGTTCCTCGGTGCAGAAGAGGTGGGCGTCGTCCTGGGTGAAGCCGCGGACGCGGGTCATGCCGTTGAGCTCACCGGACTGTTCCCAGCGGTAAACGGTGCCGAACTCCGCGAAGCGCACGGGCAGGTCGCGGTAGCTGTGCGGCTGCGAGGCGAAGATCTTGATGTGATGCGGGCAGTTCATCGGCTTCAGGAGGAAGCCGTCGATGAGCTGGTCGTCGGGGAGGATGCGGTCCTTGGCGATCGTCTCGGCGCCGGTGAGCTTGTTGACCTTCTCGGCGAGGTGCACGGAGACGGCATCGATGCGGTTCGACATCTCGGCGCAGGAGCAGCCGGAGGAAATGAGCTGGTCGAGGTTGTCGCGTTCGACGACGGGCGGGAACTGCGAGTCCTTGTAGTAAGGGAAGTGCCCCGAGGTCTTGTAGAGGTTGAGGCGGCCGATGTGCGGCGTGAAGACCTGCGAGTAGCCCTGCTTGCGGAGCTCGCCCGAGATGAAGTCCTGGAGTTGCTGGCGCAGGATCGAGCCGTTGGGCGTCCAGAGGATCAGCCCCTGGCCGACATCCTCGTCGATGTGGAACAGCTTGAGTTCGCGGCCGAGCTTGCGGTGATCGCGGAGGCGGGCCTGCTCGAGCTGGGTCAGATAAGCGGCGAGTTCCTCCTTCGTCGCGAAGGCGGTGCCGTAGATGCGCTGGAGCTGCTTGTTGGTCTCGTCGCCGCGGTGATAGGCGCCGGCGATGGAGAGGAGTTTGAAAGCCTTCAGCTTGGCCGTGTAGCGGACGTGCGTGCCGGCGCAGAGGTCGGTGAATTCGCCGTTGGTGTAGAAGGAGATTTTCTCGCCCTCGGGGATGTCGGCGAGACGGCCGAGCTTGTAGCGCTCCTGGCCGCGGGCCTTGATGATCTCGACGGCTTCCTCGCGCGAGACCTCCTTGCGGTCGAAGCGCTGGTTCTCGTCGGCGATCTTCTTCATCTCGGCCTCGAGCTTCGCGAGGTCGTCGTTGGTCAGCTTGTGGTCGAGATCGATGTCGTAGTAGAAACCGGTGTCCGTCGGCGGCCCGATGTCGAGTTTGGCGTCCGGGAACAGACGGAGGACAGCGGTGGCCAGCACGTGGGAGCACGAGTGGCGCAGTTCTTCGAGCGGAGTCATCGACATGGGATATGTGGGTTGTGGTCCTGCCTACGATTGCAGGGCCGAACGGCTACTTCGCCACAAGGGAAGGGCAGGTGTCAAGTTGCGGATTCTGCTGACCACGAAAGTCACCAAAGCACACGAAAACCGTGGAATTTCTACAGAAGCTAACGAAGGCAACGGAGCCGGGCTCGGTGAACATGGCGTCCTGCAGTCAGTTGTCTTTCGCTGGTTTGCCTGGCTAATGTGTCAGCCGCCCGCTCGCTGTGTTGCGCATACCATCCCGCCAGTCTCACACAGAGATCGCAAAGGTCGCGGAGGAAACGGAACCGGGCTCAGCCACGGACGGAGGCTTGGCGGAGATGGCGAAGCAACACACTGAACACACAGAAAATGGGATTGGGACCACGCGAGCTGACGGCCGATCACTGACTGCTTAAAGCCTGTCGCTTAGAGCTCATCCCTTGCAGCACTGACCACGGATTGCTCGGATCCCACCGATCTAGCTTATTAAGCCGGGCAGGTGAAGTGGCCCGATTTCTTGAGCACCATCTGGACCTTTTCCTTCAAACTCATGTTGCCCATAGTCCGATTGAGTGCGACGCAGCAGGCAACGACGTTGCCGTCGTCGTTCTTACCGCCCGCAGACTTGGGTTGCAGGTGTTCGATCGAAGCCTCCTCTTTGGTCAGCGTGCGTCCGCAAAAGAAGCACTGCCAATCCTGACGATATAGGAGTTTCTCGAGCTTCGTGGTCGGTTTCGGGGGGATAACTGTAGTGGCCGCAGCCGGCGGTGGCGGCACAGCCTTGGGCGAAGAAACCGCGATGGATTTCGCTACCGTCGGCTTAATCGCGGCGGCTGGCTTGCGGGGCTGAATTGGCGGCGCGGCAGGTTTTTCCTCCTTGATCCAGATCCACTCCTTAACCTGATTCAGATTTGCGACGCGTGTCCGGGCGGCCGCCTCGTTCTTGGCGGTGACGCGATTGTTTTTTTCTTTGCCACTAGACAGAATGACTTTGTACCGAAAGAGGCTCATGTCATTCCTCCACGTCGCGGCAGCGGGCTTCAAAGCGCAGGGAGATGAGTTCGACCTGCTTGGGGCTGAGAATAGCAGGCTGCTTGTCGAGCATTCCGGGCAGCCATTTTGGATTCACGACCTGACAGAGGCGAGTTTCGCGCGCAGGTTTCTTTTCAAGCCACCAGCCAGGCAATGCTAGGATAGGGGAGACATGGACGCGTTCGCCAATCTCGGTGCGGATCCAGTTGGTGAGCCAGAGCGCATTGCGCTCGGCCTGCTCCAAACCGTGGTTGTCCTCGGCCCACGGCCAGACGAGATCGCGTCCATCGAAGAAGACCTTGTTGTCGGCAAAACCCGGCCGCGGGTTGCCCTTCCGGCGGGTCTTGGTTTCGATGCAGAAGACGCCGCCTGATCCAATGGCCACATGATCGATGTTGAACTTCTTGCCGTCATTGGAAAACGGTACGTCGTGAAATATCCGGCAGCCGGTCAACTTTACTGGTTCGAGGAACTCTGCGGTGTAACGTTCGCCGAACCACCCGAGGAAGAGATTCTGTCGTTCCTGCCAAACTTTCGCCAGGCGTACGCAGCTAATGACGACAGCGATTAGTGGGCTCGCAAAAGCCACGCCAATCATTGGAAAGGGTGACAGATGGAGGATCTTTCCTCCGAGGGATAGCCCCATCGCGAACAGCAGAAGGCTACCGAGAATTCCGCAGATGACTTCGACCGCGAGGCGTTCGTCCAACTCAAGAAGCTTGCGGCGCAGTTCCTCGCCGGGGCCGCGCAACAGTTTGTCTTCGGCCTTGAAAGGCCACCGGGTCTTCCGTCGGTGACGGAGAAATAAAATCGAGGCGACTACCGCCGCAAAGTAGAGGGCTTCGATACCGACAATGAACCAGGTTGCCATAGATGGAGAGAGGCTGACGTACCCCGACCCTGGCCCGAATCGGTCACGCGACTCGGATGAGAACGGCTGTTCTTCTCGCTGGCAACCCATCGCTTTTCCACGCCTTAGAATCGTGGCATGGCTTTGCGTTTCGCTTCTTCGGCTTCGAGCACCTTTTCGCCCATCGTCACCAACTCCTTCGAGTGAATGAAGAGGGTGTTAAGAATATAAGCGGCTGTGGTGCCGTCCGGAGCCTCCCAGCGAGTGACTAGTGCGCCTTGTTTAGTGCGGTTCCATTCACCGCCGTAAGCTCGGAGGGCGGCGTCAACCTGATCCTCAGTCCATCGATGAGGGAGGCGATAACGCGCGGTCGCGAGACGGAGCGAAGGGAGGAAGAACACGGCCTCAACGGTCAAATCGCCGTCCTTGAAGTGTCGGGTGCTAAATTGCCCGGGAACGGAAACAATTCCCCTTTTGATATGAGCATAGGAGGTTGCCTTGTCGTTCGTCGATGACTTGGGCGGCCCATAGCGATCCACAAAGTATGGCGGACCCTTGTCGTCGAGAGGTCCAGCGTAGGAAACCGTCGCCGCTAAGAGTGCAATGAAGCACAGGTATTTCATGGGCCGTGTAGCTGATGGTTGAGAGCCGACTGCTGATGGCCCGTTTAGCGTTTGCCTGTGGCCCGAAGCGACCGGCCGAAACTAGGTGAGGCGCACCCCGAGCCAAGCGCGAATCTGAAAATGTAGAACTGGTCCTTCAGGTGTCTGGCCAGAGGCGATAGGACCTTATTGCCTAGGTTGGTACTCACAGGTCGGTGTATTTCTCAGAGCGGCCCTTGGATTTTTCCACCGGGTATTTGGCGTGATTCTTCGCGATCTTGGAGTTGATAGCTGAGGTGACGTCGATGCCGGCAATATTGGCAAACTGCAGAGAGAGAATGATCACGTCGGCTAATTCTTCTTCGATTTTACCTCGCTTGTCTGAATTGAGGCAGAGGGTTTTGGATTCCTCCGGTGAAACCCAGAGGAAATGTTCCATAAGTTCGCCGGTCTCCGCGGCGATTGCCATGCTGAGGTTTTTCGGCGCGTGGAATTGCTCCCAGTCACGCTCCCGAGCAAATGCTGCAGTGACTTCCTTTAGGTGTGCGAATGTGGTGGTGGCGTCTGTTGGGTTCATGGTGCGTGGCTACAGCACTGCGACGAATTCTGCGACGACGCGAAGTGGTTCTGTATCGTCGGGTTGAAGCTCAATGTTAGTGAAACCGGGACGAGTTGAGTCTGGTAGCAGTGTAATCTTGGCATGCCGCCAAGAGTCTTCAATGGCGCGCTTTTCACTCTTGTAGATTTTGACGGTATATCGGCCACCGGTCTCGGGGTCCTGCCGGTCGAGCAATTCGACCAAGACGACCTTGCCACTACGGCTCCCCGTCGGAGCGCGTCTGAAAAGACACCACGAGCCGTTCCGGATTCTACGGTTCATGGACTCGCCGACTACGCGCGTTACAAACAAATCCTGGCGTGGGTTAATGCCCTCGGGTAACTCAACCCAATCATGCTGCTCCCCTGATTGCGCAGGACTAAAGCCCCCTGCGGCAACCTGAATATCGTAGAGCGGAACGCAATTGATGAATGGTTTCGCTTCGGACGGCGGCAGAAGGCGCAGTTGCAGTCCAGGATATTTTTCGAACCTCTGTTGCGGGGTGGGGGTTGACCGCCTAGCTGCAGATTTAAGATAGGCGTTGGTCTCAGAATCGACCGAATACACGAAGCAACCGCGCATGCCGCGTGTCATCAGCGTACGATAGGTATTCTTAATTATTTCATCCGCTCGGTATTTGGCCGTCTCGGGATCTGTCTGGAGGAGCTTCTTATATCCCTTAATCGAAGCATCCATTTTCGAACGCTGACTGCCGTTCGTCTGGACTAGGCCATTTCTGACAACCAGATCGGGTCCAAGAATCACACCTACGTAGTCCAGTTCGAGGCCTTGGCAGGTGTGAATGCAGCCGACTTCGGTCACAGTCTCGGGTTTGACGATCCAAAGGCTTCCATCGGCAGAAAGATTCCAGCGGGCGCTGAAATTCTCATCGTGAAACACGATATCATTTTGGGACTTCGACTTCTTGCTTTTCCAGTCCCAGCAATAGCCTGCGACCATGCGCGCTCGATTGCTGATAAGATTCTTCTCGAGAATCTTGCTCCGAAGCGCACTCGCCGAGTCGCATACTTCGAACTCATAATCTACAGCCTCTAACGTGACATGTGCGGTCTCCTTTCGCTGGAGCGTATTGTCCACCCACGCAGGATAGCCATCGGAACCGTTGCAACGAAACTGTGACTGCAAGGAGAGACGTTCGACGGTGGCTCCTGCGCGATGTGCCCACTTTTCAATTTCTGAAATGCTGCCAATGTCCTTCCATGTCACGCGTTGGGCCTCGTCGATGAAGAACACACTGCACTTCGCCGAATTGATCATCTCCTTCACCTGATTCTCGCCCAAGTTGCCGTACATTCCGGATTTTTCGTTTAGCCGATGTGCCTCGTCGACCACCAAGCAGTCGAATGTGTTGGGAACAGTCTCGGTATGAGCCCCCGAGCCTTTGAATAGATTGGATATGCGGGATTTGGTGAGCGTCCCGGTGAGTTTGTATTCGAAAACGCTACGTGGCGCTGAGTTCTTGGTCACATACTGAACCAGCATTCCGCGATTGGTAGCCTCCACCAAGAGATTTATGGCGACCACAGATTTCCCGGTTCCTGGACCGCCTTCCACAATCAGCACCCTTTTGGCTTTTTCGGTGGCGCTCCTTGCCAGGTCGAGCGCGGTTTCGAAAACGAGCTTCTGGTCATCAATCAGCAAGAACTCTCGCTTGCCTTGCATCAGTGAGCTGAGGCAGTCGGCCAGATTTTTGGACGGGCGTATCTTTCCATCTCGGATGAGATACATTACCTGACCGGCATCCCCATGTCGGACATGCTGTCGGATGAAGGCGCGTAGTTTGGCTGCGTCGGATTGCAGGAACGCGGGCGCGCGTGCTGTGTGCTCAGCATAGCGAGGCCCGTTAACGACGTCGCCGCTAGCGCAATTGTGTAAGTAGGCACACGGCTCGAGGGCTATGCCATTGTCACGGACAGTTTCGTTGAAGTCAGTGATGAGCTGGGCATAGGACCAGGCTTGGTACGAGGGATGGTATGTTTCGACTTCAGCTCCGCCGAGTATGGTTCTGACAATGGCGTCTTTGCATGTCTCTTTGACCGTCGACCATTGCTTAAGCTCAATAATTACGGCTGTCTGCTGTGCCTTTGCGTTTTTCCCGGTAACCACAAAATCGATTCGCTTTGCTGACTGCGCGACACCGAACTCGATGGCCACGCCGGCATCATTTGGAATGGCTGTGTCCGATAGAATCCGTCCCATGAATCCCATCGAGTTCTTCCATGCGGCTAACTCTGAGGGCCCAACTGAGCGACGATGTGCCCGTTGAAACTCTGTATGAATGCGCTCTTCGATTCGATTCGAGTCAACGTCCTCAAGGAATTCGTATTTTTTCGCTAGATAGACGATCATTCGATAAGCGAGAGGTGGCTTTTGCGGAAGATTGCCGAAGCCGTCGGCGCGGGGCCCGGGAGGAGCTAGCCGGAGAAACCTGAATCTTGAAAGCTGAAACATTTCGCCGTTGCCGAGCCTTCCACCTCCGCCAGGCCTACGGCGGACAAGATGGCGGACGAAACGACGGACAAGGAAAGCGCAAAGCAGTCCATGTCGAGTGAGCCATCCATGGAAACCAGCATAAAGCTTCGCGCTTACCGCTTATCGCTTCCCCGGCGCAGCGTGGTGTGGAAACCGATCTCGCGGTGCCGGGCGGGAGGCGGCAGGAGGAGCTGCCGGATGGCGTCGAACAGCTCGCGGATAGCTCCGTCATGGGTGGCGATCTTGCGTTCCAGTTCGCTGACCTTCGCGGCCAACTCACGGTTGTCGGCCAGCATCTCCCGCAGCCGCACGAATGCGCGCACGATGGCCACGCTGACGTTCACTGCGCGCTTGCTCCGCAGCACGCTGGCGAGCATGGCGACGCCTTCTTGGGTGAAGACGCGGGCGGGTTTACGAGTGCCACCATGGGTGCGGCGCTTTCTCGCTAGTGATTGTTCTTCAATAGCTCCCGAACTTGATGTCTCAAATTGCGACATCAAGTTTTGCATTTCTACTCGGGTAAGCTGGAACGAAAAATCGTCCGGAAATCGATCTGGGTTTCTCGCGACAGCCTCGTTGAGTGCCTTGGTTGCAACGCCATAGTAGCGGGCGAGGTCGGCATCGAGGAGGACACGCTTGCCGCGGATAATCAGGATGCGTTGCTGGATACTCTCGACTGGGAGCAGAGATGAGCGGGACATGGGACCGGATTGATCGTCAGACCGGAGATGCCGGTCGCATAGCCCTTGCGAAGCAAGAAGGACAGAGTCGGAAGGGGCGAGCGGATTTTGGCGGGATGCACTGTTGCTGCTGCTGCTGCCAGCACATGTGTTTGTCCGGGCCAGTCGCCAGGCAAATGGAGATCCCTTCCTACAGCGGCCCAGCTGGAGCTGGGCCCTCCACGCGATAGCTGGGCGGTTGAGGGCAACCGCCCCTACCGTTTCAGCGGCTCCAGCGTGTAGCCGTCTTTCGAGTCCTTCATGAGCCGGTTCGACAGGCTCACCGCAGGCAACCTGTTATTTCAGTGGCTCAAGAGAATATCCCTCTTTGCCATCCTTCATCGCCCATCCCAACGCGGTTATTTCTTTGCGAAGCGTATCTGCGGCGGCCCAGTCCTTGGCGGACTTGGCGGCCCAGCGCTTTTCGGCGAGGGCGGTGATGGCGGCGGGGACTTCGGCTTTGGGGGCTTCGACGGCGTCGAGTTTCAGGCCGAGGGCGAGCATCACGCGATCGAATGATGGCTGGTCGCCTTCGCCGCCTTTGCGGTTGATCACGGTGAACAGGGCGCCGAGAGCGGCGGGGGTGTTCAGGTCGTCGTGGAG
>DATCRM010000082.1:0-3826 GCA_036568985.1 Lacunisphaera sp. | reverse complement strand
GAGTCCACGCTTTGGCTGGCGAGTGCGCTGGGCGGCTGGCCGGGCGGATTGCTGGCCATCGTGATGCTGCGGCACAAGTCGGCGAAGGGATCGTTTCAACTCAAGTTTGCCGGCGCGTTCGCCGTCTGGGCCGGTTTGCTGGGGTTGATATGGAACGTGGGAGGGATGCAATGAGAGCCTTCGCTCAACCCGCTCCGCGCTCCGTGGGCCGCGTGTCATGAGGGTGATGTGTTACAGGTGTTTTTGGCCGCAAAGCCTGTGCTGGTGCGGGTCGCTGCAGCCAATGCCGACGCGCACGCGTTTCGTGTTTCTGATGCATCCGAAGGAGTACAAGGAAGAGAAGGCGGGCACCGGTCGGCTGACGCATCTGTGTCTGCCGAACAGCGAGCTGCGCATGGGCAAGGGTTTCGATGGTGACGAGGACGTGCAGGCGCTCCTGAACGACCCCCAGAACCATTGTGTGCTGCTCTATCCGGGTAAGGATGCCCGCAACCTGACCAAGGGGGAATTCTCGACTCCGGATCTCGCCGGACGCCGGTTGGTCGTGTTCCTGCTCGACGCCACGTGGAGCGGAGCCCGCAAGATGCTGCGCCTCAGCCCGAGCCTGCAGCGATTGCCGCGCATCATGTTCACGCCGACGGCTCCGAGCCGCTACATCATCAAGCAGCAACCGCAGGAGGGCTGCCTGTCGACGCTCGAAGCCGTGCATGAACTGCTGTTGGTCCTTGAACGAAACGGACTCGACCGCTACGAGCAGCCGGCGCAACTCCTCGGAATCTTCGAGCGGATGCAGCGTTTTCAGATGGAGTGTGCCGCCGACCCGAACCGGCCTGGTTACCGGCGTCAGGCTTATAGCGATCCGCGCGAACGGAAAAAATCACGCGGCGAACGCGGCAACCGGCGGGATAATTATTTGAAGGTACCGGGGGCGGGGAATCTGTAGGGCTGCCGCTTGTCGGCAGGCCGATACCCATGAGCAGACGCGGCCCGGCGACTAGCACCGGCCCTACAAAACCAGAGGGCAATCAGGGCAGCTTCGCCTGCACGAGTTTGCTGGCGGCGCCGAAGTCGATCAGGCCGGCCTCGGGGCGCTGCTTGAGCGCGCCGATGACCTTGCCCATGTCCTTTTTCGACGCGGCGCCAGTGGCGGCGATGACCTCAACGACGAGCGCCTCAAGCTTCGCGGCGTCCAGGCCCTTGGGCAGATATTTCTCCAGGATCGCAATCTCGGCGGAATTGGCCGCGACGAGGTCAGCGCGGCCACCCTTCTCGAATTCGGCACGGGCGTCCGTGAGATTCTTCACCGCCTTCCGGAACGTGGCGATGACGAGCGCCTCGTCGATGTCCTTGCTGGCATCCATGGCGGCGCGCTGGATGGCGGCATCCATGGTGCGGAGGGCGGTGGCCGTCGCGGTGTCACGGGCCTTCATGGCGGTGATGATGGCGGCACGGAGAGTATCGTAGGTGGGGGAGGGCATGGGACGTCGCGTTGAAAACGGGCTTGGCGCAAGGAGAACTTAGCCGATGGCAAGGAGCTCGACCTCGAAAACGAGCGTGGCGTTGGGCGGAATCGCTCCGGGATAACCGCCCGCGCCGTAACCGAGATGGGGCGGAATCGTGAGCTTCACCTTGTCGCCGACGCACATCGTCGCCACGCCTTGGTCCCAGCCAGCGATCACCTGGCCCAGGCCAAGGGAGAACGCGAAAGGTTCATCGCGGTCGACCGAACTGTCGAACTTGCTCCCGTCGGTCAGCCAGCCGGTATAGTGCACGGTCACGAGATCGCCCTTCTTGGGAGAGGCGCCGGTGCCGGTGTTGATCTTTTCGATGATGAGCTGGTCTTTGGCCATGCGCTGAGAGAAATCCGGGGAGGCGCCGCCGTCAACGGGTGAATCGGCGGTCGGGCGGATCGTTGATCCCTCCCAAAACGTTCGCGCCCTCGACGCATCAAGGCTCTCTCAAGCCTGTCATCCTGAGCCGGGCGAAGGATCCAAGCGCGATTCCTGCGTGTGCTTTTCCCTTGGATCCTTCGCTGCGCTCAGGATGACGAATCGGGTTTGAAAGCACGACCCAGCGGTCTCACTCGAAACACATCGTCTTGTTTCAGACTACGGCCGAGATCGTTCTTTCGCTGCGTTTGCCGCCCAGGGTAAGCGTTACCTTGTCGCCCCGGCGGCGACCGACCAGCTCGCGGCCCAACGGTGACTGGGGGGTAATGACCATCACGCTGCCGTCACCGAACTCAACCTCGGTGCCGCCGGAACGCGGACCGATGAAGTAATGGCTGCCGTCATTCAGTGAGACGAGGGCGCCCAGCCCGATGGGCTCGGTGGCGGTGTAGTCGCGCAGGACCAGAGACTGGAACTGGGCCACCGCGACGGCGGCTTCCTCGGCGGCCTTGGACTGGCCGTGGGCGAGATAAGAGGCTTCGAGGCCACGGGTATCGTATTTGTCCTCGGCCTTGTTCTCCTCGTCGGTGGCCTCGGCGTGCGTGGCGAGGGCGGCGCGCGTAAGCAATTCAAGTTCGGACTGGAGGCGGGAGACGATGCGGGCGAGGAGCTCTTGCTTGGGCATGGTTCAGGGCGTGCGAGGGCGGTCGTCACTGAAGCTCATGCGTCCGTGCAGCGCCGTCAACCGTGCGCTGAGTTGTTCGTTTTCCTGCTCGACCGTCTGTTTGTAGGTCGTGCGTTGCGTCGCGCGCTCGGCCAGCTCGATGCTGAGGGCGTAAATATGACGATTGTGGATGAACAGGAGCGTGCCGCGCTTGGCCACAACAGGAGTGGGCGAGGGGCCGTCGAGCACGCGGTTCTGCTGCTCGAAATGCGAGCCTCCCGGCAGGAGGGAGTAGCCGATGAGAGAGCCTTCCTCCAGATCGGGCAGGTAACGGGCGCTTTCGATCTTCGAACCCGGAAACCGGGTGGTGAAGTTCGTCATGATGACGTCGGTGAAGAAATAGAGCAGATAGTCGCGCCGGCCGCGGGTCTCGAATTCCCAGCGCTGCGTCGCGTCCAGGGGAAAACAGGCGACGCTGATGTGGGTCCCAAAGTTGTCCTGAAAGGTGACGACGTTTTCGTCGTCGGTGATCACGCCGCCCAATTCGGGCAGAACGGGGGCACGGATGCGAAACTGGGCGGTGGGGGAAACGTAGCTTTCGCCGTCCATCCGACCCATCAGGTCCGCCGTCGGCGCCGGCGCGGCGGCCAACGCGAGACTGCAAAGCAGGAGAGGAAGGAATCGGGACATGGTGGTGAAATTGAACAGCAGGGTGCTGTTTGGCAAGGGACCGGGCTCAGACCGCGAATTCCCGCCAGAGTGCCACGGGAATCTGTTCGGCGCGCGACTGGGGACCGTAGCCCGCCGCACTCAACCGGGCAAACCAGCGGGCGGACGTTTCCGCCGGGAGCTTGTCGCGCAGGATGGAGCCGAGCTGCTTGCGCCGCTGCTGAAAGCAGGCGCGGATGAGGGCCTTGGTTGCCGCCGGGAACACGAAGGGCTCGGGCAGACGGACGAGGTTCAGCAGCACGGATTCGATGTCCGGACGCGGATGGAAGCAGGCCGCCGGAACCTTGTGGCCGGGTGCAACGGCGTAGGCTGACTGGACGAAAATGGAGATCGCGCCAAAGAGCTTGGACCCGGCTGTCATCACGTAGCGTTGGGCGGCTTCCTGTTGAAGCATCAACACCATCCGCTCAGGCAGCGGACCGCTGAGAACCGCGTCCATCCACGGAGTCGAGATGGCGTAGGGAAGGTTGGCCACGATCTTGAAGGGAGGGTGCTGTCGCGGCGGTCCATGACCGTCGGCGTCGTCGGAACGGAGGTCATAGAC
>DATCRM010000081.1:0-14024 GCA_036568985.1 Lacunisphaera sp. | reverse complement strand
GTTTCCGAATATCGGCACCCCGAGCTCCAGCCTCGGGGCGCTTTGGTTTCGACGGATCAACGTTGTGACACCGCTGACAGCCGTCGCTGAAATGGCGGCGATTTCGATCATCCGCGACGGATTTCCGAGCCTTTGCAGCGGATGCTGGTGCGGCAGACTTTTTTCACGCGGCAGCAGATCTTGCCGGTCGTGAGGTCCACGGATTCGGGCACTTCGATGCGATGAACGTCCACCACAGCGTGGAAACCGCGTTCCGAGAAGATGTCGATGAACATCGCCAGCGCGTCGGCCTCGTTCAACACGGGATCCTCGCTGTTGATGTTGGCGTGGCCGGAGAGCGCGTGCCGCACCACGATGGGCATGATTTTTTTCTCGATCAGATTGACGACGCGCTGGAAGAGCTCGGGCTGGGTCAGCTCGTAATGGTCGAGCCGGCGCACCAACTCCTGCCTGGCGTGGACCACGATCTCGCTGGCCAGCGGGAGCGTGCGGAGCCGGTCGAAGGTGCTTGGGTCGAGCTCGAGCGAGCTCTGGTATTCGAGTTCGCCGAGGATATTCTGCTCGACCTCGGCAATGGGCACCTGGGCGTTGATCAGGTGGTAGTGGAAGATGTCCTTGAGCGAGAGCAGCGCGTCCCAGGTCTGCTCCTTGAAAACGCGATAACGGCGGCGGGCGAGCTTCTCGTCGAAGTCGGTGGCGCGTTCCTCCAGCAAAGTGCCATGACCGGTGCGTCGCACCTCGTCGTTATGCGCCTTCGTTTCGAAGCCGCGCTTGAGCTGGCGGGCGACGCTCTCCTTTTCGTCGATGAAGAGCACGACAATCTGGATGACGGGGTGACGGAAATGGATGGCGAGTGGCGTCGAATAAAACTCGCGTCGGAGTCCGACCATTTTCTCGAAAAGCATCTTGAGGCACTCGACCTGCACCTTGGTGCGGGGGAAGCCGTCGAGGATGACGCCGTCGCGGTATTCCGGCTTGAGCAGCTGGCGGAGGAGCACCGCAAGCACCTCGCGGTCGCCGATCATGCTGCCGGCGTCTTTGATACGTTTCATCTCCGGGGTGTCGAGCAGGGCGCTCATCACGATCGGTTCGCAGGTGAGGCCGCGCGTGCGGGCGATGAACTCCGTGTTCGTTCCCTTGCCGGCGCCGGGGGCGCCGCCGAGCAGGATGATCTCTTTGGGAAAGCGAAGATATTCCCGGCCGAAATGGGCCTCCAAGTCTTCCCAGATCGGGGTGAAGATCACCAAGGCGTCCTTGATCTCAAGGTCGTGTGAATTGGGGGCCGGGGTCGTGGGGGCCGGAGAGGTGGGTTTGCCGTTGGTCGGTTCCATGCAGGTCGGCTGCAAATAAGCGGGCAGGGCGGCGCGAGGCGACACTAATTGGTGGGCGCAGGGTGGTCCGGGTGGGAGCCCGACCTGTATTGGCCAGGGATCCTGTAGCGGCTACCCTTTTCGGCGGATGACCTGCGGGGTGGTTTCGAGCTGGCCGCGGGTGACGCCGAGCTGGTTGATAAGCTTGAACTCACGCCAAAGCTCCGCGCCCGAGATCTCACCGCGCAGGAGCTGCCGGTAGCGGCCAACGGTGCGCTGAAGCTCATCGCCGGACTCATTCAGGAATTCGATCCGAAACGAGCGGGCGCCAAGCGCGAGCAGGCGGTCGGCGAACTCCGCGCCGGTCTGGGCACGGGAATTATAGACGGTATTGCGGCAGCCGGCGTCGGCCTTGAGCGGATGCTCGGCGCCGACCCGGTCGCGCAGACGGACGTCGTGTTTGTCGCAGGGGCGCCCGCAGTTGCGGTAATCGGTGCCGTCGGAGAGAAACGCGCAGAACACGCAATGCTCCATGTGAAACATTGGCATGTGCTGGTGGAGCGTGATGTCGAACCAGGCGGGCGGCGCCCCTTGCAGCAATGCCTCAAGCTGGGCGACGTTGAGGTCGTAGGAAGCGGTCACCCGTTCCAAGCCGTAGCGCTGGATATAGTACTCGGCCGTGAGAGGATTGGCGACGTTCAGCGAGAAGTCCCCGCGACGACGCTGGCCGGAAAACCACTGGAGGTGGTCGTAGTTGCGCACGAGATAGCCGTCGGCTTCGCAGGACAGCACCTGCTTGAGGATCCACTCTTCGCCCGGTTTGAAGATGCGGGGAGACGCAACCCAGATGGAGGACGGATTTTCGATGGTGCTCCCGATGGCGGTCTGCAGGCGGCGGAATTGCTGAATGGCCTCGCGGTACTTCTTGGGGTCCTCGAATTCGGCGTAGATCGTGCGAGCGCCGGCGGACCAGGCGGCCTCAAGCTGGTGCAGGTGGCGGATGACGACGATGAGTTCGGGATCGGAGGCAGATGGAGGCCCCGCCTCGCGGTGGGCCGCGGCCGATCGGGAGATCGGCCCTCCATGGTCCATATTCATCTTCCACCGCTTCGGAGTCGCGCGGAGGGCGTTGATCTTCGTGACAACACGGCGGCGGAGCTCGTTGAGTTCGCTGACTGCCAGGATGACTTGGCCTTCGAGTTTGTTTTCGAATTTTCCGAGTTCGAAGGGCGTGCCACCCAACCGGCTGAGTTGGTCGCGCAGGCGCTCGGTGGTCAGCGGCTGTTTCTGGGCGAGGGCCAGCGGCATGGTGGAATCGGCCTGGGTAAGGTGGCCTTCGTCGTCGCGGGCGATCAGCGTAAGGGGCGCGCCGGCGTAGCCATGAACCTCGAGATGCAGCGGTCGGCGGAATCGAATTTGGTCTCCTTCGTAGGATTGGCGCACGCGGCGGTCGAGTTCCGGATCGTTGGTTTTCCAGAGGAGCTGGCCCGGCCGGATGCGATCAAAATTCAGATCGCCTTGGCCGAAGCGCAGCACGGTCTCGCTGTTGCGGGATTCGACCTGATAGACCCGACCGCCTTCCTCCTTCTCGTCGGGCCGGCCGGCATCGAAAACGATGCCATCGCCCGGCTTTAGTGGAGCGACGAGCTTCAGTGCGACATGGTCGGAACCCACGCGGGTCACCTCGCCGAGAAATACGCCGCGTTTGGTGCCGAAGCGGGCGTGGGCGAGTTCCTGATTGTTGATCCCGCGGAACCAGCCGGTGTAGAGTCCGCGCGAGAACCCCATTTCGAGGTCATAGCGGGCGGAGGACGGGTCGAAGCTGGGCGCAGTTGAGCCTTCCCGGAGGTCGGGCTGGACCTCGACCATCGCTGCGTCGAGGGCGCGGCGATACACGCGCGTGATGTTGGCGACATATTCCGGGCTTTTGAGGCGACCTTCGATTTTGAGCGAGGCGACGCCGGCGCGGATGAGCTCAGGGAGCACCTCAAGTCCGGACAGATCCTGCGGACTGAGCAGATAACGGCGGTCGCCGAGTTCAACCTTGGCTCCGTCGGAAACTAGTTCGTAGGGCATCCGGCAGGCCTGGGCGCATTCGCCGCGGTTGGCGGAACGGCCGCCGAGGGATTCGCTGGTGAGGCATTGGCCGGAATACGCGACACAGAGCGCCCCATGAACGAAGACTTCCAGCGGCAGAGGGGTAGGGCGGGGAGTCCCTTCCGCGCCGTCGGGAACGGCGGTGAGCGGAGTCACCGTCCTACCTTGGTGTTCTTGGATCGAGGCGATTTCCTGGAGGGAATTTTCACGGGCGAGGACGACGAGGTTGGCGCCAAGTTCGCGCGCAAAGTCCACCCCGGCCGCGCTGGTGACGGTCATCTGGGTGGAGGTGTGGATGCGAAAGTCGGGAGAAATTTTTCGAATGAGACGGCAAACCCCGATGTCCTGGACGATCGCGGCGTCCACGCCGGCGGCAATGATGGCGCGCAGATATTCCTCGGCGGCGGCCAATTCGTCGGCGAAAACGAGGACGTTGAAGGTCACATAGCCACGCACACCGCGCCGGTGGAGGAATTCCATGAGCTTGGGGAGGTCGGCCACGGTGAAGTTCCTGGCGCGCATCCGGGCGTTGAAGCGTTCCAGACCGAAATACACCGCGTCGGCCCCGTTCTCGACGGCTGCGCGCACGCAATCCCAGTCACCAGCGGGCGCGAGGATCTCGGGCCGGGGCATAGCCCGGCCGGCGGCGGGTGCGGCGGGCAGAATGGCGGTGTCGGACGTGGACATGCAGGGAGGAAAAATGGATTGGCGACCGGATGGTAAGCCCGAGTGCGGAACCTTTCGTGGGTGATATTACCAAGAATGGACCAAAGTCGCGTCCAAATAGTCGGTCATGCGAAAGTGGGCTCAGCTTGATGCGGACGCTTTTAACTGTGGAGGAGAGCTGAGCCCCGCGATCGGACCCACGACGGTGCGAGCAACCTCGGCAAACAGCTGGGCGCCGCGGCCGATGTGCCGCCGGCGATGGCGGACCAGCGCGATGTCGCGCGCGGGTTGGACCGGACCGCTGAACTTGCGAAAGATCAGGCCCTCGGGATCGGTGGCGCTGCGGGCGCTTTTCGGGAGGACAGTGATGCCCAATCCCATGGCGGTGAGCGTTTTTGCAGTGGAAAGCTGACCGCAGCGATGGGCGATCCGCGGTTCAAAATCATGATCGCCGCAAAAACGCTGGATCTGGAGGGTGAGGGTGGAAGCTTCCCCCATCAGGATGAAGTTCTCGTCACGCAACGATTCGAAGGTGAGATGCTCGGCCTTGGCCAAGCGGTGGTTTGCGCTCATGGCGACCCACAGAGGCTCGGAATAGAGTTTTTCGAAATGCAGACGTGGCTCGTTGAACGGCAGGGAAATCAGGGCCCAGTCGAGGTGACCATCTAGGACGGCCTCTGCCAGTGGCCGGCGGAAATCCTCATGGGTCTGGATAACCAACGGAATCTCGTTGGCGCGACAATGAGCCATCACCGCGGGAAAGAAAAACGGTGCGACGGTTGGGATGGCACCGACCGTGACCTTGGGGCCCAAGCCGGTTTCCTTGAGTTCCTGTAACGTATGGTCGACGTCACTGAGGATTCGGCGGGAGCTTTCGAGCAGCTTTAACCCGGCCTCGGTCAGCACTGCCTTGCGGCCCATACGGTGGAAGAGCTTCTGTCCGAACTCCTCCTCAAGGTTCAAGATCTGCTGACTGAGGGATGGTTGAGACACAAAAGCGCGGGCAGCGGCCTTGGTGAAATTACCTGTCTCAGCGACTGCCAAGAAGTAACGCAACTGGTATAATTCCATAGGTAAATCAGATTAATGCCATAGAAACTAAGTATTTTGTCTATTGCAAGGCCTGCTGTATAGTCGGCGCATAACCAAAACAAGACCTATGAAGACCAACATCATCCCAGTCATCACCACCACCCTGACCGTCGCCCTTGTCGCGGGTTTCGGCGCCACGAAGGTGACCGGTGATTACGTCACCGGCTTGGCCGTCGCGGTGGGCTACCTCGCTGTAGCAGCCGTAGTGGCCATGGCCGCTTCGGACTATCGCGGCAGCCAGCGCGACTACGCGGCCTAAAGCCGCTTTTAATTTAATCAGTGCAAGTGTAACAGAGGCCGGGGGGGCAACCTCCGGCCTCTTTTAATGTCTGCACCCGCCGATTTGCGGGATAAATTCAGACAAACCCACCGGCCAGTGACGCTCTTCAGGAAACAACCTGCAACCACCCGCATGGAGAGCGCGCATGAACAAGGCACTTGGAAGCATTGGATCGAGGCCCACGGCCCGCGGCTCCTGCTATGCGCCCGTCAGTGGACCCGCTCCCTCGCCGATGCGGAGGACGTCCTGCAGGAAGCCTTCGTGCGCTACTGGCGGCACCAGCGCCAGCTCCCCGGCGACCCGCAGGCCCTTCTGGTCACCTCCATCCGGCGCGCGGCCATCGACCTCGCCCGTCGCGAAAACCGCCGGGCCGCGCGCGAGGAGCGTGCCGATGGCGGCTTGGAGCAGCGCGAGACCGTCTTTGAAAAACTCCCCGGCGAGGGTGACGAACGCCGTCAGGAAATCGAGGTCGCCCTGCGTCGCCTGCCGCCCGAGCAGCGCGAGGTGCTCGTCCTCAAAATCTGGCAGGAACTTACGTTCGAACAGATCGGCGAAGCGCTCGACATCCCGCCCAACACCGCTGCTTCCCGCTACCGTTATGCGCTGATCGCCCTGCGCAAGCAACTGGAGCCCCTTTGCCATGGATGAGACCCTGCACGAACTCGAAAACGAACTGAAGCGACTTACGCCACGCCGGCCGTCCGGCGCGCTGATGGCAGCGCTTGAGCGCGAACTGGGTGCGCCCACTCCGGTGGCCACGCCAGTCCGCCGGTCCGACGATACGGTCGTGACCTCACGCTCGTGGAAATGGGTGTCGTGGCCATTGGCCGCTGCCGCAACCATCGCTTTTGCCGCCCTGTTCCAGTTCGCCCGCCGGGAGCCGACGCCGCTGGTGCAACCTTCGGTTGAGGTTGCGACGAAGACACCAGCCATCCTCGCGCCAGCCACCACCGTCCCCGAGAATCGCTATGAACCGGTCCAGGCGATCTCCGTGCTTTATGATATGAAGGAGGATGGGACGGCCACGCTCGCGGACCAGAGCGAGGGGCGCCGGGTGCGCTACCGTTACGTGGATACTTATACGTGGAAAAATCCTGCCACCAACGCCTCGCTGCGCTGGAGCGTGCCGCGCGACGAGGTGCGCGTGATTCGCGCGAGTCTCAATTGAATCCATTTCCCCCATGAAAAATCCGATTATCACCCGTGTTATTCCAGTCCTGTTGCTCGCCACCACGGCCTTCGCCCAAGGAGAGCCCAAGCAGGACGTTGTCATCCGCCGTCGGTTTGAGACGGGCGGTCCGCATTTCAACGTGCAGTTCGCTCGCGCCGATTCGCCCGGACCGGCCGAGATGGAAAAAGTCGCTTACCTCGGCGTGGAAACCATGCCGGTTGATCCCACCGTGGCGGCCCAGCTCGGTTTGCAGCGGGGGACTGGCGTGGTCGTGCGCCGCGTTGCCGAAGGGAGCCCGGCAACCGGTCTCCTCCAGCCGCACGACGTGTTGACCAAGATCGACGACCAGATCCTCGTCAACATGCAGCAGCTGACCGTGCTCGTGCGCAATCACAAGGCCGGCGATGAGGTGAAACTCACCGTGGTGCGGGCCGGCAAGGAATCCGTCCTCAGGGCAAAACTCGGCGAGCGCGAGGTCCCGAAGCTGGCCGAAGCGATGCCGCCGTTCATGCATCTCATGGACGATGACGATGCGGATATCATGACGTTTCACCAAGGTATGGCCGGAATGCCTGGGCTCGCCGGTCCGGAGGCAGGGGATGTCATGCGTCGCATCGGAAGCGAGCACAGGAACTGGTTCGCGCAGCCTCGCGTGCATGTCTTCAAACGGCACGGCGGCGAGGGACCGACGATTCTGGATCTGCCGTCAGGGAATTTTGTGTTCTCCGACGATCAGGGTTCCGTTGAGGTCAATTCGACGGAGGGAAAACGTGCGCTTACGGTGAAAGACAAGAAGGGGACCGTGACCTTCTCCGGCCCGATCAACACGCCGGAGGAGCGCGAAAAGCTGCCCGCCGAAGTGAAGTCCCGCCTCGACGTAATTGGCGGTGCGGAACTCGGCGACGATGCGGACGAGATCAAGGTCGAGACCAAGGTATTGAGGCCCGGCATCAAGACGCGCACCGAGCTGCCGCCACCTCTGCCGGCACACCCGGAGCCCGGGATGCGATCACTCTAAATAATTCCGGCACGGACAAGCCGTGCCGTTGTGTGTGTGCATGCAATCGGGACCGCAGAGTGCGGTCCCGATTCGCTTTTTAGGCCGCGGGGGTTTCGGGCGGAGCGGGACGCTTGAGGATCGCAGCGATGACGAGCGAGATAATGAGGCCGAAAATGACCGCCATGACAGGGGTGAAGATCGCCTGAACAACGGGTCCCAGCATCATGCGGGTCATACCCTCGGCCTGTTCCATCTGGGTGGCGCTCATTCCCGCCTGCTCCCATTTGGCGCGGATGAGCTCCATCTGATAGTCGGCAAATTCGGTGTTCACGAACTTGAAGTGGATGAAGTTATATACGGCGCTCATCAGTCCGCTGAAAAGCGAGATCAGCACTCCCGAGCCCACGCCCTTGCCGTAACTCATATACCGCCCGGGCGACTCCTCGCGCACGGCTTTGATGCCGAAGAAAAGCACGGCGATCATGATGACAAAGACCAGC
The DNA here is from genome assembly GCA_036568985.1 of Lacunisphaera sp. Classification (GTDB taxonomy): domain Bacteria; phylum Verrucomicrobiota; class Verrucomicrobiia; order Opitutales; family Opitutaceae; genus Lacunisphaera. Next base: position 5,908 of record DATCRM010000081.1, on the reverse strand, counting down.
CATTGGAAGTACTGGCCGGTGGCGAGCTTCTCTGTCTGATAACCCGTAAAATACAGGAGCAAGTTGAGCCCGGCTCCAGCGATGGTGAGGATCAGTGCGTAGGTGAATTTCGTGCCCATGTCCCGAATCTGGGACGGATGGGCACGAGGAACAACGTCCGAGTGACGGACGGCGGTGCTGCCGGGATGGGCGGCTTAACTGTTGTCGCCGTCGAGCACGCGACCGAGCCCGCCGAGCAGCGAGCCCTCCTCGCGTCCTCCCCGGCCGGTCTGCGGCGCGGCGGCCACGATGCGGCCGGCCAGGCGCGAGAACGGCAGCGACTGAAGCCAGATCTTACCCGGGCCGCGCAGCGTTGCGAAGAACAGGCCCTCGCCGCCAAAGAGCGCGGTTTTGATGCCGCCCACGAGCTGGATGTCGTAGTCGATCGACGGCTGGAAGCCGACAATGCAGCCCGTGTCCACGCGCAGCGTTTCGCCGGGAGCGAGCGTGCGTTCGTAAAGGGTGCCGCCGGCGTGGATGAAGGCCCAGCCATCGCCGTTGAGACGCTGCATAATGAAACCCTCGCCGCCAAACAGGCCCGCCCCGAGCCGCTTTTGGAAGGCGATGCCAATGCTCACGCCTTTGGCCGCACAGAGGAAGGCGTCCTTCTGCACGATCAATTCACCGCCGAGGTCGGCGAGGTGCACGGGAATGATCTTGCCGGGGTAGGGGGCGCCGAAGGCGACCTTGCGCTTGCCCGCGCCCTGGTTTTGGAAAACCGTCATGAAGAGCGATTCGCCGGTGAGCAGACGCTTCCCGGCGCCGAGCAGCGCGCCCATGAAGCCGGAGCTCTTTTGCGAGCCGTCGCCGAAGATCGTCTCCATGGCGATGCTATCGTCCATAAACATCATGCCGCCCGCCTCGGCCACGACGGCCTCCTGCGGATCGAGTTCAACCTCGACGAACTGCATGTCGTCGCCGTGGATCTTGTAGTCAATTTCGTGCATTGCGTTCATAAGTGGTGGGAAGAACCCGCATCTTCGCAGGAAAGTTGCCGGGGTTCAGCAGGAATCATCGGGTTTGAGTGTAACGATGGTCGCGCCCCAGCCGCCGGACTTCTCGTCGCCGGTCGCAAACTCCGCGACGGCCGGTGAGCGGCGCAGGTGCGCATGAACGGTCGCGCGCAACCTGCCGGTGCCCTTGCCATGCACAACGCGCACGTGATGCAGGCCACGCTGCCGGCACGCAGCGAAGTAGTCGTCAAGCAGCCGGGTGATTTCGGACGGCCGGAACGTGTGCAAATCCAGTTCGCCGGTGATGGGAATGGCAACCGGATCGCTGGCGTCATCAGGCATGGGCCCATGTTTGGCGTTCGTTGGCATCAGGCGACAAAAAACCCGCCCCCCTATGGGCGGGTTTTTGCACACACATACACTATACCGACTAACCTGACGATGTACGGGGTTTGATCCCCAAAGCTATGATTTCGCAATGCGAGCGGCGACCGGGGTGCCGGCAGTATTGGCCAGCTTGACGGCCGGCGCGGCCCGACTGGTGAGCAGATTCAACTCCGGGGTGATTGCCATCGGGGTGAGCGCCTGCTGGCGGAATTCTTCCAGACGGACTTTGATCTGCTGTTCGGCCGGCTGATAGCGCGGCGCTGTGACCACGTAGGTGGGGAGTGCGAGGACATTCGGATCGGTCTGGTTCGAAGCGGCACTGGCTGTTGAAGTGAGCACCGCGAGACTGGCAAGAAGGAGGAGAGAGTTTGTTTTCATGATTCGCTTTGTTGGTTCCTATACACGCAGGCGAAGGGCCAAGTTGCAGAAGAGCGCGTAAGTGTGCTCGCGACAGGCAGAAGAATTTTTCTTCACGAATTTCGGGCCGGCGGCGTTCGTGGCGATCGACGCGAAGTTGAAATTCACGCTTCCCGTGAATGGGACGGAACCGGGGGGTCATGATGACCATGACCTTTGGCTTGAGGGCGAACCTCGCGCTGGGGTGCGGATTCGCCCATCTCTGGAGGAACAGCCCCTTTTTGCATGCTCACTCTCCAAAACATCACCAAACGCTACGGCGCGCTCATGGCGCTCGACGGCGTCTCTCTCAGCATCGCACCCGGTGAATTCTTCGGCCTGCTCGGACCCAACGGTGCCGGCAAGTCCACGCTCATGTCGCTCGTCGCGGGACTGCGCGCGCCGGATATCGGGGCCATTTCCCTGGCCGGTCACCCGCTGACGGCGACAAATTCCGCGGCGCGCCTGGCACTCGGGCTGGTACCGCAACATATCGCGCTCTACCCGAAATTAAGCGCCGAGCAAAACCTGCGCGTGTTCGGCCAGCTCTACGGTTTGGACGGAGCGACGTTGCGCGATCGCATCAACGAGGGGCTTGAGGCCATGCAGCTGGCGGATCGCCGCAGCGATCTCGTGAACACCTTCTCCGGCGGCATGCAACGCCGGCTCAATATCATCGCGTCGCTCCTGCACCGGCCGAAGGTGCTCCTGTGTGATGAGCCGACCGTCGGCGTGGACCCGCAGTCGCGCAACGCAATCTTCGAGTTCCTGGAAAAGCTCAACCGCGACGGCCTGACGGTCATCTATTCGACCCATTACATGGAGGAGGCCACCCGGCTTTGCTCGCGCATCGGCATCATTGACCACGGCAAAATCCACGCGCTCGGCACCCTTGACGAGCTGCTGCTCAAGTTGCCGTTTGAGGAAGAAATTCGGTTTCCGCTGGAAGGAGGCACCGCAGCTCTCGCCACTCAGCTGGGTGTCCATGGGGCGGTCGAAAAATCCGAAGATGGCTACCGGTTTCGGCCGCACTCCGGCACCAAGCTGTCGCAATTCTACGCCCTCACCGAATCGCTCGGCCTGCCGGGGCGGCTCTTTACCAGCCAGCGTCCGACACTCGAGGCGCTGTTCCTGCATCTGACCGGCCGCAAGCTTCGCGAATAATCCTCCTCCCATGCGCATTCTCGTTCTCGTCCGTAAGGACTTCACCAATTTCTTTCGCAATCGCGCGGCGGTCGCACTGACCTTTGCCGTGCCCTTCGCGCTGATCTGGCTCTTCGGCTTGGTATTCGGCATCAACCGTGTGGACACCGGCCCGAGCGGCATTCCGCTTGCGGTGGTGAACGCCAGCAGCAACCCCGCGGCGGCCAAGCTCATCGCGGCCTTGCAGGCCGAGAAAGCATTCAAGGTCATCACCACGACGACCGAGGCGGACAAGAAGGAGCGTGTCTTGCGCGAGGAGGACCTGGCGCCGAAGATGCGCGCTAACGATTTTCGTTTTGCCGTGGTGGTTCCTGAGGATCTTTTCAGCGAGAAGAGCTTCGGGCTGCACTTGAAGATCTACACCAACCCGCGCAACGAGATCGAAACCCAACTCGTCAACGGTATCCTGCAGAAGACCATTTTCTCGAACGTCCCGCAACTGCTCGGCCAGTCGCTGCTGGCCCGGGGCCGGGGAGAGATCGGCGCCGAACGGCTCGGCAGTTTCAACCGGGCGATTGCCGACAATGTGGCGAAGAATTTCGGCGGCGATCCGGCGGTCATCCTCAAGGACATTGAACAGGGCAATTTCGGCTTCGGCGGGGGCGGTTCCTCCGGTTCAGGCGAATCGCCTCTCTCGCAGGTCATTCGGGTTGAGTCGATCCAGGTGGCCGGTCAGGACGTGAAGTCCCCGGCGGCCACGCGCATTGTCGGCGGCTGGGCGATGCAGTTTCTGCTGTTTGCCCTGAGCGGTGCGGCCACGGCGCTGTTCTACGAGCGGGACCACGGCATCTTCCACCGCATCCTCGCCGGTCCGGTGGGTCGGGCGCAGATTCTTTGGAGCAAATTCATCTACGGGGTGTGCATCGGCCTGCTCCAACTGACCGTGCTCTTCATTGGCGGCCGGATTCTTTATGGCATCGATATTGAGCACCACTTCGGAATGCTATTGCTCGTTTGCGCCTTCGCGGCGGCCGCCTGCACGGCTTTCGGCATGCTGCTGGCGGCGATCACTTCCTCGCCCGAGGCGGCAAGCGGGCTGGCGACGTTTGTGATCCTGCTCATGTGCGCGGTCGGCGGCGCGTGGTTTCCGGTGACGCTGATGCCCGAGGTCATCCAGCACTTCAGCAAGCTGACGCTCGTTTACTGGGCGATGGAGGGTTTTGCCCAAGTGCTGTGGGCCAACGCGTCATTGGTTGAACTGTTGCCGACCTTGGGGGTCTTGGGCGCCATGGCCGCGGTGATCATGGCGATTGCGGTGTGGCGCTTCAACCGGGGCAATATCTTCGGTTGAGGGGGCGGATTATTCGCACAACAAATTCGTCTCAGATGCGGGAGGCTTTAAGCCCCGACTCCGACGATCGCGGATCTGTCGGGGCGTAAAGCCCCTGCTGCATTCAGGCCAACAAACAAAGCTTACTCCGCGGCCGGTGGAGGCGGCGGGGCGGGAGGTGGTGGGGTGGCTGACGGCGTTGGGGCGGGAGGAACGTAGGCCTCACCGTGGCCGACAGTGCCAGCCGGGCGCGGGGAGGGCGGAGGCGGCGGTTCCTCCATGGCGCGCCGGACCTCCTGCTCCACTCCGCTGGTGGCTTTCTTGAATTCCCGCACGGCTCGGCCCAAGCCCCGGGCGAGATCGGGCAGCCGGTTGGCGCCAAAAAGCAGGAGCACGATGAACATGATCATCAGTAGCTCGGGGCCACCAATGCCTTCGATGAATGCGAGAGAATGATTCACGTTGTGAAATGAGAGCGGACGACGGGTAAAAGGTGGCCAGAACCCCGGGCAAATCAACCCAGGGAGATTTCGACGTAGAATTTCTGCATTTGCCCGGGGGCGACATGATGCAGGCCGACCTTGGTCTCAGGGGCGTTGGGCGGGCCCATCCAGGGCTCGACGCAGTAAAATGGGGAATTGTCGTCCGCGGTCCAGGTGACGACGGCAAGATCTTTGGCGGGGCTACCCGCCATGCTGGTCCGGAAGAGCAGGCGATTGCCCGTGCCGGCCTCAGTGACGGCGAAGACGTCGCGTCGGAGTCCAGTATGGATGAGATCCACGAGATTCTTGCTGTCGAAGGTCTCACGCGCGTTGACGCGCGGTCCGTTGAAGAGTTGCCCTTGTTCGTCGCGCTGCAGGTATTTGGTGGCGGTGGTCTCGAGCGTGTAGTCGCGGCGGGTACGACCGGGGCTCCACGGGAGCGTGAAATAGAAATGGTGGCCGGCGGACCACGGAATCGGCGTGCGACCATGATTGGTGAGCTGGAGCTCGACGAAGAGCGCGAGCGGATCGAAACGGTAACTCACCACAAACTCGTAGTCGTAGGGATAGGCGGCCTTCGCGGCCTCATCCGGCACAAACAAGGCGGAGAAGCCGCCTTCATCGAGGCGGATGGTGCGAAACTGACCCTGCCGGGCCAGGCCATGCATCGGCATGGGGCGGCGTACGCCATCGGCGGATTTCCAGTGATGGATTTCGCCCTGGTCATAAGACCGGCCGCCGAAGGGAAAGAGGATGGGGTTGCCGCCGCGGACCTTGGCGATCTCGTCGAGATTCCCGATCTCGGGCCAGTAGATGATGTCGCGCACGTTGCCGTCGCCGAGGGTGACGTTCCAATTCATCAGGCGCGCACCTTTCTCCGGCAGCGCGAGGAAGGACGAGGCACCAACCTGCCATTTGAAAATTGTATGCCCGAGATACGGGATGCGTTCCATGTGACTCTTGGTAAAACGAAATGCGGCCCACGTTCCAACCCAAAGTCGCTTTATTTATGCGGCATAGGCCCGAATTCTACCGTCGAAACCGGCCGCCGATTTGTAAGTTGGCGGTGCTTGCCTGACGGTTGGCCGGCCTGTACGTTACGATCCGATGTTCAAGCAGGCAGGCTTTCTTACCCTTCTCCTTACCGCTGTTTTGTCCGGCCGGGGTGAAGAGCCGCG
>DATCRM010000080.1:0-19483 GCA_036568985.1 Lacunisphaera sp. | reverse complement strand
GAACCGGTAGTGTTCCCACAGATGCAGGCAGAGCCAGGCCCCGCCACACGGCCACATGCCCCAGAACGCACCGTCGATCGGACCGGTGGCGCGCCACAGGTCGGTGTTGTGATGCGCCACCCAGCCGCCCGCGCCATAGTGGTCCTGCGCCAGCTTCGCGCCGGTATGCGAGAGGTCCTCGATCAGCCCGAAGAGTGGTTCGGCGCACTCGGCGAGATTCGTCACCTCGGCGGGCCAGTAATTCATCTCGGTGTTGATGTTGATCGTGTACTTGCCGCCCCACGGCGGCCACGTCCCGTCGGCCCACAGTCCCTGCAGGTTCGCGGGCTGCGAGCCCGGCCGGGAACAGCTGATAAGCAGGTATCGCGCGTAATCAAAATACAACGCGGCCAGCGCCGGATCGCGATCGAGCGCGGTGGCGCGGACGCGGAGGTCGGTGGGCAGGGTCTCGGCCTCCGAGTGCCCGAGGTCCAGCGTCACGCGATGGAACAGACGTTGGTAGTCCGCGACGTGGGCCGCGCGCAGCGCCTCGAACGTCTTCCCTTGGGCGGCAGCGAGCGTGCGCAGGTTGGCGGCGGTCGGGTCGCCGCTCACATCGTCGTAGCGGCGATAGCTCGTGGCGGCGGCGACGAGGATCATGGCCGAGTTCGCATTGTCGATGTGCAGTTGCGTGCCGTCAGCGCTCACGTTGCCGTCGCACGCGGCGACACGGACGCGGGCTTCAAAAGTCAGTCCCGCCGGCACGCCCGCAAAACCGGTGTTGGAGCCGTTCAAGACCAGTTCGCCGGCAGGGTCGGACGTGATCCGCCCCCGCTGTGGGGTCTGCAGGCCGAGGGTCGTGGAGAACCGCGCGGGCCGCTCCGAACCGGCTTCATGGGCGGAAAGCCGGATTGCGATCACCTGATCCACGGCGATGGCGAAACATTCCCGCACCAACACCGTGCCACCGACCTGGAATTCCGTGCGCGCCACGGCCGTATCCAGATTCAGCTCGCGCCGGTAATTTTGCACCGCCTCGTGGTTGACCGAGGAAATGAGAAGATCGCCGACCGTCTGATAGGGAGCCTGGACCATCGGGCGCGCCATGAACTTCGCCTGTACGAGTTTTTGCGCCGCGGCATAGTCGCCGGCCGCAATCAACCGCCGGATCTCGGGCAACGCGGCGCGGGCCTCGGGGTTGGACGGGTCGTAGGGACTGCCGCCCCAGAGCGTGTCCTCATTGAGTTGAATACGCTCGAGTCCGATGCCGCCGAAAATCATTGCGCCGAGCCGGCCGTTGCCGACCGGCAGGGCCTCGACCCATTGGGCGGCGGGCTGGCGGTACCAGAGGGTGCGCGGAACAGCGGGAGTTTCGGCGTGCGCCGAGGTGATTGCCATCACCGCCAGCGCTAACGCGAATGTTGATTGGATGAATGGGCCGAGGAGGCGGGAATGTTGCGGCATGGGGGTTTCTGGATCCGGTGGTCAGCGGAAGAGCAGTTGCGCGAAGTGATGCAGGTTGTTGGCCCAGGTCGGGCGGTCGTGGCCGGCGTCGTCGACGTTCCAGATGTGCGGGATGCCGTGTTCCTTGAAATAGGCGTGGACGGACTGGGGGCCGCTGATGAGGTTGTCCTTGTTGCCGCAGGAGAGGTAGAAGAGTTTCAGCTGCGCCCGGGCGACGGCGTCGTCGGGGATGATTTCGGCGAGCGGCCTGGCGTTGGGCGCCGAGGAAAAGCCGCCGAGCCAGGCGAACGTGTCGAGGTGGGCGAGCCCGATGTTGATGGTCTGGCCGCCGCCCATCGACAGGCCGGCAAGCGCGCGATGCCCGCGGTCGGTGAGCACCGGGTATTTCGCCTCGATCGCCGGGATGAGGCAATCGAGCAGGTCGCGTTCGAACCGAGCGAAGCCGGAAACGGTCTCCGGCGTGAAAACCTTGTCGGGCGGAGGCGGGCGGTCGTCGGGCAAGGCGCGACCGTTGGGCATCACGACGATCATCGGCACCGCCTTTCCGTCGGTGATCACGTGATCGAGCACCGCGTCGGCATGGACGTAGCCGGTCCATTCGTAGTGGTTGCCGGCAATGCCGTGGAGCAGGTAGAGCACCGGATACTTCCGATCGGGCGAGTAGCCGGGCGGAAGATAGACGCACGCATGACGTTGCACGCCGGTCACGGTCGAGTCGTAGTCGAACACCTCGACACGGCCGCGGGCCGCGACCTCGGCGAGCGGCTGGTCGAAACCGGCCGGCGCATCGGGGAAGGCGCGCGTGTCGTCGGCGGTGAGCACGATGGGACGGGCGAAATTCGGGCGGGCGCGTTCGGGGGCGGCCGTTTCGGGGTTCTCGGGATTCTCCGCAGCGTGGGCCGCCAAAGCGGCGCCGAGCAACAGGAGGTTGAGGGTGGGGCGACGGGAGTTCAAGGGGGTTGCTTTGGGACTTCCAGTCTTTCAGCGCAGGCCGCTCCGCCTCGGACGTCAAGCGCCGGAGTGTACGAAATTCATGCTACAGATTTTCCGGAATGGTGCGAGGCGGCAGCCCGGAGGTGCGGCGCACGGAGTCATTAGCGGGGCATGATGAGCCGAAGGCATGGATGCGCTTTCACTGGTGATTGATCCGGGGCGGTTTTCCCAGCCATCGGCCGGCCTTGCCCGCGATAGCACGGCCGCAATCGCAGCCCCGACCTTTGGCAACTGCATATTTATGCGACAAGCTCCGGCGTTGACGTGCGCGAGCACGCGGCGGTTCATGGGGTTTTGGTTCCCTCGCTGAACCGGCGAGGGGCGCGTACTCTATGACATTGTCGGTATACTTCTGCCCTGTGGTGGCTGCCTTCAGCCGGCGGTTTTGGACCGTTGCCGGAGGTGTCCCGCATCCTCGGTTGAGCCCGGGGGGCGACGCGGCGTTCACTTCTTGCTCACCCTTTCTCGGATCTTGCCATTGTCGCCGTCCTCGTCGCTGGCGGCTGGACAGAATGACGGATTATCGGTCGGATGCGGGGGCTTTATAAATGGCGACCGCCGACATTTCTGAATTCTGATTTGCAGCCCATAATGACATGTGAACAGTCATACGATGCCCCACCTCTGGAACTTCGTGTTCTGAGTGGTCACCGTCACCCTCGTTCTCAGCTCATATGAATACCCCTGTTACCCGCCGCTCGTTTCTCCGTACCGCTGGCCTGGGCTCGGCTGCGGCAGTGGCATTTCCCCATATCCTTGGCGCCCAGACGTCAGGCACGCCGTCACCGAACAACCGTTTGAATGTCGCTTGCGTGGGCGTGGGCGGGCGGGGCGAGGCGGCGGTGGACGGGATGAAGGGAGAGAACTTCGTGGCCTTTTGCGATGTGGACGACATCCAGGCGGCACGGACTTTCAACGCCTACCCGAACGTTCCGCGCTTCCGGGACTACCGCCAGATGTTCGAGAAACTCGGCAACCAGATCGATGCCGTCACGGTGTCCACCCCGGACCACATGCATTTCCCGATCGCGATGGCCGCGCTGTCCCTCGGCAAACATGTGATGGTGGAAAAACCGCTCACGCACACGATCTGGGAGGCGCGCCAGCTGGCGAAGCTCGCCGCCGAGAAGAAGGTTGCGACCATCATGGGCAACCAGGGCCACGCCAACGAAGGGCTCCGTCTGCTCAAGGAGTGGTATGACGCCGGCGTGCTCGGCGAGGTGGCCGAGCTGCACAGCTGGACCGACCGTCCAATCTGGCCGCAGGGCGTCAACACTCCCGACCACAGCAAGATGATCCCGGTGGTGCCGGAGTCGCTCGATTGGAACCTATGGCTCGGCGTCGCGGCCGACCGCCCCTACGATCCGGCTTACGTGCCGTTCAAATGGCGCGGTTATTGGGATTTCGGCACGGGCGCGCTGGGCGACATGGGTTGTCACATCATGGACGGCGCTTTCTGGGCGCTCGGACTCGATGCGCCGGTGCGCGTCGAGGCAATCAGCGGCCGCGCCAACGCCGTCAGCGCGCCGACCTCCTCGATGATCGTTTACCACTTCGCCGCCCGCGGGAGCCGACCCGCCATCAAGTGGACCTGGTACGATGGCGGCCTGAAGCCCGCGCTGCCCGAGGGCTGGGCCGAGGACCGTCCGTTCCCGGACAACGGCACGCTGATCGTCGGCAGCAAGGCCACCGCGATTGCGCCGACCTACTACGAGTCCGTCCGCATCATTCCCGAGGCCCGCATGCGCGAGCTCATCCCGACGTTGCCGGCCAAGACCATTCCGCGCGTCGAAGGCGGGCATTTCGCCGAATGGATTCGCGCCTGCAAGGGTGGCCCGGCCGCCGGTTCCAACTTTGCCTATGCTTCCAAGCTCACCGAACTCTGCCTCCTGAGCAACATTGCCGTCCGGGCCCGCCGTCCGATCGAGTGGGACGCCGCCGCGATGAAGATCACCAACCTTTCGTCCGCCAACCAGTATCTCACCAAAGTATACCGCCCCGGTTTCGGGGTTTAATGTCCTCCTCCTCCGCTTATGAGCCAACCGATCGCCCCCAACTCCAGCCGCTGTGAACTGACCTCGGCCTTCCTGCTCCTCCGGCTTTTCCTAGCCGTGCGAGCCTTGATGTCCTGCGTCGAAAAATTCGAGGCCGGCGGAGCCTACTCGTTCCAGAACTATTACACCAACATGACGCGCATGGCGACCGGCATCACCGGCGCATCGTTTCTCCCGTTGTGGGCGACCAAATGCTTTGCCCTGCCGCTGGGTTACATTCTCGGCGTGCTCGGCGTCATGATGCTGCTCGGCATCAAGACCCATCTCACGTTGATCGTGATGGGCCTGCTCTACATCGCCCTGGCCTTCGGGCTCATGGCCGTGCAGCAGAGCGATGGCGTCGCCTGGCTCGGGGTTTACCTCGGCCTCGTGGTCGCTGCGCTGACCCTCGTGCGTTACAACCGCTTCGCCATCTGGGCCGACAAACATGACTGACCAATCCGCCCCCGCGGAGGCCACCCGCCGCGAATTCATTTCCACGGGCCTGAAGCTCGGTGCCGCCGTTCTGGTGGCGCCCTATGTCGCCCGGGCCCAACAGACGGCCGGCAAGGACACCCTCAAGGTGGCTCTGATCGGCTGCGGCGAACAGGGCCGCGTGCTGCTCAACGCGGCGCTCAAGATTCCCGACATCCGCTTTGCGGCCGTCTGCGACATCTGGCCCTACAACCGCACCTACGCCGAGCGCTTGCTGAAGAAGTTCAGCCACGAGGCCCGGCCCTTCGACGATTACCAGGAGATGCTGGCCGCCATCCCGGACCTCGATGCCGTGATCGTGGCGACGCCGGATTTCATGCACGCGGAGCACACCAACGCCTGCCTGCGCGCCGGCAAGCATGTGTATTGCGAGAAACTCATGGCCAACACGGTCGCGAACGCGCGTTCGATGGTCGTGACCGCGCGCGAGACCGGCAAGCTCCTGCAGATCGGCCACCAGCGCCGCAGCAATCCGCGTTACCAGCACGCGCTCGGCAAAGTCCTTCAGGACGCGAAGCTCCTCGGTCGCATCACCAACGTGAACGGCCAGTGGAATCGCAGCGTGAGCGAGGATCTCGGCTGGCCCGAGAAATACGCCCTGCCGCCCGCGACGCTCGCCAAATACGGCTTTGCCAACATGCACGAGTTCCGGAACTGGCGCTGGTTCAAAAAATACGCCGGCGGCCCGATCTCCGACCTCGGAGCTCACCAGATCGACATCTACAACTGGTTTCTCGGCACCAATCCCACCGCGGTCATGGCCAGCGGCGGCGCGGACTACTACCAGAATCACGAGTGGTACGACAACGTGATGACGGTTTACGAGTTCAACACCCCGCAGGGTCCGGTCCGGGCGTTTTATCAGGTGCTCACCACCACCAGCGCGGGCGGTGGCTACATGGAGTATTTCATGGGCACCGAAGGCTCGCTCAAGATGTCGGAAAATCCGGCCTACACGAAGCTCTTCCGCGAAGCCCGGGCGCCCGAGTGGGACCAGTGGGTCACGAAGGGCATCATCCGCAAACCCGGCACGCCCGAGGAGGGCGCCGAGAAATTGCTGCCTTGGGAAAAGCCCCGCCCGAAGTTCGGTGCGCCCGCGCGCACCAGCGTCGTGGACGTGCGCGAGACCGCGGCGTTGTCCTCCTGGGACATGCCCGTCACCCTCGACAAGGCGATCCACCAGCCGCACCTCGAGAACTTCTTCGATTCCATTCGCGGCAAGGCGAAGCTCAACTGCCCCGGCGAGGTCGCCTTCGCCAGCGCGGTCACCGTGCTCAAGGTCAACGAGGCAGTCGCCGCCCGCAAGGCGCTGACGTTCGCCCCGGAAGATTTTGTCGCGTGACCACGGAGCTTTTGCCTCGTATGAATGTCTTCTGATAGGCCATGACTGGAGCGCGGGCGACCTCGCCCGCGCCTTCCGCAGCGGGTCGCTGCGGCTCCAGTCAGAAAACACCCAATCCAACTTCCCTCCATGATCCGTCGCATCCTTGCCCTCACCCTCGTGCTCACCGCCGCCGCCGCGCTCAACGCGGAGGACCTCGTGCCGATTCCGCTCGAGCTGCCCAAGCCGCTCTTTGTCGGTACGCCCGTGCCGATCAAGGTGCCGAACCTCGAGAAGGCCACCGGCGCCAAGCGTCCGCCGTTCCTGGCGCCGGCCGGCACGGTCAACTTGTCCAAGGGCAAGGAGGTCACCGCCAGCGACACCTTCCCGGTGATCGGCGACATCGCCTTCGTGACCGACGGCGACAAGGAGGGTTCGGAAGGAACCTACGTGGAGTTTGGCCCCGGCTTGCAATGGGTGCAGATCGATCTCGGCGCCCCGGCCACCCTGCGCGCGATCGTTGCCTGGCATTTCCACGCCCAAGCCCGGGTATACCACGACGTGATCGTGCAGGTGTCCGACGACAAGGACTTCAAGACCGGCGTGACCACGCTGTTCAACAACGACCATGACAACACGGCCGGCCTCGGCGCGGGCAAGGATTTCGCCTACGTCGAGACGAGCGAGGGCAAGCTGATCGACGCGAAAGGCGTCAAGGCGCGCTACGTCCGTCTCTACAGCAACGGCAACACCACGAGCGAGCTGAACCACTACGTCGAGGTCGAGGTCTTCGGCCAGCCGTAGCAACCGGATCCGGCCGTGCAGCCCGTCGCGAGCAACGGTCGGAATGCCGAATCGCGGCGCGGCTGCCGGAACTGTAGGAGGGGCTTTACGCCCCGATGGGACATTGCTTCCGCACGACATCGGGGCGTAAAGCCCCTCCTACAGTTCAAAACATGAGCGCAACCCCGAGCCCCCGCTGGTCTGACGTCGGGCTGCTGGCTCTCGTGCTCGGCGTCGCGGTGTTGGTGCGAATGCACGACCTCGCCGCGCGTCCGATGCATGCGGACGAGGCGAACCAGGCGGTGAAGCTCGGACAAATGCTTGCGGGCGGCCACTACCGGTTTGATCCGCACGACCATCACGGCCCGACTCTCTATTATTTCGGGCTGCTCGCGGCGAAACTGCGCGGCGAGTCTGCGCTGGCGACGCTCAGGGAAACCACGGTGCGGCTCGTGCCAGCGGTCGCCGGGGTCGCGGCGGTGGGTTTGCTCTGGCTGTTGCTGCGCCGGCTGGGACGGACGCCGGCCTTGCTGGCGGCGCTGTTGCTGGCGGTGTCGCCCGCCGCGGTGTATTACAGCAGGTATTTCATCCAGGAAACGCTGCTGGTGACTTTTACGTTGGGGGCGTTCGTCTGCGGTGCGGAGTGGTGGAGGAAAGGCGGCTGGGGTTGGGCGACCGGCACCGGAATTTGCTTCGGCCTGATGTTGGCGACGAAAGCGAGCGCGTTGCTCTACGCGGCCGGAGCGTTGGTGGCCTTGGCGGCCTGTCGTCGAGGAGGGAAGGCTTCCTGGCGTGAGGCCGGCTTCGCGGGCGTAGTCGCGCTCGGCGTGGTCGCGGCATTCTATTCGTCGTTTGGGACCAATCATGACGGGCTGCGTGAGGCGGTTCATTCGCTGAATATCATGTTCTTCAAGGCGACCGCGGGTGAGTCGGGGCACGAGAAATCCTGGTGGTATTACGCGCGACTCTTCGTCTGGCAGCGCAACGGCGGTTACATCTGGGATCAAAGTCTTTTCGTCATGCCTGCGCTGGTGGGAGCGGCGCTCGCGTGGCGACGGGGCGGGTTGGTTCGATTCTTCGCTATCTACACCGTCATGATCGCGGTGGTTTTGTCGCTCGCGCCCTACAAAACACCATGGCAGGTCGTGAACGTGGTGCCTGGCCTTTGCGTGCTCGCGGCGCTCGGGATCGCGCGGCTGGAGGGCCGACTGATGATGTTCTATGGAAGTGTCGTGGTCTTGAGTCTTGGCTGGCAAATGTGGCAGGCAGTGTTTCTGCGGCCGGCCGACGAGCGCAATCCCTTCGCCTATGTTCATACCGTGCCCGACATGCTGAAGGTGCCGGCGCTGGCGTCCGCCGCACCAGCAGGTGCGGTGAAGGTAATCGGCTGCGAATACTGGCCGTTACCGTGGTATCTGCGTCGTCGTCCCGAAACGGGTTACTGGACGGAGCCGCCGGAGGACTGCGACGGCGTGCTGGTTTTCGTGGATGCGGACCAAGCCGACGCCGTGCGCGGCCGGCTGAACGGCAAATATCAGGAAAGTTTTCTCGGGTTGCGACCGGGCGTCGTGGTCGTGGTGTTCACGAGGCTGGCCGAGTAAACGATGGCCAACGGTAGGTCGGGCTTTACGCCCGACAGGAAATGCAGGCGAATTTGTCGGGGATAAACCCCGACCTACAGTCATGAAACTGGAGCCGCAGCGACCTCGCTGCGGATTCTGAAAACCACGGCGAGGTCGCCGTGTCTCCAGACGGGAACCTCAGCTCCGATCCCCGATTTCCCCCACCAGTTCGGTCGATCCATCCGGCAGTGTGAGCGCGGCGCCGTATTCGAAGTGCCGCTGACAAAATTCGACGACGGCGGCGTCGGTCATCACGAAAAAAGCGGTGGAAAGAGCATCCGCATCGGCGGCATTGCTGGCGAAGGACCATACGCGACGGGTGCGCTGGGCCGGGGCGCGGGTGCGGGGATCGATGAGATGTTCGCCTTGCACGGCGAGGCCCGAGCCACTGACGGCCCGGTTCGCGAAGAGAAGGACGTCGTCCGCGACGCCGATCGGCCAGCCGGCCGAGTCGGGCGGAGGGGCAAGGGCGAGCGCGGTGCTGCCACCACTCTGGAGGCACGCGGAAGTGATATCCCATTCGGCGAGGGTGTCCGCCATGCGGTCGAGAGCGTAGCCTTTGCCTACCGCTCCGAGATCGAGGTGCAGACGCTCGGTGAGCGAGGTCAAGGTGTGGGCATTGGGGTCGAGCGCAAAGAGCGCCTCGTCCACGCCCGGGAGGCGTGGCGTGGCATAGGCGGGATCAAACGCCCGGTGGGTGAGTGCGGAAATTTGCGCGGAGCCCAGGAGACATTGAAGCGCGTCATCGCCGAGCACGAGGGTTTCGCCGGACTTCAGCTGGTTGACGCGGCCAATGTCGCTGGTTGGAAGGTAGCGACTCAGTTCGGTCTCCAACCGGTCGAGCTCGCGAAAGGCGGCCGCCGCCGCTTGGCGGGCATACTCTGTCGGGCGGCCGGCCACGAAGATTTGAAACGTGGTGGCCATGGCCTCGTGATTGAATGCGGGCCAGTTCATGGACGAAGGATTCGGGTGTAGGAGCCTGCTTGCAGGCGATTCGGGATCGAGCCAGTGGGCGGGCGTTTCGTGTCGCCTGCGAGCAGGCTCCTACAGGGGAAGAAGGATGGCGCGGGCATGGCGGATTGGTCAAAGATCCCAGGTGTTTTTGCCGTGCCGCGGGCGCGGCAGTTCGCGGTGGAGCCGGAGCATTTCCGTGAACGGCCGCCACCAGAGGTTGTGAAGACCGTATTTCGAATCGCCATGCGTGCGGGGGTGATGACGCACAGGTAGCTCGCCGACGCGAAAACCGGCGGCCACGGCCATGGCGGGCAGGAACGACTGCATCAGCGGCGAGGGCCGCAGCGCGGCGATCACCTCGCGGCGGAACACGCGTAACTGGCAGCCCGCATCGTGGATGTTGTCGTGCAGCAGCCGGCTTCGGACGACATTGGCCAGGCGCGACATCATCCGACGCAGGACACCGTCGTGACGGTCCACCCGCCACCCGCAGGAGACATCGAGACCGTCTCGCTCGATCCGCGCGAGCAGGGCGGGGAAATCACGCGGATCGTTTTGTCCATCGCCGTCCATGGTGAAGATAAGTTCGCCGCGCGCTTGTTGCAGTCCCGCGAGGAGCGCGGAGGCCTGGCCTCGATTTTCGGGTTGAGTGATCACCCGACAATGTGGGTCGGTTGCGGCGATCTCGGTCAATGCGCGTCCCGTCCCATCCGTGCTGCCATCATCCACGAGGATCGCCTCAAAGCCCGGATCAAGTTCCGCCACGACGGCGCAAGCATCGGGGACGACGGACGCGATGTTTCCCTCCTCTTGATAAAAGGGAATGACGAGGGAGCAGCGGGGGGCGGACATGGCGGACAAGACCGCGGGTTGAGAGAGAAAACCCGCGGATTTAATAGGAGCGAAAACATAATCTTTTTGCAGTCCTGCGCCAAGCCTTACCCGGCGGGCGGCCAAGGATCTCAAGAAGACTGGCGGCATTCTCCATTGCGCGGCGTTGCACGATTCCCTCAGCGGCGGATGATGGAATTTCACTTCGCCCGGACTCGGCCGGTTTCCGCCGGCAGGGGCCATGCGAAACCCAAGCGGGCCGCAGGTTCGACTTTCCTTCCGGTCTCCGGTGGCTAGCTTGAGACGTCCATTCGAGTACCCTTTACCCTATGAATCCGCAAAAAACCTCCGCTTCGTCCGAAGCCAAAGCGTCGATCCATTCCTTCAACCTCTCGCGCCGTGCCTTCCTGCAACGCTGCAGCGCCGTGGCGGCCCTGACCGGCCTTCCGACGTGGTTCGTCGAGCGCCAGCAATTGCAAGCGGCCGAGGCTGACGCGAAACCGGCGCCCACTTCCGCCAACGACAAGCCCGGCATCGCCCTGATCGGTTGCGGCGGCATGGGTACGTGGGACGGCCAGAACGCGGGAAGCCACGGCAACATCGTCGCGGTGTGCGACGTGGACTCGACGCACAGTGCCGCCGCCGCCGCGAAATACCGCGAGCTCGGCCACAATCCCGAGATCTATTCCGATTTCCGCCGCGTCCTCGAGCGCAAGGACGTCCAGATTATCGTCAACTCCACGCCCGACCATTGGCATACCCTCATCAACATTGCGGCGGCCAAGGCGAAAAAGGACATCTACGCCCAGAAGCCGCTGACCCTCACGGTCGACGAGGGCCGGCACGTCATTAAAGCCGTGCGGGAAAATGGCGTGGTTCTACAGACCGGCACGCAGCAACGCAGCATGCAGCGCTTCCGGCTCGCCTGCGAACTCGTGCGCAACGGGCGCCTCGGCAAGCTGCAGCAGGCGAAGGTCTGGTTGCCGGCCGGCCTGCGCGCCGGCCCCTTCGAGGCCAGCCCGGCCCCGGACAGTCTCAACTGGGATTTCTGGCAGGGTCAGACTCCGGCGGTGAGCTACGTGAAGGAGCGCTGCCATGCCAATTTCCGGTTCTGGTATGAATACTCCGGCGGCACCATGACCGACTGGGGTGCCCACCACAACGACATCGCCTACTGGGCCATCGGCCAGATCGCGCCGACCAAGGTCGAGTCCAAGCGCCTGGCCGAGCCGATTGCCGGCGGCTACACGACCATCCCGGAGTACGAGGTGAAATACACCTACGAGGACGGCACCGGCCTGCATATCTCCACCACCCGGGATGATTCGATTTACGGCGAGCATCTCAACAAGGCCGGGCAACCCAACGGCGTGCGCTTCGAGGGCACCGACGGCTGGATCTGGGTCAACCGCGACGAGATCAAGGCCAGCGATCCCGAGCTGCTGCGCAAGCCGCTGCCGGAAAATGCCCAGCGCCTCTACGCGAGCAAGGACCACATGGTGAATTTCTTCGACTGCACGCGCTCGCGCGCCCTGCCGATTTGCGACGTCGAGACCGGACATCGCTCCGCCAACATGTGCCACCTCGGAGCCATCTCGCTCCGTACAGGTCACAGCCTCACGTGGGATTATAACGCGGAAAAATTCACCGGGGATCACGCCGCGGAGGCGAACAAGTATCTGGTCCGCGAGATGCGCAAGCCGTACGACTATTCGTTCTGCGGCTGACGGAGTCGCTAGTGAGAATTCTGTAGCGGCGCTCTGTGAGCGCCGTTTCGGACGTCGGCGGTCGTAGGCCGCCGCCGCAATTATTGCGTCTCGCCGATCAGTTGACGGGGTAGGGCGCACCGGCCCGGTGCGCCGGGAACGTGATATCGCCCTCGCGGCGGAGCGGGCCGCTCCGCCCTACCTTATGGGTGCGTACCGGCCTCGACATCGCTTGTTTTGTCCCTTTGGTGAAGCCCATGGGACAAAACCTAGACGAGCTTTTCGATGTGGTGGACGAGCAGGATCGCGTCACGGGACAGATGGCGCGGCGCGAAGTGCACCGGTTGAAATTGCGCCACCGCGCCGTGCATCTGCTGGTCGTCAACCGGTCCGGGAAAATTTTCCTACACAAACGCTCGATGCAGAAAGATCTGTTTCCGGGCTATTGGGATTCCTCGGCCGCAGGACATGTAGGCGCGGGGGAGGATTACGACGGCACGGCTGTGCGTGAGTTGGAGGAGGAGCTGGGCTGCCGTCCTGGCAAGCCGCCGCAACCGCTCTTCAAGATCGAGGCACGGGAGGAGACCGGACAGGAATTTGTCTGGGTTTACCGTGTCGAGACAGAGGGGCCTTTCATTTTGCAGGCCGACGAGATCGAACGCGGCGACTGGTTCACGCCGGCGGAAATCGACCGGTGGCTCGTGGAACGGCCACAGGAGATCGCCCCGGCGTTGGCGTTCATCTGGCCCCGGGCGCGGACATGGTTTGAAGGTAGGGCCGGTCTGTGACCGGCCTTCGGCGCTACTGCGGTCGCTGCGCCTTGAGCTGGTTGAATTCCTTCGTGCTCATCAGGCGGCGGGGCAACCGGCGCTCCGCCTCGCTGAGCAGACGGTCCCAATGTTCATCGGTCGGCGTCAGATCCTCCCAAGAGGTGTGGTGACCGTGCTTGCGGCTGAACACGACATTGCCGCCGTGGAAGCGCGCCTTGATCTGCCATTTTTTGCCTTCCTCGTCCTTGTCCCACCAGCCGAATTCCATGCCCATAGAGGCAAGCGGAAGGTAACAAGGAACAAGGAGCAAGTAACAAGTGGCGTCAGCCAAAATTCCAAACGCCAAATCCCAGGGGCCAAACAAACGAGAAAGCCAAAGTTGAAAAAAAGAAACCCGATCCCTGCTTTTTATGGCTTAGTTTTTCAGGCTTTGTTTGGCGTCTGGGATTTGGCGTTTGGGATTTTCGGCCAGCCGGCTAATCTTTCGACAACTCACCGGCCCGCCGGGTGGCGGCGAGGATGGTTTCCTTGAGGGTGTCGCGGAGCTGGCGCTGACCGAGGACTTGCAGCCCGGCGAAAGTGGTGCCGTTGGGCGAGGTGACCTTGTCGCGCAGCGCCTCGGGTGTCTCCGTGCTGCGGGCGAGCAGACGTGATGCCCCGAGGACGGTCTCAAGGGCGACCTTATAGGCGACATCGGCAGGCAGTCCGGCAGCGAGGCCGGCGTCACGCAGACCCGCGACAAATTCAAAGAGGAAAGCCGGCCCGCTGCCACCGAGCGCGGTCAGAGCGTCGAAATAGGACTCGTCGAGGGTCAGCGACTGGCCGAGCGCGCCGAGAATTTTGTCGACCTGGGCGAGGTCGGCGGCGGTGAGCGGGGATTGCGAACAATACGGCGTGATGCCTGCGCCGATCGCGGCGGGCGTGTTGGGCATCGTGCGCACGATGTTGCGGGCGTGCGGGAAGGTTCGGGCGAGCGTGGAAATTTTTTTTCCGGCCAGCACGGAGATGACGAGCTTGCCGCGCGTGAGCTCGGCCAAGCGCGGATCGGCGGTGGCGAGCGACTGGGGTTTGAAGGCGACCAAGACTGTGTCAGCGCCGCTGAGCAAACGTGCGAGGTCGGTTTCGTGCGCGATGCCCGTGGCTGCGGCGAGTTTCCGGGCGGATTCGCCGCCCTTGCTAGTGCAGGCGAGATCACCGGGGGCGAAAGCTTGTTTGGCGAGCAGGCCGCGCACGATCGCCGAGGCGAGGTTGCCGGCACCGAGGAAGGCTAGGCGGGGGGAGGACATGAGAGGGGGAAGGTGGCTGGAAGCTGGGGATTTTGCGTGCTCAGCGCGAGTCGTGAGTTGGGGCCCGAGTAGTTGGTAATTGGTATTTAGTAGTTAGGCCAAGGCAGGCCTGACACGTCGGTGCGCCGTAGTTCGAGCAACCCAAATACTAAATACCAACTACCAATTACTCCGGTGCGCAGCACCGGTCGCCGGTCACCGATTCCGACGTTCCAGCGGATGGCGGATGGTGCAGATGGCGCCGCCGCCGGGGCGGTCGGCGAGAATGACTTCGCCGCCGAGGTTGCGCATCGAATGGCGGGCGATGGTGAGGCCCATGCCGACGCCGACGGTGTGCTTGGTGCTGGTGAAAGGCTCGAAGGCGTGATCGCGGATGTCAGGGCTGATGCCCCGGCCTCGGTCTTCGATGTGAACGAGGGCGAAGCGGCCTTCCTCCGGCTTCTCCGTGATCTCGGTGCGAATCGTGATCTCACGTTTGTCGTCGGGGGCGTCACCGTAGCTTTCCCAGGCATTGATGAGCAGCTTGGCGACAACTTCCTCGAGCACCTCGACGTTGGTGTCGATCAGGGCCTCGCCGGCGCCGTTTTGCACGGTGATGGGCTGGTCGATCTTGTATTCGATCTGATAGCGGCGGATGCCGCTGTCGATCATGCGCGCGAGGTTGGCACGAATCAGGGGCGGACGGTTGCGCACCACGAGGCTGGTGAGCTGCTTGATGATGCCGACGATACGGTTGACGGCGTCCTCCAAGTGCTGGGCGTTCTTTTTGACCAGCTCGGGCTTCTCGTTGTAGGCCTTGATGAGGTCCACGTAACCGATGACGACGCCGAGGAGATTGTTGAGATTGTGGGCGATGCCCTGGGTGACGGCACCGATGGTGGCGGCGCGGCGCGAATCGCCGAGACGGCGCTGCAGATCGATGAGCTCGCGGTTAATCTGGACGAAGCGCAACTGCGTCTGGACACGAGCGAGGGTTTCGTCGAGGTCGATGGGCTTGGTGATGTAATCCACGGCGCCGGCGCCGAGGCCCTCGATCTTGCCTTCCTTGGAGGTGCGCGCGGTGATGAAAATGATCGGGATGGATTTGGTCTCGTCGGTCGCCTGCAGGCGTTGGCACACTTCGACGCCGTCCATCTCGGGCATCATGACATCGAGCAGGATGAGGTCAGGTTTGTCGGCGGCGACGAGCTTGAGCGCCTCCTGGCCGGAGTAGGCGGCGGCGACAGCCATGCCCTCGCGTTCCAGTTTTCTTTTCAGCAGCTGAACGTTGATGGGCTGGTCATCAACTACGAGGATCTTCGAAGTCGCCATGATGGGGTCAGGGGATGGAAGGTGGTTTGGCGGCGACTGGCAAGATTCGTTCTGGCGGACGGTCAGGCTTTCACGGCGGCGTTTTGGCGGTGGGCCTTGACGGTGTTCTGCATGAGCATGGCCACGGTCATCGGACCGACACCGCCGGGCACCGGTGTGATCTTCGAACACAGCGGCGAGACGGTGGGAAAATGGACGTCGCCGGTGAGACGGTAGCCGGTCTTTTTCGTGGCGTCGGGTACGCGATTGACGCCGACGTCGATGACGACCGCGCCGGGCTTGACCATGTCGGCGGTGACGAACTCGGCTTTGCCAATGGCAGCGATGAGCACATCAGCCTGGCGGGTGAGCGCGGGTAGGTTGGCGGTTTGCGAATGGCAGACCGTGACGGTGGCATTGGCCCACGACTTTCGCTGCATGGCGAGGAGGGCCGCGGGTTTGCCCACGATGAGGCTGCGGCCGAGCACGACCACGTGCTTGCCCGAGAGCGACACGCCGGAACGCCGGAGAAGTTCCATGATGCCGGCAGGCGTGCAGGCGACGAAACCGGTTTCGTCCTCCTGCGCCAGCTTGCCGAGATTCATCGTATGGAAGCCGTCGACATCCTTGTGGGCGGCGATGCGGCGGAAGACGGCGACTTCGTTGATGCCTTTCGGCAGGGGCGATTGGACGAGGATGCCATCCACCGTGGGATCGGCATTGAGCTGGTCGATTAGAGCGAAAAGTTCTTCCTGGGAAATCGTGACCGGCGGGAAAATCAGGCGGCTCTCGATGCCGATATCGGCGGAGGTCTTCTCCTTTTTCTTCACGTAGGAGACGGACGCGGGGTCGTCGCCCACGCGCACGAGGGCGATGCAGGGCTTGCGACCGGTGAGGGCGGCGACCTGGGTCTTGAGTTCGGTGACGATGTCTGCGGCGATCTTGTTGCCGTCGATGAGTTCCATGGGAAAAGAAAAGGAAGAGGGATCGCGTCGACTGCAACGCGCAGGGTGAAAGGGCTGCCGCGCTGCGGGTTCGCGCATCCCACCCGCGAAAAGAACTTATTTCAACTGCATGGACTCGGCAGAAATGACGAGGTCCTTGCCATCAACGGTGTTGCGGACCGTGCCGGTAATGGAGATCTGGCGGTCCAGGTACGCCTCGATTTTGTCGGTGAGCAGGAGGCGTTTGGTTTCGACGTAGGCGAAGCGGCGACCTGAAGCATCGGTGAGCTGATAATCGTAGGGCGGGTTGGGGTTGATGATCGCACGTTTGGCCAGGACGAGACGGCCGGCGAAGAGGCGGGGCATGTCGGCGGTGTTGCCGGACAACGGAACGGGGCGACCGGCGGTCGTCACGGGCGCGGCGGAAGCAGGAGCGGGAGCGGGCGCCGGCGCGACGGGCGAGAGAGCGGGGGAATCAGAGGGAATATTGGCGGCGCCGGTGGCAATGAATCCCTGAAGCTTCTTCTCCAGCCGGATCTGGCACCAGTCGCTGCCGGCGAGACCGACCACCTCGGTCTTGTCGCCGGGTTGCGCGACGGTCAGGACGGCAGCATCCTTCTTCGGCTCGGCGAGGAGATTGGCGCCTTCGCGGACCTCGAGTCCTTTGGTGATGTCGCGGTTGTGGGCGTAGGCTTCGAAGGAGCCGGAAATCTCGACGCGGCGCCACCCGGCCGGGGCATCGCCGGTGTAGATGATGGTGTTGCCCCGCTTGAGCCGGGTGATCACGTGGGACTTGGCGTCGGGCTGGATGAAGACGGCGGCGTCGGCCGGGAGGATATCGGCGGCGGCGAGCCGGACCGAGGCCGCGAGCAGGAGTGCGGAAACGATTTTAATTTTCATCGAGAGCGGGGGAGGAGGATGGATCGTCGGCCGCGGGCGCGCGGGGGACGGTGAACAAGGATTGGATTTCCTTGCTAGAAAGTTGTTTCACTCCGCGCAAAGGAATTCCTTTCAGACGCAGCGCTCCGATCTGGTAGCGGCGGAGGCGGCGGACCTCGAAACCGAGGGCGGTAAACAACTGGCGGATTTCTCGCTTCTTACCGTGGTGCATATGGACGTCGAGCTCGGTGGAGCTGCGGTCGGGGCGCGGGTTGACGAGGTTGGCGCGCTCGACCTTGAGATGCTCGCCCTCAAGATGTACGCCGCGGAGCAGCTGGCGCAGGCGGGAGTGGGGGAACGGTTCCTCGAGGGAAACGTAGTAACGTTTCACGACGAGGTTGGACGGATGCATGAGCTTGTGCGCGAGGTCGCCGTCGGACGTGAGGATTACGAGACCCTCGCTGTCCTTGTCCAGGCGGCCGGCGCAGAACAGCCGCAGGCGGGCCCACTCGCGAGGCAGGAGGTCGAAGATGGTCTGGTCGGCGTGCGGGTCGCTGTTGCTGCACACGACACCGCGGGGCTTGTGCATGACCAGGGCGAGCTTGGGCTGGGCCTGCGCGCGCACGGCCTTGCCGCGCACGGTGACCTTGTCGACGCCCGGCTCGACCTTCCGCCCCAGTTCGGCCTTCTCGCCATTCACGTAGACCTCGCCCGCGGTGATCAAGGCCTCGGCGGCGCGGCGCGAGCACAGGCCGCTGTCGGCGATGAATTTTTGGATGCGGACTGACTCCATGCGAACGCGATGGCACGCCCCTGCGGACGGGGCAACAGCAATCACCCGGCACGGCGCACCGTCAGAGAAGAATCGTGCTTGCCTCGCGCTGACTGCCGAAGGGGAATTCGCGCGTTTTCCATGAGTTCCACGCCCGTCCCGACTTCGCTTTTCGGCAAAGACCATCCTTTCCCGGCCCGGATCACCGAGAACCGGCTCCTGAACAAGCCCGGTTCCCACAAGGAAACGCGGCACCTCGTCGTCGATATCACGGGCAGCGGCCTGCATTACAAGGTGGGCGACTCACTCGGCGTATTCCCCGCGAACCGTCCCAGCGAGGTGGATGAAATCATCCACCGCCTGGGCGTGAGCGGCAACGAAACGGTGTCGCCCGCCATGCTCAAGTTGCCCGCGCCCATTTCCCTGCGGGAAGCCCTGACCAGCCGGCTCGCCCTGGCCAAACCTACGCGAAAGATTCTCGAGACGCTGGCGAGCAAGGCCACGGCGGAAGCCGATCGCGCCAAGCTCGCCGTGTTGCTCGCACCCGAGAGCAAGGATCAGCTGCCGGGCTATTTGGAAGACCGCGAATACATTGATCTGCTGACCGAGTTTCCCAGTGCCAGGCTGACTCCGCAGGAACTGACCGATCACATGCGCAAGCTCATGCCCCGGCTCTATTCGATTGCATCATCGTCCAGACTCCATCCGAACGAGGTGCATCTCACCGTCGCCGTCGTTCGTTATGAGACCAATCATCGGTCGCGGGTGGGCGTGTGCAGCACCTTTATGGCCGACCGCGTGGAGCTGAAAAACACCCCGGTTCCGGTCTTCGTGTCCGATTCGCACTTTGGCGTGCCGGAGGACGGCACGAAGGACATCATCATGGTGGGACCGGGCACCGGCATTGCGCCTTTTCGCGCCTTTATGCAGGAACGGATCGCCGCGCAGGCGACCGGCCGCAATTGGCTGTTCTTCGGCGATCAGCATCGCGGCACCGATTATCTCTACGAAGAGGAATGGACGCAGTGGCAAGCGGAGGGAGCGCTCGCGCGGGTCGATCTGGCCTTCTCGCGCGATCAGCTGCTCAAGATTTATGTGCAGGACCGGATGCGGGAAAATGCCGCCGAACTCTGGTCGTGGATCAAGGGCGGGGCGCATTTCTACGTGTGCGGCGACGCCAAGCGCATGGCCAAGGACGTGGACGTCGCTTTACACGACGTCATTGCCGCGCAGGGGGGTATGGACGCCGCATCCGCCGCCGAATACGTCAAGCAGATGAAGCGAGACAAACGCTACCAGCGCGACGTGTATTGAGGCATCTTTTCGTTTCGGGACGAATTGCTGTAGCGGCGGTCTATGAC
>DATCRM010000079.1:0-2855 GCA_036568985.1 Lacunisphaera sp. | reverse complement strand
CCCTCCAACAGCTGGTGGATTACTGCGACAAACGCACCCGACGTCCCTCGTTCAAAGACTATCCCGGCGCCATCAACGGCCTGCAGGTGGCCAACGACGGCCGTGTGACCCGCATCGGGGCGGCCGTGGACGCCGGGTTGGTTCCTTTCGAGCGTGCCGTCGAGCGCGGTGTGGATTTTCTCATCGTGCACCACGGCCTGTTCTGGGGCGGCGCCCAGCCGCTGACGGGCGCGGTTTATGGCCGCTACGCCACGCTCGTGCGCGGCAACTGCGCGGTCTACTCCAGCCATCTGCCCCTCGACGCCCATGAGGAAATCGGCAACAACGTGCTCATCGCCCGCCAGCTCGGCCTGAAGCCCCGGCGCCAGTTCCTGCCCCACGAAAACGAACTCGTCGGCTGGATCGCCCCCAACAAATACAAGCGCACCCAGCTCTGCGCGCGTCTTGAGGAACTCTACCCGCGCGTCATCTCGATCGAGTGCGGTTCGCCCACCCCGAAACTCGTGGCATTCTGCAGCGGTTCGGGCAACAGCGCCGTGCCCCACCTGATTGCCGCCGGGGTGGACACCCTGATCACCGGCGAATTGCGCGAGGAGTGGTTCAACTACGCCCAGGAGCACAAACTCAACCTCATCTGCTGCGGCCACTACGCGACCGAAACGCACGCGGTTAAGGCCCTGGCGGCCGAACTCGCCAAAAAATTCCGCCTCCCCTGGGAATTCATCGAAACCGAAAATCCGCTCTAGCCGCCGCGAAACCCTCTCGATCCGCGAAAAGAGTCTTTCCCCTTTCGCATATTTGGTGTGTTTCGTGGTGACCCAGCCCGATGAAGAAGATCGCCATCCTCCACGGTCCGAACCTCAACCGACTCGGCAAGCGCGAGCCCGAGATCTACGGCACGGCCACGCTCAAGGATCTCGAACAGCTGATCCGCGCCGAAGCCAAAAAACTTGGCGTCAAGGTCAGCTTCTTTCAGTCCAACGCGGAAGGTGCGTTGATCGACCGAATCCACCGGCTCGCCGACACCGGCACGGAAGCATTCATCGTGAACTTCGGCGCTTATTCGCACACGAGTATCGCGCTCCATGACGCGCTCAAAAGCGTGGCTCCGAGGCCGGCGATCGAGGTGCACATTTCCGACATCAAGAAGCGGGAGAAATTCCGCCGTCATTCCTACACCGCGGCCGCCGCGATCGATATGATCAGCGGAGAGGGTTTCCCTGGTTACCTGAAGGCGCTGCGCAAGTTGGCGGAAATGTAGGTCAGGCTTTACGCCCGACTGGATTTATGTCGGGGATAAACCCCGATCTACACCATGGGACAACATCTCCCCGACTTTGCCGAACCGCGCTGGTTCGCCTGCCACACCAAGCCGCGCTGCGAAAAGAAATTCGACGACCTCGCCCACCGCGAAAACTTCGAACACTACCTGCCGCTGATCACGAGTGTGCGGCGCTACGGCACGCAAAAAAAGACCTTCACCAAGCCACTGTTCCCCGGCTACGTGTTCGTCCGGGTGGAACCGGCGCGCAAAACGCGCATCTACCAGCAGGACCTGCTGGTCCGGGCGATGATGATCGAAAACGAAGCGCTGTTCCTCCGTCAGATGGAACACGTCCGGAGCATCTGCGCTTCAGGCTTCGAAGCCATGGTCCATCCGTTGATGAAGAAAGGCACCAGCGTCCGGGTCGTCGGCGGCCCGCTCAATGGTCTGGAAGGGTTGGTGGATGACCCGACGAACCCACAGGGAATTGTCGTGTCAGTGGATGTGCTGCAGCAGGGCCTGCTTGTGCGCCTGCCGCTGGAAAGTCTCCATCTCCTGCCCTGATTCCACCTCTATGTGCCGACTGCTGTTTCTCCTGCTTCCCCTCGCCTGCCTGACTGCCCGGGCCCAGCTTGTCCCCCCGGCCCACAAGGCCCAGCCGGCACAGGAATCGCGGCCATTCCTCGCTGGCATCCGCGGCTTGTTTGATTTCGATCTGCCGAGCATCGATCCGCCCGGCACGATGACGCTGGTCCTCCATCCGCACCTCGGCGATCTGATCCGCCGGGACTACATGCGCATGGAGGGTGGCGTTCGCTGGGCGCTCAACGACCACTTTGAAATCCGCCCGGAGGCGTCCGTCTACTTCACCCACGGCTTCGGCAGCAGTGGCGACGGCTATGGAATCGGCGAACTGCGCCTCGGCGGAAAATACATTCTCCCCGGCTGGCCCAACAACGATATGGAAACCAGCCTCACGCTTAACGTGGAGCGACCCGTGGGGCATCCGCCCGTGGATCTCACCGATGGTTTCAATCACTTCGCGCCGGGCTTCCTCGTCCAGCATCACTCCACGCACCATCCCAGGTTCACAACGTTTGCCGGCGCGGGCGTGGATTTGCTCTCAGTCAGCGATGTGGTTGGCACGCCCGTGCGCAACCAGCCGCTGGACGACTCGATGAATTTCACCGCGGGTGCGATTTACGATCTCGGCCAGGTGAAGTGGACTCTCAGCGCCACCTACGCGACAACCGCCCTACTGGGCGACACCACGGAGCATTTCTATTACCTGCGTCCCAGCTTCCTCTGGTACGTGCCGCGCCGCTACACCTTTCATTCCAAAACCCAGTGGATTCTCGGCCTTGGCATCCGCGCTTCCCACGGACCCGATGGCAACGAATTGAGTTTCTCCAATCGCGTGCGCGCTGAGATCACCTTCCGGCAGGTCATCGACAAGATCCGCCGCAAGCCGGCGGACGAGGCGAAGCGCTGAAAAGTCCGGCGACCAAAAAACCGGAAGCCTTAGCCAAAAGCTGAGGTAGTCCACGCAAGGATTTTCTTTCGGGATTTTATGCGGCGGAGACCAAGGGAG
>DATCRM010000078.1:0-12025 GCA_036568985.1 Lacunisphaera sp. | reverse complement strand
GATTCAGGAGCTCAACGAGGGCGCCCTCAAGATCAGCGCTGCCCAGATCAACGATGCGGCCGCGGGAGATGTATTTGTCGAGACGCATCGGTCAGGAAATCTCAAACGCCAAAGGCCAAACGCCAAACAAGACGGAAAATTAAAAACCCTTTGCACGTTGTCATCGCCAAGTTGTTTGGAATTTGGCGCTTTGGCGTCTGGAAATTTGCCGCGCTTCGGCGGTTACTTTTCCCACTCGAGCGCGCCCTTCTTCACCTCGTAAAAGAGGCCGAGCACGAGCACGCCGAGGAAAAACATCATCGGCGCGAGGATCGAGATGTGGTTCGCCAGAAAATCCCGGTAGACGAACGTCCAGGGGATGAGGAACACGACCTCGATGTCGAAAAGGATGAAGAGCATCGCGGTGACATAGAACTTCACCGAGAAGCGGGTGTGCGTGCTGCCGTCGGAATGGATGCCGCATTCGTAGGCCGCGTCCTTGATCTTGCTGCCCCGGGCGCGCTGGCCGACGAGATGGCTGAGCGCGATCACCACGGTCGTGATCACGGCGGCGAGCGCAATCTGGATGAGAAAAGGCAGATAGGCGGCGGAGGACATCGCCCCAGCGTCCCCAGCTCCGCGCATGGGTTCAAGTGGAAAGTTCGCCGATCTTCCTGCGAAGCCCGGCCCGCCGGCCGCAACGGTTTCGGAGTGGTTTTTCTGACCCGGGCGTGCCAAGCATGAGTCGCTTCATGCCCACCGATCCCGCCCAGCTCACGCTTGTGGTCTTTGAATTCACCCTGCTTTTCGCCGGAGCCGGTCTCTTCCTGTGGCTGCTTTTCAACCGCGAGCAGCGCCAACGCTGGCTGGGTACGCATTCGTTGCCGCAGCTGGGTCTTTCCGCCTTCGAATTCACGTTGGGCGCGGTGACCATCCTGCTCTGTAGCTTCGCCGGCAGCGCCCTGGCTCAGATTGCGTTGGGGCATTACCTGGCCAAAATGGCCGATGCGGAAAGCCTGCAGATGTTCGTCTACAACCTGGCCAACTACGCCGGGGCGGTTTTGGGATGGAAGATTCTCTTCCCTTACCTGATCCGCACCTGGCAGACCGGCCCCGTCATACGTCAATCACGCCCCACCCGGCAGATCCTCTCCTGGCCCCAAGCATGCGGTTACGCGGTCGGCACTTTGATCGTGGCTCTGCCGTTGCTCACCCTTATCAGCCTGGGGTGGATGGAGCTTCTTCGCGCATGGGGTATCCCCGACGAACCTCAGGCCCTTATTGCCCTCATCAGTGACACCAAGTCGGCGGCCCTGCTTGTGGGCATTCTGCTCATGGCCTGCGTCCTCGCGCCCATCTATGAGGAACTGCTGTTTCGCGCCGGTCTCTACCGCTATGTCCGCCAAAAACTCGGCCGCACGCCCGCGCTGCTCATCAGCGGTGTTTGCTTCGGAGCCCTGCACAACAACTGGGCCGGCTTCCTCCCTCTCGCGGCGCTCGGCATGTTGCTGGCCCTGGTCTACGAGACCACCGGCTCGATCCGGGTCGTCATCATCGCCCATGGACTGTTCAACCTGAACACCATTTGTATCGTTCTTTCCGGCATCAAGGAGCTGAACCTATGACTCCGTTCTCCAGCCGACGCGCCCTGACCGTCGCCGCGTGGGGGGAATCGCGCCTGATCGGCGAGATCCGCCGCTGGCTGGGCGATGCCTCTCCCGCCGCGCCCTTTGGCATCGGCGACGATTGCGCGGTGATCCCCCCCACCCGCCGCCACCAACTGGTCACGACCGATCCCGTGATCCATGGCCGGCATTTTGACGACACCGTGCCCGCCCGCGCCGTCGGCGCGAAACTGCTCAAGCGCAATCTGAGTGACATCGCCGCCATGGGCGGGCGCCCCGTGGCCGCCGTCGTCTCGCTCGCCCTTGCCCCGGAAACCAGCGTGGCCTGGCTGCGCGATTTTTATCTCGGCCTCGCCGCCACGGCGCGAAAGCACCGCGTGAAAATCGTGGGCGGCGACATCACGCAGGGTCCGGCGTTTTTTTTTGGCGCGTTCCTCACGCTGCACGGCGAATCCTCCGGCAACCGCGTCATCACCCGGACGGGCGCGCGGGCGGGCGACGCTATTTTCGTCACGGGCCGGCTCGGCGGGAGCCGGCTGGGCCATCACTACAAGTTCTCTCCGCGCCTCGCCGAAGGCGCCTGGCTGGCGGGCCGGCCGGAAGTGCGGGCCATGATGGACATAAGCGACGGTTTGGCGAAGGACCTCGAATCGGTGACCACGGCTGGACTGTCGGTGGCTTTGAACGAGCCGGCGATTCCGGTCAGTTCGGCCGCGCGGCATGCCGCCACAAAATCGGGCCGCAGCGCGCTGGCCCATGCGCTCGGCGATGGCGAGGACTACGAGCTTTTGATTGTGGTTCGCGCCCGGGCCGATTCCGTCCGTTTGCTCCGCGATTGGAGGCGACGTTTCCCCAGCGTACCGCTGACCTGCGTGGGTACGTTCGTGGCCGACCATCGGGTTCCAGTCGGTGCGATCAATCTATCGCAGTATCGCGGCTACGAACATTTGCGATGAAACCCCTTCAGCCTGTGGGTCGGGCTTTACGTCCGACGCGTCGGGGATAAACCCCGACCTACAATCATGAGCATCCTGGAGAAACTTCGGGCCGGAATCACCACGGCGTCCGCCGCCAAAACCCGCGCGCTGGCGGCGGAACTTGCGGCCGCACTGCCGCCCGACACGACACTCGCTCTGCACGGTGACATGGGCGTCGGCAAGACGACCTTCGTCCAGGGTCTCGCGCAGGGGCTCGGCGTGAAGGAGCAGGTCACGAGCCCCACCTTTGCCATCTATTCGGTTTATGCGGGAAGCCGCGCCAAACTCGTACATCTCGACGCCTACCGGCTCGACCACGAGCGCCAGCTCGAGGAACTCCTGCTGGAGGAATTTCTCACCAGCCCGTGGTGCCTCGCCGTCGAATGGCCGGAAAAAACCGGCGCTTGGCTGCCAACCACCACTTGGCATGTGACGCTATCCATCGTGGACGGAGACAGGCATCGGGTGGTTTTGAGGTAGGACGCGGACTCCGCTTTGTCCGTCGCAGCGTTGGCGAAGTCAGGTTCGCGCCGTAACGCGGCGGTGATGGGACTCACCGCCCTACCCTTGAGGATTCCGAAGATGGAGGCGGGACTATCAGTCCCGCGAGACACGAGCATCGCGACGGTCAACCTGCGGGACTGTTAGTCCCGCCTCCAAACCTGTGGCCAATAAAAAAGCCCGCTCATCGGAGCGGGCTTGAAGGTGATTAAGCTTGGGCCTCGGGCTTCGGCTCTTCCGCCACGGGCTCGGGAGCAGCCGCCGCTTCCAACGCCGGCTCGGCGACGGATTCGGTGGCGACCGGCTCCGCCGATTTCGCTTCGGCGACAGGAGCCGGAGGGGCTTCCGGGAAGTCCACGGGATCGTGTTCTTCCTCACCCGACTCGGCCTTCTTGGCGGCATGCGGGGCCACGGCGGGCGGAGCGAAGAGCTTGCCGTCGGCAAACTCGGTCACGTAACCCTCCATGACCAGCCAGCGCAGATCGTTGCTCATCTTGCGGAGCTTCTCGGCCTGCTCGGGAGGCAGCGCGGCAAAGGGCGCCTGCGACGGAGTCGTTCCCTCGGGCACCGGCGCGGACGGCTGGGCCGCCGGCACCTCGATGTTGAGATAGCTCTTGGGCAGATCCTTCACGTGGACCATCGGGTGCTTCTCGATGAAATCGATCAGCGCACTGATGGTCTCCGAGAAGACCTGGCCTGGGACGCGGAAGCGACGCTTGACGGCGCACACGTAGGAGACGCCGCGCGAACCCTTCTTGAAGATCGTGAATCCCTCGCGGCGCAGTCGGCCGCGGAGCGCGTTGGCGGTATCGAGCGGGAAGCGACGCTGACGCTCGACGTGACCTTCGAGTGCGCGGCGGATTTCACCGGGCGGAAGTTTCTCGATGTTTTTGCCGTGGAAACGAACGGTCTCGACGGTGCGCACGACCTTGTCGCGCGCGTGCGTGAGCAGATGAAGCCGTGCTTCCTCGATGTTGTCGAAGCTGATGGACGGAGCCGCGGCGGGCGCAGGCGTCTCGGCCACGGGAGCCGGAGCCGTTTCCGCGGCGGGCGCCTCAGCCGGAGCCGCCTCGGTGGACGGCGTCGCGGACGACACCTCTACCGGCGGAGTCGTCGCCGTTTTGGCCGCCGGCTGTTTCCAGGTGTAGCGGGTCGCCTTCTTCATCTTCTCGAGCCAGGCGGTCGCGACCTCGGGCTCGCGCACGGAAACGATGCTGTCGCGGAAGCGATCAAAGGACATGCCTTTGATTTTCGAGGCGTAGTGCTGTTGGAGAATTTGCTGATAGCGGTGGTAGTTCGGCGGCCCGAGGAGCTCGCCCGTGATGCCGCACTTGTTGATGATGGGGTAGCTGCCCTTCGGCGGATCGATCTCGACTTCCTGTGTTTCGAAGAAAGCGCCGAGGTTGTTGCCGAGCGCGTGCTGGATGGCCGCGTCCTCGGTGTCGAATGGCAGGTGGTCGGGCAACGACATGTACAGCGGCTCGGGCTTGGCGGCAGGCTGGCCCTCGGCGGCCGGCGGACGCGTGCGCTGCAGGACCACGACGAAGCGGTCGTTTTTCTCGAGCACGGCCTTGGTGATCTCGAAGAGCTGGAACGTGCGGCACGACGCGCGCACGGCTTTCACGATGGCCGCGAAACCCGTGTCTTCCGGATAGCACGTCGCTGTGAAATAAGGACTGATGTACGGCGCGCGATCGAACTGCTGACCACCGCCCTCGCGGCGTTCGCCGCGAAATTCACCGCGGAACTCGCCCCGGGGTTCGCCGCGGAATTCACGGCGCGGTCCGCCTGGACCGCGATCAAAACGACGTCGATCACCCCCGGGAGCCTGGCCTTCGCCACCCGCCGGCGCATCGCCCGAAAAAGGAGCCGCTCCGCCGCCACCACCACCGCCGACTGGGCCGGCCGGTTTGCGGAAGCCGCGACGATCCCGCGCCGGAGCACCCTGCCCAGCCGGGCCGGGTCCACCTTCACGACGGTCGCGTCGTTCGCCGCGATCAGGATCGCGTTCGCGCCGGCCGGGAGAGACCGGTTTGACCTCGGTCCACTGCGTGCCGAAGTTGAAGGATTGCAACTGACTGAGGTCGATTTTGTTCAACCCCTGATCGTTGGGTTCGTTGGCGGGCTTGGAGTCGTCCATGAAGGGCGGAAAAACGGGCGTGGGTACCCGGTATGAGTCTAGGTTGGTGCTTGGAGTTCCACGCGTCCGGTCAGGCCCGCGGGAGAAAGCAGTGTGCTCCGGGATGAAACATTGAGGCAAGCGCATTTCGGGGCTTTACAAGCCTTGGCGGATTTACCTAAGTCACCGCTCCCATCGTTGGAACGCTCGGGTGGTGGAATTGGTAGACACACACGTTTGAGGTGCGTGTGCCGTAAGGCGTGCAGGTTCGAGTCCTGTCCCGAGCACCAACCTTCGCCCGTTGGGCTACGGTTGGCGTGGCCAGCCCGAATTTTCGCCTGTGGCGGATGTAAATGCTGGCATGAACGACGGTCGAAGGTTGCCGTCCGTAGCCTTGGCGAAGGACGGCCTTTCACGATCGAATCCCCCTCAGGTCGCACAATCGGTCCGAGAGATACGGAATAGTTACCGCGAAACCGCTGACGTTGGGAAAAAAACAGGCATTCCCCTCTCTATGACCTACGTCTACCTGATCGAAAGTGTCTATTATCAGGGCCATCACTACGTCGGCATCACCGACAATTTGAGACAGCGGTTCGCCCACCATAACGAAGGAAAATCACCACATACCCGGAAGTTTAAGCCATGGAATCTGGTTACCTATACGGCTTTCGCAGACATTCACACGGCGGCGGCGTTTGAGAAATACCTCAAAACTGGCTCGGGCAAAGCCTTCCTCAAACGCCACTTTCTCCGCACACCTTCCCCCTAAATCCACCTTCGCCTATGACGGATTTCCCGTCCAAGGCATTTGACCGCAGGGGGTTTTTGAGGATGCTAGGCCGCCCGATCCGCCACCATGACCCCAAAAGCCATTAAACAGGCCCTCCTCGAGTCGTACGCCTTGGGCGGCGGCACCAACCATCTTGACGGTGCCAACCTGCCCTCGCAGGACCGGGTCAACGAGCTCGCGCGCGATCTCATGCATCTGCTTTTCCCGGGGTTCTTCGAGGATGCCGGCTTGACCCAGGCCGAGGTCGCAGCCTGGCTCGACAAGCTCCTGGAAAAAATCGAATCCCGCCTCGGCACCGAGCTGGAAAAATGCCTGCGTTATGCCGGGGACGCCAATGCCAGGGTGTCGGCGCAAAACGCCACCAACCAGTTTTTGGGCTGCCTGCCTGAAGTTCGGCGCCTGGTGCAGACCGACGTGGCCGCGGCTTACTCGGGCGATCCCGCCGCGCGCAGCACCGACGAGATCATCCTCGCCTACCCGTGCGTCCTGGCCATTTCGCTCCAGCGCCTCGCCCATGTCCTTTACGCCCTGCAGGTGCCATTGCTGCCGCGCATGCTCACCGAATACGCGCATGAGCGCACGGGCATCGACATCCATCCCGGCGCGCACATTGGCTCGCATTTCTTCATCGATCACGGCACCGGTGTCGTCATCGGCGAGACCGCCACGATCGGCACGCACGTCAAGATCTACCAAGGCGTCACGCTCGGGGCGAAATCCTTCGAGACCGACGGCAAGAACAACCCCGTCAAAGGCGTGAAGCGTCACCCCGACATCGAGGACCACGTCACGATCTATGCCCACGCCACCATCCTCGGCGGCGATACGCGCGTGGGCGCGCACTCGGTCGTCGGCGCCAACGTCTGGGTGCGCGATTCCGTCCCCGCCCACAGCGTCGCCTATTACAAGGAAACGAGCCTGGTCGTCCGCCCGCGCAAGTCCCACGAGATCCTCGTCGACGGCGCGGACTGGAATATCTGAATTTTCGATTTTGGATTCTCGATCGGTCGGGAACGCCGGATGTCCGGAAGGCCGAGCTCGACTGGGGAACGATATTCCCCAATCGAAAATTCACCGCCGCTGCCGCATGGCCAGCGCCCGCGCCACCTCGGCCGCGAAAAACGGTCCGCGATAGATCATCCCCGTGTAGAGCTGCACCAGCGTCGCCCCGGCGTCCATTTTTTCTCCAG
Source organism: Lacunisphaera sp. (assembly GCA_036568985.1). Taxonomy (GTDB): domain Bacteria; phylum Verrucomicrobiota; class Verrucomicrobiia; order Opitutales; family Opitutaceae; genus Lacunisphaera. The sequence goes on along the minus strand of DATCRM010000078.1, from coordinate 4,841 downwards.
CCGACTCCTCGTCCATGATGCCGCCAACGCCGATGATCGGCAGCCGGCCGTTCGTCGTCCGCGAAATGTAGTTGATGATCTCCGTCGAACGGCGACGCACCGGCGCGCCGCTCAGGCCGCCGGCCTCGTTCACCGTCGCAAACGGGCCCGGTCGCGCGAGCGTCGTGTTGGTGGCGATGATGCCGTCGAGCCCGAGGTCGGCGATCACGTCGAGCGCGGCATCGATCTGCGGGTAGGAAAGATCCGGGGCGATCTTCAACAACACCGGCCGGCGCGGTTTGCCTGCAGCCGCCCGCACCTTGTTCTCGTCGACCAGCGCGGCGAGCAGCGGCTTGAGCCATGAGGCGTCCTGCAGTTCGCGCAGGCCGGGCGTGTTGGGACTGCTGACGTTCACCACAACATAATCGGCGTGATCCGCGAGCAGACGGAAGCTGCCGAGGTAATCCTCCAATGCACCCTCGAGCGGCGTGACTTTGCTTTTGCCGAGATTGACTCCGAGCGGGATCGTGCGCTGCCCGGGTCCGGGAAGTTTCGCCAGCCGCGCCGCGAGTGCCGCCGCGCCGTCGTTGTTGAATCCCATGCGATTGATCACCGCTTGCTGCGGCGGATAGCGGAAGGCCCGCGGCTTGGGGTTGCCTGGCTGGGCCTGAAACGTAACGGTGCCGATCTCGACGTGTCCGAAGCCCAGCGCGGCGGCCGCGGGCCAGGCGTGGCCATTCTTGTCGAAGCCCGCCGCGAGACCGACGGCGTTGGGAAACTTCAGGCCGAAGCACTCCACCGGCCGGTGCAGGTGAGGCGGCAGCCGATGCACCCGCTCAAGCAGGGCACAGAGCGGGCGTACCCGACCGAGCAGCGCCAGACCATTGACCGCCACCTCGTGCGCGTGCTCGGGATCGAGCCGGAAGAAGGCGGGTTTTGCGATGTTCTGATAAATCCATCCCATGTCGCGCGCACTGTGGCACCTACGCGCCAACTTACAAGCACCGCGCTACGCTCCGTTTTGGCCTTGTTATTTCGTTTCCGGCGCGCACTCTGCCGCCGCTTTTGCCTGCTGGCGGGACGGTTTGCAAAATTTTCCAACTTTCTGTGTTTCAGTATTTGACAAGGGTCAGACCGCCCCTTTTTCGTCCAGCAGAAATCAGCAACCAACTCTATGGCGAAAGGCTCTCCTCAACTCGAATGGTGTATCGTCCGTCTCGGCGAAGATCACAACTGGTGGGTCGATGAAGTCAGCGATCCGGTCCACTGGGATGTGGACGGCCTGAGCATCATCGATCCCCGCCAGGTGGATCATATCATCGAGCTGATCGATCCGCTCCGTGAATACGGCTTCGACCAGGACGTGTTCGAGCGCGCCTTCATTCCCTTCCGCATCGTGAAGGATCTCGGCAAGGGCAAGGTCCGCCTCGCCCGCATCAAGCAGCCGCTGCTGGAATCCGAGGAAAAACTTTTCGCCCTGCCCGACGTGATCGACGAGGAGAACGGACCCTACGCCGACTTCCTCGACCACATCACCCGCCTGCGCGTCAAGATGCTCAACGAAATCCTCGATCTCGAGGAAAAGCTCACGGTCGACGAGGTCGAGGACCAGATCCGCGAAGCGCAGAACAGCGATTTCATCGAAGGCAAGGCCGTGCATCTCTTCTCCGAGATCACCGCCATTCTCGACTACACCCCCGAGGGCCATGGCGAGGATGACGAGGACGCCGAAAAGGCGGGAGCCGAGGAGGACGAGGACGATCTGCCGGACGTCGAGGAGGAAGAGGACGAGAAGATGAAGAACGATTCGTCGCTCAAGTGGGACGATGACGACGAGGATCCCGACGCCGAAGGCAAGGAGAAGAAGGAAGGCGACGAGGATGATGACGACGACGAGGACTCCGACGACGAGGAAGATTCCGACGAGGACGAAGAAGAGGACGAGAAGCCCCGTCGCGCCAAGCGCGGCCGGTAAAAGCCTTCCTTGTTGCCAGCCTGCGGACAATCCTTCACTGGATTGCTCGCGCATGACTTTCCGCCGACTGTCCATCTTCCTGGTCACACTGCCGCTCGGTTTGTTCATCAGCGGCTGTGTCACCGACAGCGCCTCGCCCACCGCGGTCAATCCCCGGATCGAAGCTCCCACCGCGGCCGCCCAGCTCCGTCCCGGTGACACCATGGTCGTTTCCCTGCTGGGTATTCCCGAACCCATCACCAGCAGCGTGCAGATCGATGAGCAGGGATTCATCCGCCTGCAATACATCGGCGCAGTGACGGCCGCCGGGCTCAATATCGCCGAGCTGTCCCAAAGCATCCGCGACACCTACATCGCGAAGAAATACTACACGACCCTCGACGTCTCGGTGAACGTCACCGAACGCTACATCTACATCGGCGGCGAGGTGCAACGTCCAGGCCGCATCCCGTGGTCCCCCGACCTCACCCTTTCCAAGGCCGTGCAATCGGCGGGCGGTTTTTCCCTCTACGCCAAGGAAACCAAGGTGTCTCTCACCCGGGACCGCAAGGCCTACGACTTCGACGTGAAGCTGGCCCAGCGTCAGCCCGAGCAGGATCCCCTCCTCTTCCCCGGCGACTCGATCCAGGTGCCGCGCTCGGCATTCTGAGGCATCCCACTCCACGCTGTGAGCCTCTTCCGCACCAAATCAGTCGCCACCCTCGTCAGCGAATCCACGGGTGGCGAGCACGGCATGAAGCGCGTGCTTGGCCCCGTCAACCTGATCAGCCTCGGCATCGGCTCGGTCGTCGGTGCCGGGATCTTCGTCCTCGCCGGCACCTCGGCCGCCAATTACGCCGGCCCGGCCATCGTGCTTTCCTACATTCTGTGCGGCATCTCCTGTCTGTTCGCGGGTCTATGCTACGCCGAGTTCGCCACCCAGATACCGGTTGCCGGCAGTGCCTACACGTACACGTACGCCACCATGGGCGAATTCCTCGCATGGATCATCGGCTGGGATCTGATCCTTGAATACCTGTTCTCCGGCGCCGCCGTGGCCGTGTCCTGGTCCGGCGCCGTCCAGGGCCTGCTGAGCGAATTTGGCGTCACGATCCCTTCCGCCATCGGGTCGGCCCCCTTTGCCATCGACCGGACCCAGACCGTTACGACCAACCTTCTGCTGTACTCGTTTGAACACCATCCGCTGGTGGCGACCGGTTCGATCATCAATCTGCCCGCCGTCTTCATCTCGCTCGTTCTGACCGCCGTGCTCGTCATCGGCATCAAGGAGTCCGCCAATTTCAACAATGTGATGGTCTTCATCAAAGTCGGCGTGCTCCTGGTGCTGATTGCCTACGGCGCCTGGTGGATGTTCGGCCATCGCGAGATTGTCGCCGCCAACTGGACCCCGTTCATTCCGCCCAACACCGGTCCCACCGTCCGCCCCTTGAGTGAGGCCGGATTGTTCGGATGGCTGCACGATCTGTGGAATTTCTGTCGCTCCGCCGAGTTCGGACATTTCGGCTGGAGCGGCGTCCTGAAAGGCTCGGCCGTGATCTTCTTCGCTTACGTCGGCTTCGACAACGTTTCGGCCGCCGCGCAGGAAGCGCGCAACCCGCAACGCGACATGCCCCTCGGCTTGCTGGGCTGCCTGGCGGTCTGCTCACTCCTTTTCATCGGCGTCTCCACCGTCCTGACCGGCATGGTGAACTACACGAACCTCAACGTGGACGCTCCGTTCATCTTCGCCCTCCAGCAGGTCAATGCGCCGGCCATCCTCCGTTTCAGCATCGAGATCGCCACGCTGGCCGGCCTGACTTCCGTCTGCCTCGTCTCCCTGCTCGGCCAGCCGCGCATTTTTTTCTCCATGGCCAAGGACGGACTCCTGCCCGCCTCCTTCAGCCGGCTGCATCCGAAGTTCAAAACTCCGTACGTCTCCACGATCCTCACCGGCGTCGTCTGCGCCATCGTCGCCGGCCTGCTGCCGCTCGATCTGCTCGGTGAACTCATCTCGATCGGCACCCTGATGGCGTTTGCCCTCGTCTGTCTCGGCGTGTGGGTGCTGCGCGTGCGACGGCCCGATCTGCCGCGCCCCTTCCGCGTGCCGGCCCTGCCCCTCGTGTCGATCCTCGGTTTCGCCACCTGCGTCCTGCAAATGTACATGCTTCCCGGCGACACCTGGCTGCGGCTCGCGATCTGGATGGCGTTGGGGTTTGCCGTGTACTTCGGCTACAGCCGGCGTCACAGCAATCACGCCAAGTGAGCTTTGTTCCCGCCAGCTCCGCGTCCCTGATCGCCTTTGGCGTGATCCTGGTCTCGGTGCTGATGGCTCTGTTGTGGTCGGTGCAACGCGCCTACGCGTCCTTCAAGGTCACCGCGCTGGCCGGTCTGCTGCTCGGCCTCTGGCTCGGGGCTCTGTCGGCACTCGTGGTCAGCGGACGCCTGGCCGCTCTCCCGTTCAGCGGCCTGCCTTTTTTCTTCGGTCCAATTGTGGTCATCTGGACGGGCTTGGCGCTTTCGCCGGTCGGACGCCGGCTCGCCACCACCATCCCGCTCGCGGCGCTGGTAGGATTCCAGGCCTTTCGGCTGCCGCTTGAGCTCGTGCTGCATTCGTGGGCCGGACAAGGCACGATTCCAGAGACCATGACCTGGTCGGGGCAAAACTGGGACATCGTCAGCGGTCTTGTCGCGCTCGCCTGCGCGCCGCTCGCCGGCCGTTTTCCGGTCGCCGCACGATTCGCCAATATCGTGGGTCTCGCGCTCCTGCTGAACGTCATGCGCGTGGCGATCCTTTCCTCTCCGGTGCCCTTCGGCTGGAACGTCCAGCCCCCGCTGCTGCTGGCCTTCCACCTGCCTTATGCCCTGATTGGCCCCGTGTGCGTCGGCGGCGCACTCTTCGGCCACATCG
>DATCRM010000077.1:0-10314 GCA_036568985.1 Lacunisphaera sp. | reverse complement strand
TTCTGAACTCCACCCACGTTTCTTGCAGTTCGGGGCTTTGCTGGCTCTGTTTTCGCTCGCTGGCGCCGCCGACGCGACCCTCGTACCCACCGAATGGCAGCACCGGCAGGATTTTGCCGTCGCCGCACCCGGTGTCGTTCGCGTGGAGCTGCCCGACGCCACGTTCGACGCCGCGCAACCCAACCTCGCGGATCTCCGCGTGCTCGATCCCGCCGGCCGCGAAACCGCCCTGGTGCTCGACCAACCGCCGGTGCCCGTCGCGCGGACCGTTCGTCCGGCCTCATTCGAGGCGCGGCTGGAAAACGGCGTCACCGTGCTCACCCTCGCCACCGGCACGACCGACCCGCTCTCCAGCCTCACCCTCGAAACCCCGCATCCGCATTTTCTGCGCGCGGCGAAGATCGAGATTTCGTCCGATCGCTCAGCGTGGAGTACGCTGGACGAGGGCGTGCCGCTCTTCCGCCAATGGGGCGCGGAGCAGCTGGAGTTCTCCCTGGGTGACCGTGCGGCCGCCTGGATCCGGATAACCGTCAACAGCGCCACCGTGCCATTCACGGGGGCTTCGCTCGCCCTCGCCGCCGGCACTCCGGCGGCACCCGTGCCCATTGGGGCCCGGATCAGCGACCGGGGGGAGTTCGCTGGCGAAACCGTGCTCACCCTCGCCCTCGATGGGCGTCATGGGCCTCTCGCCTCCTTGGAAATCGACACCCCGGAACCGGTTTTCATGCGCCGCGTTACCGTGACCGTCCGCGATGTGCGCGATCTGGTTTCCAGCGAACGCACCGTCGGCTCGGGCACGCTCTACCGTGTGGCTCTCGACGGCGCCCCAGCCCGCGCGCAATTGGAGTTGCGACTGGACCATACGCCGCTCACGCGCGAACTCCTCGTGCACATCCACAACGGCGACTCGCCTCCGCTGGCCGTCTCCGGCGTGCGACTGAGCCGCCGCCCGGTCAGCTTGCTGTTCATGGCCGCAGCGCCCGGCCGCTACACTTTGCTTTCGGGAAATCCTCAGGCGGGCGCGCCGCATTACGATCTGGCCGCCTTCGCTGGGGACCTGCGCATCGCCACCGCGACAACCGTCATGCCCGGTCCGCTGCAGGACATGCCCAATTACCAGCCGCGCGCCTCCCTCGCGGAAGCACCGCTGCCTGATGTGCCGCTCACCGGCGCACCCTTCGATCCTGAAGGCTGGTCGCGCCGCAAGCCCGTGCAGATTGCCGCCACCGGCGTGCAGGAACTCGAACTCGACCCCGCGGCTCTCGCGGGCGCCCGCGGCGATTTCGCCGACCTGCGCCTGTTGCGCGCCGGCAACCAGATTCCCTTCATCCTCGAACGCCCGGCTCTCGCGCGGTCGCTGGGGCTCACGGCCGTGCCGGTGTCCGATCCGAAGCGGCCCTCGTTCAGCACCTGGCAGATTAAACTCCCTCACCCCGGACTGCCGCTCCTTCGGGTAGCGCTCGCCTCCGACACGGCGTTGTTCCAGCGCCAGTTCCGCCTCTACGAAAAGATCGCCGCCAGCGACGGCCGCGCCTACGAACACTCGCTCGCCAGCGGTGCCTGGAGCCGCACGCCCGAGCCCGGCTCGCCCCGCACCCGCGTGTTCGACCTCGGCGACCGCCTGCAGACCGACACGCTGTTCATCGAGACGGACAACGGTGACAACCCGCCCATCGCCCTTGCCAGCGTCAAGGCCGAGCACGCCGTCGTGCGTCTCGTCTTCAAAGTGGCGGAGACCGACGGCTTCCAGCTCATCTACGGCCAACCGGCCGCCGCCGCCCCGCGCTACGATCTCAGCCTGGTCGCCGTGAAACTCCTCACCGCCGGCCGCACCCCCGCGCGCCTCGGCGCAGAGGAGACGGACCCCGAAGGTTTCGCCCGTGGCGCCCTGCGGCACCTCAAAGGCGGCGTGGCTTTCTGGGGCGCACTCGCCCTCGTGGTCGTCGTGTTGCTCGTGGTGGTCGCCCGACTGCTGCCAAAACCCGCACCCTCCGCGTGATCAAACTTGGACTTGTCACTCCCGATAGAGGGGTGTTCCATTCCGCTCGCAACGGACCAACTGCCGCCGCTGTCCCAAAGACGGCGGCGGTTTTTTGCTTTGCCGGATTGACGATGAGGATTTGACCGCCGTCGGTCGTCGCCGCTAAAAAATTCGCGATGTTACCGCGCCCGGCTTTCCGCATTCTCTGCCTTGCCGGGTTATTGATCCCTTTCTGCTGCGCCCGCGCCGCCTTGGGCATATTCCATCCCGAAAGCGGTCGACCGGCGATCCGGGATTTCCGTCCAACGGAATATCGGGGCCACCCTCAAGTCTATGGCGTGGTGCAAGGACCGGACCGAATCATTTATACCGCCACCGCTGAAGGCATCCTCGGCTTCGACGGTGCGCGCTGGACGCACTACCCGATGCCGTCCGCACAGATCTACGGACTCGTCGCCACCTCGGACGGACGAATCTGGGCCGGCGGCAACGACGAACTGGGCTACTTCGCACCGGCGGCCGAAGGTGGCGTGGCTTTTCACACGCTCCGTCCCCGGCTCCCGGCAGAATGCGCACCGTGGGGCCGCACCACGAAGGTCGCGCAGCAGGGCGACACGGTATACTTCTGTGGCCCGCGGGGCGTGGTCCGGGTCCGCACCGGCGACCAGATCGATTTCTGGCCGATACCAGCTGGAGGCAGAGCCTCCATCCATCAGATCGGCCAGGAAATGATGGTGCATCTGATCGGAGCAGGCCTGTTCCGTCTTGAACCGGGAAAGATGGTTCCCTTCGCGGCGTCGGCTCAGCTGAAAGACTGTTCCCGCGCTGTTTCCACCCCAACGCGGGATGGCCGCATTCTTTTCTGTGGCACAGGTACCGGCGCCTTCCTCCTGGATCCCGCCACCGGCACGATGCAGCCGCTACCAGGCGTGCTTGACGACATCGTCCGCACCACGCGAGTGACAAGCGCGCTCACCCTGCCCGACGGAACGCTGGTCGTTGCTACGAGTGGCCAGGGACTCGTACTGCTGTCGGAAGATCTCGGGACGATCCGGCGTTTCGACCGCACCACCGGTCTCGCCGACAACGCCATTCTAAGCCTCGCCCGCGATCACGAGGGCGGTTTGTGGCTCGGCTACAACTCGGGGATTGCCCGGCTGGCCCTCGAGGGAAACGTCACCGTTTTCGACGCCACCAATGGTCCGACTCCGGGCACAATCGACTGTTGGGGGCGCCACAAGGGACGACTCTATGTTGGCACCTACGACGGCCTGTACCGACTCGAGCCGTCGGATAAATCTGGTTACGGCGGGCGGCTCGTGCGGATCAACAGTGCCGTTACCAACCTCTTCACCGTTATTTCCCACGAGGACGAACTTGTGGTCAGTACGATGACCGGCCTGTACCGGATCGGTCCCGACGACAGGGAGGAGCTGCTTTTGCCTGGCGACATAAACAATAACACCTACGTCGTGGTGGCCTCGCACCGCATTCCCGGGCGCTATTACCTCGGTGGCGGCAACGGTCTCACCATCGTCCAGCGCGACGCCAGCGGCTGGCACAAGGTCGGGGAACGCCTCAACCTGGGCGATTCTCACACCGCCGAGATCGACGCTGACGGTGCGTTCTGGCTCGCCACCTACAGCCGCGGTTTCTGGCGCGTGCCCGATGTCGATGGCGTCACGGACTGGAGTTCCGCTGTATTCGAACATTATCAGCAAGGCAAGGGACTGCCGGAAAATATCGTGTGGACGACCGTTACGCCCAGCTTGGCCGGCCTCGTGTTTTTCACCGACAAGGGTGCCCGTCGCTTTGATCCTGTCGGCAAGACTTTTGTCCCCGAAGACCGGTATACGTGGCCGGGGCAACCGGGGCTGATGCTCACACCCACCATCGTGAGCGGCCGCGATACGTGGGCTTCCGCTTTCATCGGCAGTTCGCAGATAGCAGCATCACCACTCGGTCGATTCACGCCGGGTTCCGATGGCAAGCAAGCTTGGCGGACCGCCTCGCCCGAGGCGTTGCAGGAAATAGGTTTCGGCGGCGCGGCCGTTATGTGGGTGGAGCCAACTTCGACCGGTGACGTCTTGTGGGCCCGCGGTTACAACAACACGATTCGTCTCGATCTCGGTCACCATGAATCTGCGCCTGGCACCTGGTCCACTCTCATCCGTTCAGTTCATGCCGAGGGAGGTCGGCGGGCCTTGCCCGCTGGGGCCGGGCGACCTGCTGCGAGATTCAATTATTCGCGAGAGCCCATCGTCTTCGCACTCGCAGCCCCACACTTTGGCGCGCTTGACGGTCTGCGTTACCAAACCCGCTTGGTCGGGTTTAGCAACAACTGGTCCGAACCCTCGCCCGTGCCGAGCGCCAGCTACACCAACCTCGAGGGCGGACCTTTCGTCTTTGAGGCCCGGGCAATTGACTCGACCGGCGCCGTGAGCGAAACTGCCCGGTTTGGATTCACCGTCAGGCCTCCCTGGTACCGCTCGTCGGAAGCGCTGGTCGGTTACCTGGCCCTGGCCGTTGCCACGATCTTCGGCTACATTCGCTGGCGCCTTCATGCCGTCCGTCGCGAGCAACGCCGCCTGGAAAAACTGGTCGAGGCACGCACCGCGGAACTGGCCGTGGCCCGCGACCAAGCCGAGTCCGCCAACCGCGCCAAGAGTGTCTTCCTCGCCCACATGAGCCATGAGCTCCGGACCCCGCTCAACGGCATCATCGGCTACACGCAGGTGTTGCTGCGCGACCCCGCAGTCACCGGCCCGCAACGTCAGCGTGTCAATATCGTCCAGACCAGCGGCCAACACCTGCTGCAATTGATCAATGAGGTTCTGGATTTTTCCAAGATCGAGTCCGGCAAGATCGAGCGGCGCGACACCCCCTTCCATCCCGGCCAGCTGCTGCGCGAGCTCGCCACCGCCCACGAAGCCGCCGCGCATGTGAAGGGCCTCGGCTTCACGCTGCTCCCAGTGGACGGGCTGCCGGAGTACGTTCTGGGGGATCCACAGAAACTCCGACAGGTGCTCGATAACCTGCTCTCCAACGCCATCAAGTTTACCCGCACCGGCTCCGTGACCTTGGAAGTCCGTCGGACAGAAACGCCCGTTCCCACCGATGATCGCTGGGAATTTTCCGTCGCCGACACCGGCGTCGGCCTGACTCAGGAGGACCTCATCCGCCTGTTCCAACCCTTCGAACAAGCGGCCACGCGACCGGCGGGCGAAGCAGGCACCGGGCTGGGCCTGGTCATCACCAAACGGCTCGTCGAGCTGCTCGGGGGCCAATTGCTCGTGGAAAGCGATCCCGGACGTGGCAGCCGTTTTCATTTCACGCTCGCCTTGCCTGCCACCACCGCGCCGACGGCCACGGGAGGGAGACCCGCCGGCGCCGCCCGGTTCGAGGGTCCCAGCCGTCGCGTGCTGATCGTGGATGACATCGAAGTGAACCGTGCCGTGCTGACCGATCTCCTCACTCCGCTCGGTTTCGACTGCGTTGCCTTCGGCTCCGCCGAGGAGGCCCTCGCGGCCCTGCCGACCGTCGGAGCGATCGATCTCGCGTGCCTGGACGTCAAACTGCCCGGCATGGACGGCCTCGAACTCACGCGCCGCCTGCGCGCGCATCCGGCGACCGCAGAGCTGCCGATCGTGCTTACCTCCGCGTCGGTACTCACTTTCGATCCCATCGCCGCCGCCGCCGCCGGCACCCGCGAATTCCTCCCCAAGCCCTTCGCCGAGTCCCAACTGCTCGACCTGCTCACCCGCCTCCTCGGGCTGCACTGGCGCCCCGCCATCACCCCGGAAGTTTGTCATATAATGTATGACAAACTTCCGCTCCCTCCCGAGATCCGGGCGCGGTTGCTCGCCGCGGCAGATGCGGGTGACATCGCCGCTTTGCGGGCGGAGATCGCCCGGGCGCGCGCCAGCCTCCCGAGTGCGTCATCTTTGTTGGAGCAGCTTGAAACACTGGCCGGAGCATACCAGCTTGAGCGCGCACGGGATCTCCTTCGCACCGGCCTCTCCCCTTCATGACCCACAAGCCCACCGTTCTGGTCGTCGACGACACCCCGGCCAATCTCGGCCTCGTCCTCGAATCACTCGGCACCGCCGGGATGCGGGTGCTGGTGGCCGAGAGCGGCGCGCGGGCACTCGAACTGCTCGAGCAACAGCGGGTGGATCTCATCCTCCTCGACATGATCATGCCCGGCCTGGACGGACTCGCCGTCTGCGAGCGCATCCGTCAACACCCGCAGTGGCGCGAACTGCCGCTCATTTTTCTGACGGCCGTGGACGTGCCCGCTCAGAAGGTGCGCGCGCTCGAGGCCGGGGCGGTGGACTATATCAGCAAACCCGTCCATCCCCCCGAGGTGCTTGCCCGGGTTCGCACGCATCTCGAGCTGCGCGCCGCGCGGCTGGCGCTGCAGCAGCAAAATTCCCAGCTCGAAGCCGAAATCGCGCTGCGGCTCGATGCCGAGGCGCAGCTCGCCCAGTCACTGGACCGAGCCCTGCTCATCGCCGATCGCGAAGGCCGGCTGATTTTTCAGACCCTCCGGGCCACCCATCTGCTTTTCAAGCATCTTGCGAACCACCAGCCCGGCCGGATGCCGCCGGAATTCGCCTCGGCCGACCGTTTCACCGGCGGCGCCGGTACGCTCTTGCTCCATCGTTTCACGGAGAAGGGCGACGATGCTCTCACCGTGCTGTACCTCATCGAGGAGCACGCTCCGCCGGGGCCCACCGAGCTCATTGCGCTCGGCCTCACGCCGCGGCAAGCCGAGGTACTCTATTGGATCGCGCAGGGCAAAACCAACGCCGAGATCGCCATCATCCTCGGGACCAGCCCGCGCACGGTGGAAAAGCATGTCGAGCAGCTGCTCGAGCGCCTCGCCGTGGAAAATCGCGTCGCCGCGGCCGCTCAGGCCAACGAGGTGCTGCGGCGCTTGCCAGTTTGAGCCCGGCGTCGCCCCGGAGGTTTGTCATACATTATATGACAAAAGCTCAGCGGGGGCGGACGATCGTGAACAGCTCGGTCGTGCGCACGTAGTTGTCACCGCCCATGCGGCCGATGGTGTCGAGCTTGCGCGGATCGATCTGGCCGTCGGCCCCGAGCACGGCGTCGGCCACGTGGGCGGATACGATCGTACCGAAAACGACGTTTGATCCCGACGAGCCGTCGCCGAAATCCACGATGCGATCCAGCTTGCACTCGAAGGCCACCGGCGCAGCCGCGACGCGCGGCGGTTTCACCTTGAGCGAGGGCGCGCTCGCGATGCCGAATTTCTCAAACTCGCTCTCGCCGTGCGGCAACGGCGCCGCCGTGTGGTTCATCGCTTCGGCCAGCGCGAACGGCACGATGTTCACGACGAATTCCGGCACTTGGCCAATGTTGACGACAGAGTCTTTTTTCACGCCGTGCCGGGTGATCGCGCCGCTGAACATGAGGGTCGGCGGCTTCGAGCACACGCCTTGGAAAAAGGAAAACGGCGCCAGATTGGTGTGGCCCGCTGCCGAGATCGTCGACACCCAGGCAATAGGACGCGGCGTAATCGCGTTGATCATCCAGGCATAGGCGTCGCGCGGCGCCAGTGTTTCAAAATCGAGAGTCATGCCCGGCACCATTGCCGCACCCGCGGTAAAAGGCAAAGCTTCCGACGCCGCGCCCCATGGAGCGATGAGCAAAAGGCAAGGGATGCAACGCCCACCTCAGAACAACCGCCGCCCCTTGGCCTCCGGCGGAAGTTCCACCCCGAGCAAACCCGCCAGGGTCGGGGCCAGATCCTCCACCGCAACCCGCTCGGTGTGCGCGCCGTGTTTCACGCCGGCACCAAACCAAACCTGCGGCACGTGGGTATCGTACTCGTAGGGCGCGCCATGTTCGACGCCCAGTGCGCGGCCCATGAAATACGGGCGGCAAATAAACATCACATCGGGACTGCGCGACGGAAGGTAGCTCAACCGCGTCATCTCGCCGAAATTGTCCAGCGGTTGCGCTGATTCGAGCTCGGTACGGGTATAGACTGCGGCAATCACCGGGTGGGCCAGCAGTGCCGTTTTGACCACCGCTTCAACCTGCACCGCCGTCAGGGCTTTCTCTTTCCAGGCCGCCGGATTCAGATGGTAACCGATGCCGCCATCCCGCACGGCCCAATACAGTCCGTCTCCCAGCGGTCCAAACGCCTGGTCGAGTGCCGCCGTCACGCGTGCGTCAAACTCGCTCCCGGAAAAGCGCCCCGCTGCGTCCGCGCCTTTTTCACTTTGGATTTTTTCCGGCAACGGGCTCACCCCGTGATCAGCCGTGAGCGCCAACACCCAACGGCCGCGACCGACCTTTTCGTCGAGGAATTTCAAAAGCCTCGCCAGAGTCAGATCCAGCCGCAGATAGGAGTCCATGACTTCATGGCTGTCGGGCCCGTACGCGTGTCCGGCCCTGTCCGTCTGGGAAAATCCGATGGTGATCAGGTCGGGAACCTCATCTTGTCCGAGTCGCTTGGTAATGATCGTGTGCTCAGCCATCTCCTCGAGGACCTCGTTGTTCCAAGGTGTGTGGTCGAATGCACTGTAGAAGAGGGTCGAAACCACGGCTTGCCCGCCATCCACCCGCTTGGGAAACGTGACCGGCAGCCCGTCCTCCGGCTGCTCGCCCGGAGCGTCGTCCGGACCCTGCACCGCATCATAGATGGATTTCTCGCGCAGCCGATCCCACGTCTGGCCGAAATACTGCGCAGCGTTGTGGCGGGTGTTGAAATCCTCCACCCAAGCCGGCAGTTCGCGTTGATAATAGGACGAGGTGACGAAACGCCCCTCTTCGGTCCAGTAGGCACCGTCAGCCCGGCGCCCGGCCGGCAGAATGGCGGAGCGATCCTTGTCAGCCACTCCGTAAACCTGGGCCGCGGCACCATAGCGCGCCTTGAGGGCATCGCCCACCGTTGTCCCGAGGTAATTGCGCGGCGAGCGCCCGGCTTTGGCCGCCAGCGTGGCACTGGCATAGCGATTCATCCGCGGTGGAAGCCCGACCAGGGGGGCGTCCGTATCCTCGACCGCGTTGCCTTGCAGGAACGTGGTGCGGTCCAACCATTCGTTGGCGATGATCCCGTGGACGTTGGCGTTGACCCCGCTCAGGACGGTCGCATGGCCGGGGGCGGTCTTGGTGATGGCATGTTGATAGTGGCAATTCTGGTAGTCCGCCCCGCCTTCCAGCAGGCGGTTGAAGCCGTCCGCGCAAAAATACGGCCGGAAACGCACCAAATAGTCGGCGCGCATCTGGTCCACCACAACGACCACCGCCAGCGGAGGGGGCGATGATTTCTCGTGAGCCGCCAAAGGCGCCACGAACAGACCGATCAGGACCAGCCGGAATGATGCGTTCATCATCGGTCGACGCTACGCCGCGAGGCACGGCGCGCAAGGGCTTTGGCTGGATGTCACCGCAATATCACCACCGGTAGCGGGTCGGTTTTGCCTGAAGGCGGAACCCGACCTTCATCCTTCGCCAAGGCTACGAACGACAGGCCGGGCGGGCTTTGACACGCACGACGAGGACACCAGCCCACCCAACCTGTCCAGTCTGCCAGCCACAGCCTTGGCGATGGCCGGAGGTCAGGTCCCACCAAACGGGCCCGGCGATTTGCGAATCGGATTTTTGTGACGACCTTGCCGGCATGACCACGCTCATTTCCGATCGCGAAGCATCCACTGACTCTGTGTTGCTCGATGCTTATTCCGAAGCCGTCAGTTCGACCGCCACGACAGCCGGTGCAGCGGTCATTCACCTCGAAGTGCGCACTCGGCGCACCAGCCCTGAGGCCGAACGCGGCGGCAGCGGCTCAGGTTTCTTCCTTTCGCCTGACGGTTACGCGCTGACCAACAGCCATGTCGTGCATGGCGCCACCGAGCTGTTCGCCCATCTGGCCGACGGCCGGCAACTGCGCGCCGATCTCGTCGGCGAAGATCCGCATACCGATCTCGCCGTCGTTCGCGTGAGCAGCGAACCCTTGCCTTTCCTGCCGCTGGCCGATTCGGATCAAGTGCGGCCCGGCCAAATCGCCATCGCCCTAGGCAGTCCAATGGGCTTTCAGCAAACCGTAACGGCCGGCATCGTCAGCGGCTTGGGCCGCTCGTTGCGCACCCAATCCGGCCGGACCATCGACAACATTATCCAGACCGACGCGGCTCTTAACCCCGGAAATTCCGGCGGTCCGCTGCTCGACACGCGTGGCCGGGTGATCGGCGTCAACACCGCCATTATCCGCCCCGCGCAGGGCATCTGCTTCGCCATCGCCAGCAACCTCGCGCGCTGGGTGGCGGGCTGGTTGATCAAGGACGGACGCGTGCGGC
>DATCRM010000076.1:0-9310 GCA_036568985.1 Lacunisphaera sp. | reverse complement strand
GGCGGGAGCGGCGGCAGCGGCGGCACCCGCAGCCGGAGCGGCGGCACCCGCAGCACCCGCGGCCGGAGCGGCAGCACCCTCGGCGGGAGCGGCACCCTCGGCGGGAGTGGCAACGGCGACGACCTCTTCTTCCGGCGGCGCGACGCAGAGGACCACGGTCTGGCCCGGGTCGTCGAGGAACTCGACGCCAGCGATCTTCTTTAGGTCGCTGACGTGAAGGGCTTCGCCCATCTTGAGCTCAGTGACGTCCACCTCGATGAAATCGGGAAGATCCTTCGGAAGCGTGCGGATACGCAGGCGCTTGGTGGCCGTGTCGAGGACGCCGCCCTCGGTCTTGACGCCGTAGGCTTCACCCGTGACGCGCACCGTGACGCTGATGACCATCTTCTCGTTTTCCTTCACTTCCTGAAGGTCGAGATGGAGATACTTGTCGGTGATCGGGTCGCGCTGGACTTCCTGGAGGAAGGAGAGCGCTGTGGCGCCGGCATCGCGTTTCAGCTCGATGAGGGCGGCGCGGCCGGAGATTTCCTTGAGGAGCTTGACGAACTCGGGCGCGTCGACGGCCAGCGTCTCGGGTTTCGTGTGCTTGCCGTAGAGAATGGCCGGAATTTTCTCGGCCTTGCGGAGGCGGCGGGAAGCGCTGCGGCCAGTGCCTTCGCGCGTCGTAACGGTGAGTTGGAATTTTTTCATGGTTTCGTTCCCCCTGTGACTCCGGAATTGGAGGCAGGCGTAATGGAAAAGGGTGCCGAGTTGACAGAGCGCGACTGGACGATGCAATCAAAACTTTGGCTTGGGCTTCACTTTCCCCGTTTTTACATGATAGAGGGATTGACAAGCCCCAGAGCGGACTTCTTTTTGGCCATTCCCCTCGGGGAGCCACGTTGCCCGGTAGCTCAGTGGCAGAGCAGGTGACTGTTAATCACTTGGTCGCTGGTTCGATCCCAGCCCGGGCAGCCATTTTCCCCCAAGGGGATGCAGGTTTCTTGGATTTTCCCGAAAAATCCACTGTCCGGTTACTGTCCGGTTTTTGGGAGCGGGGGGTTGTTTGATTGGGACTGGCGCGCCACCCGTGTTGCAAGACTACCGCTGGCACTGTGGGAACGGGAATTTACGGTTCGCCACGCCGTTTCCCTTCTGATTCGTTCCTCCCAGCGTGGATAACCGAACGGGCCAGTCGGTGCCACTTGGAATCGACGAGCACATTGGCCCATGAAAATCCAGAAACTGGAAATAGAGAACTTCCGTCGCATTGAAAAAGCGACGATTCACCTTGAACCGGCTTCCTTTATCATTGGACCGAACAACTGCTCCAAGAGTTCGGTCATCGCAGCCCTAGAGGCCCTATTGTCCCTTGAGGCAACCAAGCTCAGCCAGTCTGACATTCGAGAGAAACCAGATGGGAGCCGGGCACCGGAAACCATAGTAACCGGATACTTCGGCCCAATTCCGCCTGAAGTCGCCGCAGCCAGGGGATTCAGAGGTCGTGTTATCGACGGGCAATTCGTCTAATCGGCGAGGTATTCCCGAAATGCGGCATCGCGATCACACCATCGCTTCAAGGGGTCCTTGAGATTCTTAAGCCCAAATACGACATCAAGGTGTATTCCAATGTTCGGACTCCGGTTTCACGTCAAGGAACCGGGTTCATCAGAACTTGCGCGTTCGCAATGTTGCGGCACCACGCTGCACTTAAACTTAAGAAGGAGCTGCAGACTCGACCGGTCGTTGTGGCGTTTGAGGAGCCCGAACTTTTCCTCCATCCCTCAGCTGCGAATCTCCTGCGTGATATGTGTGTGCCCTTGGTGAAGGGCTATCTCGCCAAAAACGAGGACGAGGTGATTAAGGGAATTCGTTCCGGCGGGTGGACCTTTATCATTACATCAGATGGCAAATTCGACGCCCGGTCCATGGAACCGGTGTCGTCGAACACGGGCTCGACAAAGTTATAGTCTAGCTCGCTCTCGAATACGGCGCTGCGCTTGGGCTAATCGCCAGCTTCACCTCGATCCGCTTCTTCTTGTCGACGTAGTGCGCCGATGTAGTGCGGATGTCACGGTGACCGAGATGTTGGCGGGCGGCTTCGATGTCGAAGGTCGAGGCGATGAGCGAACCGCTTTCCTTCCGCAGCGAGTGAATCGCCTTCTGCTGGCGAACGCCTTTGGCTCGAAGCCAGGCGTTCAACTCGCGCCAGGTGCAATCGCACCGGTAATAGTCGTAGGTCGCGGCCGGATTGGGCTCGGCCCCGGTCAGCACGAATTCCGAGTTGTTGCCCCCGCTTGATCCACCGTCAGGGCTGCGTAAGGAATACCATCACCATTCAGCGAAAGTCCGGAAGCCATTTCATCACCGCACGGGTAGTATGACCTTAGCCATACTTCCGTCCATGCCTTATGTTGTCTTTCCGCACCGGGACATTCTTTGGCAAAAATCAGTCCGGTTTCGGTCACATGGCGGCCCTGGTGCTGGCTATCCCCTTTTTGTGGCGCGGCATCCCAGCCGTTCCGCTCGTCACATTGATCCGCGCGCCGGCCCCTCCCCCGCAACTCCCTCACTAACTACCCCCATGAAAACGAAGCTACCGATCATCGCGCTTGCCACTGTCGCGTTCGGCATCCTTTGCCTCGCCCAAACCAACCCGCCCTCCCCGACGCCCGCTTCGGCTGCCGCCCCGGCTTCGCCTCCGCCGGCGGACGATTGGAAGCCCATCTCGTACGTCTCGCCCGGTCAGCAATACCCTCAGCTCAACTCGGAGAAACGGGCGAGGTTCCGCATCGAGGCGCCCACCGCGACCGAGGTCGCTGTCAGCCTCGGGCGGCCACTGACCGTGACGAAGGGCGAGGATGGCGTGTGGACCGTCATTACGTCTCCACTCGTTGAAGGCTTTCACTATTATCAGATCATCGTTGATGGCGCGCGCGTGGCCGATCCGAACACCCGGACCTTCTTCGGCTCCAGCCGGTGGATGAGTGGCATCGATGTGCCGTCGGACGATCAGGATTTCTTCGCCACAAAGGACGTGCCGCATGGCGTCGTGCGTGAGCAGCCGTACTACTCGAGCGTGACGAAGCAGTGGCGCAGGTGCTTCGTCTACACGCCGCCGAACTACGACGCAGATCATAGCGCGCGCTATCCGGTCCTTTATCTCCAGCACGGCGCGGGCGAAGATGAAACCGCCTGGTCCGTCCAAGGACGCGCGGGGTTCATCCTCGACAACCTCATCGCCGAAGGGAAAGCGAAGCCGATGCTGATCGTCATGGATAACGGCGGCGGCAGCGGATTGTTCGCGGTCCCCCGTGCCGGTCGGCCAGGCGGCGCCCCGGGAAATTCCTTGGTCGCTCCAAACGCCACGGCCACTCCGCCCCCCGCACCGGCGGCGACCGCATCAGCCACTCCCGGCGGCGCAGCCCCCTCCCCTGCCCCCGTTCCTCCGCTCGCTTCCGGTTCAGGCGCGAATCCCGCCGGTCCGGGCGGACCGGGCGGACCTGGTCCCGGCGGCGGCCGGCCTCCGTTCAATTTTTCGGAGTTCGAGAACATTCTCCTCAAGGACATCATTCCGACGATCGACGCGAAATACCGCACCCTCGCGGACCGCGAGCATCGTGGCATGGCGGGTCTCTCGATGGGTGGCATGCAAACCCGCAACATCGGATTCGCGCACCACGATGTGTTTTCGCACATTGGTATTTTCAGCGGCGGCACGCTGGGAGATCCCAAGGCGGTCAACAGTCCGCTGGCCAACGCGGACGAGTTCAACCGGCGGGTGAAGATCGCCTTCATCAGCTACGGAGAAGCCGAGGGTGGCGCCAAAACGCTCAAGGACTACTGCGACTCACTGACGACCGCGGGACTGAAGAACATCCATTATTATGTTTCTCCGCACACCGCGCATGAATTTCTGTCGTGGCGGCGCAGCCTGCATGAGTTTGCCCCGCTCCTGTTCCAGGACTGACTCGCGACAACTTTCATCCGCGTCGCAGACATCTCCCTACTGACTGACTCCCTTCCGCATGAAACTCCGCATCCTGCCGGCTGCACTCCTCGCACTCGGATCGAACGTATTCGGACTCGATGGCCAGATCGGCATCCACGATCCCTCCACCCTGATCACGTGCGATGGAAAATTCTACGTGTATGGCACTGGCGGCAACCCGCTCGTGTCGGACGACGGTTGGACTTGGCGGCCGGGCACCGTTCCACTCGCCACCGGCCTGGCCCCGGATGTCATCCGCCTCGGCGACCGTTACTATATGTATGTCGCCCGAAACATCGGCGCCCAGCCCAAGGCGGAGATCACCGTGATTTCGAACCGGACGCTCGACCCCGAATCCCCAAATTTCAAGTGGGAGACCGGCGGCGTCATCGCGTCAACCGATGGCGTCGAAGATTGCAACGGCATCGACCCCGGCGTGCTGCTGGACCCAAAAACGGGAAAGCTCTGGCTTACCTACGGTTCGTATTTTGGTTACACCCGCGTGGTCGAACTCGACCCGATCACGGGCAAGCGCGCCAACCCGCCGGCAACGCCCGTGGACATGGCGATCAACTGCGAAGCCTCGATCATGATTTTTCACGACGACTGGTATTACCTCCTCGCGACTCATGGTAGCTGCTGCCAGGGCGCCAACTCGAACTACAACCTGCGCGTCGGCCGTTCCCGCAATCCCACCGGTCCTTTTTTCGACCATGATGGTCTCGATATGATGGAAGGCGGTGGAAAACTTTTCCTTGGTTCCGAAAGCCGCGTCGTCGGCCCCGGACACTTCGGCCGGTTCGATCTCGGCGATGGCGTCGAGGTCTTTTCCTATCATTACGAGGCCGACCTCGATCGCGGCGGTGCCAGCGTGCTCGCCATCCGCCCGCTGCTCTGGCGCGACGGCTGGCCCGTCGCGGGCGAAAACGCCAAGGCCGGCGACTACATGCTCCAATCCGTGCGCACCGGCACCGTGCTCGAGCTCAGCGTGGAAGGCGTGCCCCTCACCCGGGGACGCGGAGGCCCGCCCGGCGGTGCTCCCGGTGCCGGCAACGCTGCGGGCGTTCCCGCCGGCAACGCTCCAACAGCGGTCGGCCCGACGCCCGCGCCTGCCGGGCCCGGCACTCAGATTCCGGGCGGCGGTTCAGGCGCTCCGCGAGGCCCGGGTGGTCGCCCCCGCCCGAGCAATGGCCCGCCGATTCCGCCGCAAGACGTGGCGCAGGTATCGAAAAACTGGCCCGCCGGCAATGTTCCCACGCGCATGGCCAACTACCTCGATCAAGCGCAACAGAAGTGGACGCTCAGCGCCGTTCCGAATGCCGGCGGCTATCCCGGTGCGCCCTATTTCAAAATCACCGTGGCCGGCACGGACCGCGCGCTGGCCGCGACCGAGGACGCCGAACTGACCACCGTGCCTGCGTTCACCGGAGTGCCGGAACAACTCTGGGCCGTCCAGCAGCTCACGGACGGTTCCTACCGCGTCATGCCGAAGGCGGTGCCTGGCTCAAAAACGCCGCTCGCGCTCTCTGCCATCGGCAGCGGATTCGCCACGCTCGCCCCATTCGATCCCTCCAGCGATCGCCAGCGGTGGAATCTCAAAGGACTTTGAACCGCCGGCACATTCTCCGCTACAACCATTCGAATCGTCGTCCCATGACTTCGCTCCGCACTCTTTTCCATTGCGCCGCCATGGCATTGCTCACGACTGCCCTGGCCGTCCAGGCCGCGGACGTCACCCCGCGCGGCAGCGTCGACGCCTCGCCTTCGCTCAAGACGCCCTCGACTGCCGCCATCAAGGTCGGACCCGGTGGATTTCTCTCACGCTGGCTCCTGCTGGAACCCATTCCCGGCGAGGGACGGGTGACCGATGGCGCCGTGCAAGCCGCGGCCAAGAAGGAATATTTCGCGGATCAGTTTTCCGTGCTGCCGCACGCCGGAGACAAAGTCGCCGTCAATGGCGCCGATTATGCCTGGCACGCCGTCGACTCCAACCGCCATAACGTCAACCTCTACCACTTCGCCTTCTTTCTCGGCCGCCCCACGTCCAATGTCGTGTTCTGGGGTGTGACCGTGATCGAGAGCCCCGAGGAAATTTCCGGCGTGCGCCTGGCGGTTGGCTCCAATGCCGGTTCGGTCTGGTGGGTCAACGGCCAGGAAGTTGTCGGCCTCTATGGCGATCGGCAAACATCGATCGACGACGGGGTCTCGCGAAAACTCACGCTGAAAAAAGGACCGAATATCGTACGCTTCCTCGTGGTGCAGAACGGTGGAATGGTCGATTGTTGCGCGCGCTTCCTCGATGCGACCGATCAACCGCTCACCCGACTCACCCAGACGCTCACCGCATCCCTTCACCAATGAACCGCCTGCTTCGATCGACCCTCGCGAGCACCGCATTGATCGCCACGGCGGTCGCGGCCGACCCGGCGCCCCCTGCGCTCCCGGCCGCTCCTTCCGCCACGTGGATAAAACGGCTTTTCGACAGCTGGCGGGCGCCCGTGCCACCCCGCCATTTGGTCGGCAACATCTACTATGTCGGGGCGATTGGCGTGAGCTCGTTTCTCATCACCACGCCGGAAGGCCACATCCTGCTCGACACCGGTTTTGACGACACGGTGCCGATCATCCGCCGCAGTGTCGAACAACTCGGATTTCGGCTCGCAGACATAAAAATCATCCTGAGCAGCCATGCCCACATCGATCACGTCGGCGGGCACGCGCAAATGAAACAACTGACCGGGGCGCAAATCTACGCCAGCGCCGCGGACGCCCGCACGCTCGAGTCGGGCGGGGGCGACGATTTCCTGCAGTGGCCGAAGGAGACCCTGCTCTACACGCCGGTGAAAGCCGATCGCATCGTGGCCGACGGTGAACAGGTCACACTTGGCGGCGTCACCCTCACCGCGCACCTCACGCCCGGTCACACGCGCGGCGCCACCACGTGGACCATGGAGATCGCCGATGGCGGCGGCGCGCAGCACGTCGTTTTCTTCAGCAGCGTGAGCATCAATGCCGGCACGCGTTTGATCAACAATCCGCTCTACCCCGACTTCGTGAGCGACTTCGAAGCCACCTTCGCGAAACTGCGGACGCTGCCCTGCGATATCTTCTTCGCCCCGCATGGGGGCCAGTTTGCGATGGCGGACAAATTCGCCCGGCTGGATCGCGGCGAAAAGGGAAATCCCCTTGTCGACCCCGACGGTTGGAAAAAGTTGGTGGCCGCAGCGGAGCAAGCCTTCCGCGAACAGCTCGCCGTCGAGCGCAGCGCCAAGTAAAGGTCATCGAGGCAAGCTCCGAGGCATTCTTAAAAGGAGGCGGGGCTACCAGCCCCGCGAGGCATACGTAGCACAGCTGGACATCCCACGGGACCGATAGTCCCGCCTCCATCCAAACCGAAGCAAAGCTTCGGGAGACCAGACCAAAGACAGGAACGGCCGGACCGCACTCCGCAATCCCGTCAGTCGATCTGCACAATTCCCCGCTTGATCGCGGTAAGGAGTGCCTGGGTCCGGTCGGAAACGCCCAGTTTTCCAAAAATATTCGTGATGTGAATCTTTACCGTGCCCTCCACCACGCCGAGCTGGGCGCCAATTTCCTTGTTGCTGAGCCCGCGACCGAGCATCTGCAGCACGTCGAGTTCGCGCGGCGACAATTGCGCGGGCAACCGCTCGCCCACCCGGACGGCGATTTCCGGAGGAATGTATTGCTCGCCCTCGTGCACCGCGCGAATCGCGCCCAGCAACCGGTCGAGTGGCATCTCTTTCATCACAAAACCGGACGCGCCGGCCTTCATCGCCTGGTAGATTTCCTCACCTTTCGCATAACTGCTGAAGACGAGGATGCGCGCGCTTTTGAATTCCTCGCGCAGACTGCGGAGCGTCTCGACGCCGCTCAGGCCCTGCAAACGAAGATCCAGAATGACGATGTCGGGGCGGTGTTTCCGGAAGGCCTTGATCGCTTCCGGCCCGTTTTCGACGTCCGCCACGACCTCCATATCGGCGGCGTCGCTCACCGCCGTCATGAGCCCCATGCGGATCACCATGTGGTCGTCGACGAGCAGAATGCGGATCTTAGGAGGTGCGGACAGCTTCGGCATGGGGAGCAATGGGTTTTCCTGGCGTTAAGGGCACTTCCACCCGGATCGATGTCCCGGCGCCCGGCGTGCTTTGCATCGTGAATTCCCCGCCGAGCTTCGTCGCGCGACCGCGGATGCCTCGCAAACCAAAATGTCCGCGCCGGTTCAAGGCGTCATCCGGACTGCAACCGATGCCGTCGTCGACGATGGTCAGCACGACGGAATCGGCGCGGTAGTCGAGCTCGAGGGTGATCCGGCTTGGCATCGCATGCCGGACGGCGTTCGTTGTCGCCTCCTGCGCGATGCGGAGGAGATGATGCGTGGTGAATCGGGGGAGCGGGACCGGTTCCCCGGCAATCGCGACGGTTGGAACCACGGTGCTTGAGTCGGTGAACGTCGTCAGCTTGCGCAGCGCGTCCCCCAGGTCATTGCCTTCGAGCAGCGGTGAATTCATGTCCCACACGGCGTGCTGCACTTCCTGCCGGGCGTAGGCGACCATGTTGCGCACGACGTCCAGGCGCGAGCGGAGCTCGCTGGTGACCGCCGGCAACCGCAGGGTCGTGTCGAGCTGCAGGATCGCGCCGCTGAGGCCCTGTTGGACGGTGTCGTGGATCTCGACGGCGAGCCGGTCCCGCTCGGCAAGTGTCGCGCTCACGCGGGTCTCGTCGTTCAATCGGCGCATCGTCGCTTCCAACTCGCCGGTCCGCTCCTGCACAATCCGCTCCAGTACGCGGTTTCTGCGGCGCTCGAGGTGGCTGGACCAGCGCACCAACCCCACCACCGCCAGCAGGCCGAGCACCGTGTAGGCGAGGTAGGCCAGCCTGGTCCGATGCCAGGGCGGAAGGATCTCAAAGTCGAAGTCAAGCGGCGGACCCGGCACCCGGCGCGGCCCGCCGATTCGCACCTGCAGATGATATTTCCCCTCGTGCAGGGCGGGAAACCGCAGCGAGGATCCGGTGTCGATCACAGCCCATGGCTCGTGGAGGCCCAAGCGATATTGGTAAGTCGGAGCCCGACGCCAGCCGTAGCTGCCGGAGAAAAATTGAAACATCAGGCTGTTCTGCCCAAATGGCAGGGTCAGCGGACCGGAGGACAAGGTGCGGTTTGCGAGGAGTTCCCGATTCTGCCGGGTGTCACTGAGCGACACGAGCACGGGCTTGGCGGTCGCGCCGGGGGGCGGTCCGGCCGCGGGCTCGACATGATGAAGCGAATTGGTGGCGGTGACCCAGACATCGTTTCCCGGCAGGATCTGGACGTCGGGGTAC
>DATCRM010000075.1:0-3855 GCA_036568985.1 Lacunisphaera sp. | reverse complement strand
ATGCAGTCGGCGCGCAAATTAGCGCTGAAAGTTGGGATACCGAAAGGTGGACGCGCACGTCCCCGTGCGAGTGGCTCGATACCCTCCGAAACGGGCACAGGGACGTGCCCGACCACCCGCGCCGACTGCATCGTTGCGGCTAAGGCGTGCCTTCAAATCCGTTATTCTGAGCGCAGCGAAGAATCCACTCCGGCGAGTGAAGCACACGACGACCGCGTGGATCTTCGCTGCGCTCAGGATCACGAATCGGTTTTTAAAACACGCCTTAGACTGACCCGCTCCGCCGGCCCAGCAGCGACGATCGAGCGGAAGTGTCGTTGGGCCGGTCCTGCGACTCAAGTCGCGTGCGGGCGCGGCGCAGCAGAGCCGTTTCGCGCTTGGCCGAGGTGCGGGCACCCACGAGCGTCGATCTCGGCCGGGAGGATTTCAATGGGGAACGAATGGTGGTTTTGAGCGTTGTCATAACCCGATAGTAGCGAGGACGAGGCCTTGGGTTCCCGTTCACCTCAAATGCTGCACAAGCCATCGTTTATTTTGTGCGATTTCGCGTCAGCCGGGTGCTATAGGGTGAACTGCCATGATGGACGATGCCGCCTTGCTCCGCCGTTACGTCGAAAATCGCTCTGAAGGCGACTTCGCCGAGCTCGTGCGCCGGCACCTCAACCTCGTTTATTCCGCGGCGCTCCGGCAGGTCAACGGCGACGCCCATCTCGCGCAGGATGTCACCCAACTGGTGTTCACCGATCTCGCCCGGAAGGCGGCGCAACTCACCGGTCGCCCGATGTTGTCCGGCTGGTTGTTCACCAGCACGCGCTTCGCCGCCGCCAAGCTGGTGCGCGGCGAACAACGCCGGAGAACTCGCGAACAGAAGGCTGAACTCATGCAAGAACCCGATCCCACGGCCGCGCTCGATTGGGACCGCGTGCGTCCCGTGCTCGACGACGCTCTCGCCGAACTGGGCGATCAGGATCGCGAGGCGATCCTGTTGCGCTACTTCGAAGGCCGCGACTTCGCCACCGTCGGCGCGAAATTCGCGCTCACGGACAACGCCGCGCGGATGCGCGTGGACCGTGCCGTCGACAAACTGCGCGGGCTGCTGGCCCGGCGCGGCGTGACCTCGACCGCCGCCGCGCTTTCGCTGGTGCTCGCCAATCAGGCCGTCACCGCCGCACCCGCCGGCCTCGCGGCCGTTGTGACCGGCACAGCCCTGACCGCCGGTGGCACGGCCACAGCCCTTACCTTTATGGGACTCACCAAACTCCAACTCACCCTCGCCGGAGCCATCGTCGCCACCGGCGCCGGCATCTACGCCATGCAGGAAACCGCCAACGCCGACCTGCGCGCCGAGATCGCCGCCCTCCAGACCGAATCCAATGCCACCCGCACCGCCGCGCCGGCTGGCACGGCCGCAGCAACGCTCGATCACCCGTCCGCGAATCTCGAGGTCTCTGACGAGGAGCTGGTGCGCCTGCGCAACGAGGCTGTCGCGTTGCAGCAGCAACTGAGGGTCGCCGCGCAGTCGGCGGCCACCCGGTCCACTGCGGCGCAGCCCGGGGGTGAACTTTCGATGAAGCAACTCGACCGTCCGCCCAAGGCGCTCATGCGAAAGGCGCCTGCCTATCCCGCTGAGCTGCGGGCTGCAGGCATTGGCGGCAGCGTGGTGGTTTCCTTCGTGATCGACGCAACGGGCAAAGTGCAAAGCGCGCAAGCCGTGCAGTCCACTCACCACGCCTTTGAGGAGGCCGCCGTGGAGGCTATCAAAGAATGGCAGTTCGATCCCGGGCTCAAAGGCGGCCGTCAGGTCAACACGCGGGTGAGCCAGCTGCTGCAATTCCAAGCTGGCGAGGACGCGCCCGCGGCCAGCGACTGGTTCTGAGCCCATGCGCACCCGTCTTCGCGCCATCGTCATCATCGCCGGGCTTGTTGTGGCCGCCATGGCCGTGCTCGGTTGGCAGCACCGAACGGCCGAGAGGCTGCGCGCCGAACGCGACCGGCAGCAAGCGGCGCTCGCGCGGTTGAAAGCCGATCGTCGAACGAAACAAAAGGAACAGGAGCTCGCCTCCGCTCACGCACGCGCGGAGGAGCTCGACCGCCTGCTCGCCGAGCGTGCGGCTGTGACACGTTTGAGGGCGGAACTGGAGACCTTGCGCCACCGCGCCGCGGCCGTCCACGAAGAGCGCGCACCGGCAACCGTGCGCTCCGGTCTTACGGGTGGTGCGCTGGCCTTCTCCCTCTGGCAGAATGCCGGCCGGGTGACGCCCGAGGCCACCCTTGAGACCGCGCTGTGGGCTGCAGCCAACGGCGACATCGACACCCTCACCGACCTGCTGGTTTTCGATGGCGAGGCGCACCACGAAGCGACGACGCTTTTCTCCCAATTGCCTGCCAGCCTGCGCCAGGAATTCGTCTCGCCCGAGCGGCTGGTCGCGGCCCTCGCCGCCAAGGACGTGCCGCTCGGCAGCGCCGCGCTGCTCAACCAGTATCCCACGCCGACCGAGACCAAGCTGTCGGTCCAAATGTTCGACGCCGAGGGGAAGCACAAGATGGCGCTCCTCTCCGTGCGCCCTGACGCGGCCGGCTGGCGTTTCGTGGTGCCAGTCAATGCCGTGAAGCGATACGCTGACTGGCTGCACGCTCCGCCAAGCATCGCCTTGGCGCCGGTCGCCATCGGCGGAAGTTCCCGCTGATTTCCGTGGCACGCGTCTTCCGACCCGTGATTTCATTCCTCATGGGCCGGCAGACCCGTGCCACTTTTGGCCAAGCGTAACGGAGCTTCCCCAGGACCCGGTCAATGGCGGTAGCGCCGCTCGCGGGTGCGGGCGGCTTTGCGGGCCCCACGGGACCGCGCAGCGTTGGGTTTCGCCCGACCGCTTCCGATTGCGGTGTCGCGCGCGGCCTTCCGTCGCATCGACCGCGAACCCCTTTTCGGCGCTCCGAGCTTCACCCCCGAGCGGCGCGCCTCGGACAGGCCGATGGCGATGGCCTGCTTGCGCGAACGCACATTGCCGCTGCCTCTCTTCATGGAGCGCATTTCCTCACGGACGAATTCGCCGGCCTGAGTTCCGGGTTTTTTGCCGCGACGGGCATCCCGACGCGCGCGTTTCATTGCGATGGTTCTGGGCATGGTAGGTTCCTCTTTTATTGGGTGACCGTGGCCGGCGGAGATCCTGTCCGGAGCCAGCGGACTTGTTGGGTGGATTGATAGGATCGTCACAGTCATGGAGGCACGAATCGGCCGCCGGTTCCGGGTTATTCCCATTGGCGATATCCCTCGGCTCGAGCTGCCGGCACCGACGACCCCAAGGAACCGGTCGGTCCCGCGCCCGGTCCAGCTTGGGATCATGAAAACTAAAAACGAAGATTCCGCCGACCCGAAGGCTCACAGTGCAAACATCCAGGGACAGCTTGATGAATTGATCCAGCATGCCCGCGCCGACATCGCGCGGGTGAGCGAGCCACGATTCCAAGCCCTCTTGGAAACCACCGCGGAAGTGCTGACGGGGCTGAAGACGGCCTATCAGCACTACAGCGAGGGACAGGAGACGGCGTGGCAGGCCAACTGAAATTCTGCACAACAGGACTTTGCCCACCGGTGGAATGGAATTACCGGGAACCCGTCCGGCGATTCGCGAGTCCTAACCGGCGTGAAAGCCCCGCGATGGACCGCACAGACCTGATCTGGGTTGTGCGGATAATGGCGCAGGTGCGATGCGGGAAATTTTCCGGCCGGACTCACAGGTAATTTATCATCGGCGGGATGAACCCCGCTGAAAGTCATCTGGTCCCACAGGTAACAGGCCGTGCCCTGCATCGCCGTTTCGTGGTGGCCGTGCGGCGCGGCTTTAACGTCAACCC